>CAVJTU010000009.1:0-62855 GCA_963652495.1 uncultured Oscillospiraceae bacterium
AAATCCTCTTGCAAGCAAGCTTGCATCGGCTTTCTGACCTTTTGACCCTGGTATCATTATATACATCTTAATACCAACAGGCAAGAAAACCATTATTTTTTTGCAATGATTGCACTTGCATTTCTTTTATGCTATCATGACTGTAAAATAAATCAAAACACAGTATGCGTCATCTGTAACATGCGTGACAGTGTACTCTTTTAGGAGGTCAAATGCTAAAAAAATGTAATTCTATCTGTTCCTGGATACTTACCGTGTGTCTGTTTGGACATTTTCTCACTATGTCCTACTCCATGCTGACAGGCTGGTATGATTATTCATTGTGCAAAATGCTGGCAAGATCAACTGCAGCAGTAACTGCACTCCATGTGATGATAAGTCTCGTTATCGTTTTCTTTTTTCACGACGGCTCTCAGCTGATGAAATATCCGCGCCACAACATCCGGACAATTTTGCAGCGGGCAAGCGGACTTGTTATCGTATGTCTGCTCCATATGCATGTCAAGGCTTTCCAGTTCATCGTGAGTGGCACGGCTCTTTCTGTCTCTCATAAGATTTCTCTTCTTGCCACAGAAATTCTTTTCTTTGCCGCCATTTTTATACATCTTGGTGCCTCATTCAGTCGCTCACTTATCACCATGGGATTATTGAGTTCAGACGCTTCCGAAAAGAAAACAGACCGTGTCATTATCACGCTGTGTGCAGTTCTCATGATTCTTACGACATTTGCTCTTACGAGATATGTTATCCTTTGGACAGGTTTTGGAGGTTGATTTTATGAGAATATTAGTTATAGGCAATGGAATTTCCGGACTATCTGCAGCAATAGAGGCTGCTTCTCTCGGCATCCAAGTCGTTCTTGTTGCGCCATTTGTGTCGGAACGCACGCAATCCGTTATGGCTGCCGGAGGCATAAATGCTGCTGTCAACACTGCCGGTGAATCCGACTCCATTCTTTTCCATGCCAGAGATACATTCAAAGGCGGCTGCTTTCTCGAAGATGAGCAGGACATTCTGAACTTCTGTGAAAATGCCCCTAAAAATCTGAAATGGCTTGATGATATGGGTACTATGTTCAACCGAAACTCTGACCATACTGTTAAAGTTCGGGCTTTCGGAGGTCAGAGCAAAAAAAGAACCGTTTATGCAGGTGCTTCAACCGGTAAACAAATTGTCACTGCCCTGACACATAAATGTCTTGAATACGAAATTTCCGGAAAAATCGAAACACACCTTGGGTTATATTTTCATTCAGCTCTTATTCACGACAGCAGATGTTTTGGTGCTCTGTTTTATGAACCGAAAACCGGCCATCTTGTTCCTTTTTATGCCGATGCTGTTGTATGTGCAACCGGCGGTCAGAACAAGCTGTTCGGTAAAACAACAGGCTCTGAGCTCTGCGATGGCTACATGGCCGGCAAGCTGTTTTCCCAGGGTGTCCAGCTTCGGAATCTGGAGTTTATACAATATCACCCTACTACAATCGAGACAGACCAGAAACGTATGCTGATAACAGAAGCAGCCCGCGGTGAAGGCGGCCGTTTGTATTATCTGGATGACGATAAGCGTGTCTATTTCATGGAAGACAAGTACGGAGCCAACGGAAATCTGATGCCTCGTGATATTGTTTCCAGAGAAATCTACAATTCTCCATCGCAGGTATATCTTGATATCACATTCTTAGGTTCAAAACTGATACATGAGCGCCTTGAAGAAGTATACCTTCTATGCAGGGATTACCTGAATCTGGATGTCACCGCCAAACCGATTCCAGTTGCACCGTCAATTCACTTTTTTATGGGAGGAATCCGGGTTGATAAGCAGCATGAAACGAACATTCACGGCTTATACGCCGTCGGTGAAGCAGCTTCTAAGTATCATGGTGCGAACCGTCTGGGCGGAAACTCCCTTATGGCTGCTGTTCACTCCGGAAGAACTGCAGCTCGTGCGATTTTATCTGCTGATTTCCATTTACCTGATGATACCGCTGTGCTTTTCCAACCTTTTATAAAGACCGCACAGGAGCAGCTTTCCATGATCCAAAATACCAAAAGTCGCTACCCGGTTGTGTATATTCAGCAGATGATCTCCGAAATTATGAACCATGATCTTGGAATTGTCCGCACAGAGAAAGAGCTAAAAGAAGGTTTGGAATCAATCAACTTTTACCTTGATGCACTCAAGTCCATCAACTTTGATCCGGTTGTGTCCGTATACGAAAATTACCGGATCTACTATATGGTTCTTCTGGCCAAGGCAATCCTTACATCTGCTCTGGAACGTAGGGAGTCCAGAGGTGCTCATTTCAGAGCAGATTATCCGAACAGTCTGGCAGAATATCAAAAATCTTCTATAGTGGAATTTGCGAACAATGAAATTCAGATTCATTTTGAGCAGGAGTGGAAAGGAGATTTCTTAAAATGAAAGTAAAAATCAAGCGGCAGGATTCTCGCGATGCACAGCCTTACTGGCAGACATTTCATTTTGAAGGCGGCAAACGTCTTACAGTAGCAGCCATTCTAGAGCAGATCAATTACACCGATGATCCGGTCGATGAAAACCAAAATCCTTGCAAAAGAATTCGATGGGAATGCAGTTGTATGCAGAAGATGTGCGGTGGATGTGCCATGATCATAAACAAAAATCCGGCTCTGGCTTGTGCAGTCTTTATTGACACCGCTCATACAGACCTGCTGACACTCGAACCTCTCAGCAAATTTCCTGTCATCTGTGATCTGGTAGTGGATCGCTCGATCATCCACGAATATGAAAAAGAAGCTCTGATGTATCTTGGCACACGAGCAAAACCGTCCGACAAATATTTTTCTCAGCAATACTCTGCTGCAAAATGTCTGAAATGCGGTCTTTGTCTTGAGGTTTGCCCTAACTACGTGAAGAAATCGCCCAATTTCTTTGGTGCTTTCTTTGCAAATGATGCCTTCCTGCTGCATTCTTCAACAGCAGACCGCAAGACCCAAATTAAGCAACAATATCGAAAACATTTTGAATCCGGATGTTCTAAATCACTTGCCTGTAGAAACATCTGCCCGATGCATATGCCAACATTGTCTTCTATCAGTTATCTCAACCGGTCTAAAGGCTAACAAAAAAACGTCCGATGCTTCCATTTCGACATCGGACGTTTTTTTACCGAATCAATCAAGCAGCGAAGCGGATTGCGAATGTCCGCTTTGACTTAATTTATCTTTTTACCTTCTTTTGTACAGCTTTACAAATGTCATTGCCGCCAGTAAAACAAGCAGCGTCACACCATATAAAATAAGAGTATCCTTTTGCACAGTTGTCGTGCTGCCATTCTCTGCGCGGTTTTCCTCATGATCTTTCATATCAAATCCGTCAAAATTTCCTCCTGGTGAGAAATCTTTTGCTGTTTTTTCTCCAGGTGGGGCATTTTCTGCGGCTTCTTTTGGTGAGCCTTCCCCTGCTTCTTCTGCTGGATTTTCCGCAGCTGCTTCTACTGATCCTTCTTCCATTTCTTCCTCTGAGGACTGTGTATTTTCTGCAGCTATTCCTGTAGTCTCTTGATTCATAGCATCTGCAGATAAACTCTCTGCTGACGCACTTTCTAAATCTTCGCTGTCAAATTGAGGAATATTGCCGCCTGGCATATCTCCCGGCATATTGTCAGGCGCACCGTCCGGTTTATCTTTCAATGCACCACCTGATATATTCTCCGACTCACCGTCCGGTTTATCTCCCATAGGTTCGCCGTCTTCTGGCATGTTGTCCGGCTTATCTCCCATAGGTTCTCCGCCTTCTGGCATGTTGTCCGGCTTATCTTTCATACCACCGCCGCCTGCATTCATGCTGCCCATGACGCTTACATCAAGTCCTGTGGCATCAATCAATGCTTCCGAATTATTTCTTTGTTCTTCCTCTGTGGACGGGATCGTTCCCTCAACTTGTCCTTTAACGGATTCACCTCTGCTTTTTACTACCTGATATAGCATATCTGCTGCTGTCTGATAATCTTCATAAGAATAAAATGCAGTCGGGTCGCTTTCCACTAATTCATCAATCTGACTGCGCACCCGCTCATAAAAAGCATCAAATCCGCCGCCGTCTATATATTCATCTACAAGCTGCTGTAAATATTCATAATATTGACTATGATAGGTTTCATTCTCCATCAGCGTGTCAAAAAATTTTGTTCCGGAGAATGCATTGTCAATTGCACTATTAACAACACTGGATGCATCATTGCCACTTCCCATTCCGCCAAGACAAAGATTATAATCCCACGGAATCAAATTCAGCTTTCCGCCTGATTCATACAAGTAGTAATTATGTGCCATTGTACCGGATAAGCTGTCATCATTGGCAGAAAAGACATGCACCGCCATGTAGCGAAGCAAATTGTCAATATCCATATAGGATTCGAGATCGGTTCCCTCAGAAATATTCTTCAATGCTGTTATGACCCGCTTATGATCTGCTTTTGTCGTGGACGTGACTTCTCCATCCCAAATAGTGGAATAACTGTCCAGTTCATCGTCACTATAATTCAAATCTGCGCCGCCGCTGCCCATTGAAAAGCCGCCATTTCCTCCCATGCCCATACCTTCCGGTTTATACAATGCACCAGTCTGCACTCCGTAATTCCGAAGCAAAAAACTGTCCTCAACCGCCTCAAGAGCAAGATAAACGCCCCAATATTCATCATTTACCGATATCTTCGCATAATTATAGAGAGAAGCATCTGCATCAAGATATTGATACATATCATAGATTAATGCTTCCTTCATATTTGTCGCATCGGCATAATTATTGTTCAAAATCAGCTTATCCAGTCCAAAACAAGTCTGCCCCTCTACATAATGGTCAAACTCCAGCTTAAAGCTGTAGCGATCGGTTGTCGGATCATTGGCAATGGATGACAGACTGGTATTTCCCTTTGGCCGAATCGCAACCTGATAAAACATTGTTCCATTGATTTCAACATCACACTTGTAATATTCTTCAGACATGGCATTTTCCAGCATCTCATTCCAGTCCTCTTCATCCATAATGATGTTGACGCTGATGATACTCTGTGTATCAAACAGCTTTGTCTCATATTCCATAGAAACGCCGGCATCTCCGGCTGCCGTTACGATCTCATTTGAAAAAGTCACTGCCAAAAGACACAGGCAAACAGCAAGTGCCATGACCACAGCAATCACTCTTGTTGTATATTTATGTGCGATCATGTCTTTCTTCCTCCATTATGAGATATATTCACCGTTATAGCTTACAAGCGTAGCATTTTCTACACCGGCTACTTCTGCAATTCGATTTACAAAATCTGTCGCAGCATTCTTTGTGCGAAGTTCCATCGTCAATTCGATTCCGGACGGATTGATCGTCTTTGACTTCACGATATAATGCTCTGTATTTTTTCCAAGAATCTCTTTTGCTTCTGTCTCTGCCTGCTCATTTGTGCAATTTAATACGAGAATGTATGGATTATTGTGGTTTTTGCGGTTTGCAAATAAAAGAAAGATAATTCCGATAATCGCAGAGCCGATCACCGCCAGCGGAATCATACCCGCGCCGATTACAATGCCGATTGCCAGCGACCAAAACAGAAAAACAATCTCTACCGGCTCTTTAATCGCTGTACGAAAACGCACAATAGAAAGCGCACCTACCATACCAAGCGACAGCACAACATTTGAAGTAACTGCCATGATAACAAGTGTCGTGACAAGCGACAAACCGACAAGCGTTAAAGCAAATCCACTTGAATACATGACACCCGTAAGTGTCTTTTTGTAAATCATAAAAATATACAGACCGATCAGCAGCGCAAATGCCAGACCAATCACGGTATCGACTGCGGAAAATTCTGAAATATTTTCCAGAAAGCTAGACTTAAATACATCATTAAAACTCATTTTGATTTCTCCTCCATGTTAAATTTTCGATTAAACTTCAGTTTCCCTTCACAAGATTACTCTTTGCAAAACCGCATATTCCTTTGGTTCATCCAAATCGGCGGCAGGCACCATATTTTGAAAATGCCTGCTGGCGAAGCACACCTGTCTGCAGCAGACATGCAATGACCTCCGGCAAGTATTCATCAAATTTTACTTCAAGGATTCGGTCGGCGGGCGTATCTGTTGCGCTGATATCCGAAACGACACCTTCTGCAAAATTTTGCGAAAATAAGCTTGTGCGAATCTTTGAATCAAATGTTACGCGCACATTTCCGGCATCATATACATATGGCTCGCGCACATACGAAACAAACACGCGCGGTCGAAGCTGCTGCATTTTCATTTTGCAATACAGTTCTCTCACAAGCGGCTCCTTATGCGCAAGCATCCATGAACCCGGTTCACGCATCATTCTTTTATATTCCTCCTGTGTAATGCGCGCATCTACTTTCATACAAAGATCATTATGCTTAATCTTCTTCTCCAATGTAATAAAAGAAAAATCATCATTATAATAGCGAATCCGAAATTTTTCTCTCAATTGTACGCCATCCACTTTTTCGCGAAGTGCTTTGTCATTATAATTATCAAAATAAACACTTCGGATCGTATAAAGACCATCCGCACCTGTGTGAGGATCAAGCTTCATGACCGGGCGCAGTCTGCTTCGCAATGCATAATAATCTGCCAAGCGAATCTGGTATTTTAATTCATGCCGGTATTTTCCTTCAAGTTCCATTTGCCTGTTTGACTCCTTTCTGCACATCACTTTGTATCTCATCATAACCGTTTTGTACCTTCACAGTTATGCTTTCTTATACTTTACGTACATTTTACATTTCTTATCTGAGTGTTAGTTGAGAGTTCTGTGAATTTTTATTGAACGAAGACACAAAAAACCTCTGCAGGACTTTCACAGTCCCACAGAGGTTTCTAAATATGATACCAGGGTCAAAAGGTCAGAAAGCCGATGCAAGCTTGCTTGCAAGAGGATTTTTGACCTCTTGACCCGCCAAAAACATGAGCAGATTACGAATGTTTTTGAAGATTGCTACGTGCTTTGCACTCTCGCATCATTATGCTCTTAATTCTACGCCGTATGCTTCCTTTAACTTTGCACAGATCTTGTCAACAAACTTCTGAACGCGTGCATCGTCAAATGCCTCGTCCTTTGGAACAAAAGTAATGGAGAATGCCATACTCTTCTTTCCTTCCGGAATCTGACCGCCCTCATAGATATCAAACAGCTTGATTTCCTTTACATACTTATTTTCCTTGCGAATGCAATCCTCGATCTCGCCGCAGGTGATTGCCTTATCCATTACGAATGCAAGGTCACGCTTTTCCTCGGAGAATTTTGGCAGCGGCGTGAAGGTTCTCTTCTTTCCATACCACTTGGACAAAATCTCAAGATCAAGTTCCATCACATACATACTGGTACGACAGTTTAACTTATCCTGAATGTCATACGCCACCTTACCGAAGTAACCAAGTTCCTCACCCTCGCAGGATACCTTTACAGCCTGATATGGATGCAGGAAGGACTTCAAAACCGGCTCGTAGGTGAATGCAACATCCAAGCTGTCAGCGATTCCGTTTGCGATACCTTTCATCGTGTAGAAGGATTCCTTTGCACCGAAGATACCGACGCACAGCGTCTTTCTCTCGTCCGGGTACTCGGTTAATGGCAGTTCCTTCGGAATGAAGATGCTTGCAACCTCGAAAAGTCTTCCGTCCAGAATGCCTTGCTTTTCATTTCTGGAGATTGCATTCATCATGGACGCTGCCAGAGTAGTACGCATCAAAGACAGATCAATATTGATCGGGTTCATGATCTTGATTGCGAAACGTTCCTTTGCATCAGCCGGGAACTTCAGTAAATCCAGATCAGACGGTGAGAAGAAAGAATAATGCATACACTCATATGCACCCATCGTACAAAGAGTACGCTTTAATGCCAACTCGCCCTTCTGCTCCCTATTATAGCCGCCTGCTGTTACCTGTGCGGATGGCATGAAGGTAGACTTGATGTGGTCATAGCCATACATACGGATGACTTCCTCTGCCACATCCGGATAACGCTCTACGTCATTCTCGCCCTCCGGCATCATATCCTCACGGTAAGCCGGTACCTGAAGCGTCAATATATCACCGTCAACAGTCGGATTGAAGTTTAAATTCTTCATAATACGCGTGATCTCTTCTGCCGGAACTTCGATTCCAAGAACGCTGTTTACTTTGCTGATGCTTACCTGCATCGGCTTTGGCTCGATGCTGTTTCCTACATTCACGTCCACATGAGTAGAAGAAACCTTTCCGCAGCCAAGTTCCTCGATCAGATGCAGCGCACGCTTCATACCCAGAACAGTTGAATACTCATCTACGCCCTTCTCGTATCTTGCGCTGGAATCAGAAGACTTTCCAAGTGCTCTTGCCGTCTTTCTTACATTATCTCTTGCAAACTTTGCAGACTCAAACATAACACTCTCTGTTGTGTCACGAATCTCGGAATTTAAACCGCCCATAACACCTGCCAATGCAACCGGCTTTACGCCATCGCAGATGACAAGATTTGCCGGAGTCATCGTATATTCCTGATCGTCAAGTGTTACGATCTTCTCACCCTCATGGGCGCGTCTTACACAGATCTCGTTGCCTTCCAGATAGGAGCCGTCAAATGCATGCATTGGCTGTCCGATTTCCTTTAAGACATAATTTGTGATATCGACGATATTGCTGATCGAATTGATGCCAACAAGTGCCAGACGGCGCTTCATCCATGCTGGAGACGGGCCGATCTTTACATCATAGACGTAATGTGCGCTGTAGCGCGGACACAGATCCGGTGCCTCAACGCTTACCTGAAAGCCTTCCTTCTTTACTTCAGTCTCGGTATAATCGGTTGCCGGCATCTTTAATGGCTTCTCAAGCATTGCAGAAACTTCTCTGGCAATACCCAAGATGCTCTGGCAGTCCGGTCTGTTTGCCGTTAAGGAAATGTCAAACATCCAGTCATCCAGTCCTGTGATTGCTTTTACGTCTGCACCCGGCTGTGCATCCCCTGGCATTACTAACAGACCGTTATAATCTGCACCCGGGTACAGATCCTCTGTCAGACCAAGTTCCGTTCCGGAACAAAGCATACCGCAGGACTCATAGCCGCGCAGCTTTCCCTTCTTGATGGTCATCACGCCCTCGATCGTCTTATGATCCTTTGCAGTCGCATAAACCGTTGCGCCAACGAGTGCCACCGGATACTTGCCGCCTGCCTGTACATTATCAGCTCCGCAGCAAATCTGCATGGTGCCGTACTCGCCTGCGTTTACCTGGCATACGTGAAGGTGAGTGTCCGGAATCGGCTCGCATGTCTCTACCAGTCCGACTACGATCTTGTCGATGTCTTTTCCTACCTGATACATCTCCTCTACTTCAAATCCGCCGTCGAACAGCTTCTTCTCAAGCTCCTGCGGCGTTACATCTATATCTACATATTCTTTCAGCCAACTTAATGGTACTAACATATCTCGTTTCCGTCCTTTCTTATTTCTCGTTAATCTGTTTCAGGACACGCAGATCCGATCCAAACAGCATCTTGATGTTATTGATACCGTACTTAAGCATTGCAGTACGCTCCAGACCGATACCAAACGCAAATCCGCTGTACTCCTCAGAATCGATGCCGCAGTTTTCAAGGACTTTCTTATTGACTACGCCAGCACCAAGGATCTCAATCCAGCCGGTTCCCTTACACAGATTACAGCCCTTTCCGCCGCACTCGAAGCAGCTGCAGTCAACCTCTACAGACGGCTCTGTGAATGGGAAGTAGGACGGACGAAGACGGGTGGTCGTTCCCTCTCCGTAAATCTTCTGTACAAACAGATCAAGCATACCCTTTAAGTCAGACAATGTAATTCCTTTATCGACAACAAGACCTTCCATCTGATGGAACATTGGGGAATGAGTCGCATCGTCATCGGAACGGAATACGCGGCCCGGAGACAGAATCTTGATCGGAGGCTTCTTGCTCTCCATAACGTGAATCTGACCTGCGGATGTCTGGGTACGAAGCAAGAACTCCGGAGACAGATAGAACGTATCCTGCATATCTCTTGCCGGATGATCCTTCGGTGTATTCAGTGCAGTGAAGTTGTAATAATCGTTCTCGATCTCTGCGCCCTCATAGATCTCAAAGCCCATTCCGGCGAAGATGTCGATCAGCTGATTGCGAACGAGTGTGATCGGATGAAGATTACCGGTTCCAACTTCTTCAGCCGGAAGTGTCAAATCGATCTTCTCAGACTCGTAGCGACGCTGCAACTCCAGCTGCTTCATTTTCTCTTCCATCTTGGAGAAACGGTCGATTGCCCACTCCTTGAGCTCATTTACCGATTTTCCGTAGCCTGCACGCTCCTCTGGTGCGAGATTTCTCATTTCCTTCATCAGCTCGCTGATCTTGCTCTTCTTTCCTTCCAGATAAGAGCTTCTGAACTCATACAGTTCCTTTGAATTGGACATTTCTTCCAGTCCGGTCTCGATCTTCTCCTTCAGCGCAGCAAGATTGTCGGACAGCTTGTGTTTTTCCTGCATATAACCTTTCCTCTGCTTTCTATAAATGTTGCTTGCACTCCTAACGGTGCTTTTTTCTATGGGACGAATAAATATCGTAACTATTCAGAACCCCCTTCGCAAAAACACCTCTGCGAGGCAGACACATCTTCGATGTGCCTATTTTGCTCATGTGATTACTTCGCCATATAAAATTGCTATGCTGTTTGAATGCAAGCATTCACAGCAAGCAATTTTGCATGGCTCTGAATAGTTACCAAATAAAAAAGTCCCATAGAGGTTTTTTTCAAAACCTTTATGGGACGAATAAATCCGCGGTACCACCCATGTTCAGACTGTAAAATTGCTGAATCAAATCGCATCTGATTGGCGTTCACTGACTCACATACAATCCGCACTTGACCTGCCATAATGCAGCAGCTGCATTCGCTTAGCTTTTGTCCGGTTATCCTGTCATCTGAACAATAACAATCCACACGCAATCCAAGTGAATCAAAGGTGAAAGGAAATCGAAACAAAATTTTCACGAAAGACTCCAATGCTGAAATTCATCTGTATGCGGCTGGCAGCACTCTCAGCAGGTTATGCGGCCTCTCTGGAAACCTGAACGGTACAGACTACTTACACATCTTCTCAGTCAACGTTCATTATAGCAGGTTTCAAAAAGAAGTCAACCCCACAGTTGGATTCCCAAAAGATTTACGGAGGCGGTTCGATGATTGCTTTGTCGGCGTCACTGTTCAGCAGGATCCCGCTACGTTTTCTGACCGTTCACGGGACACCCATTTACGTAACGCTTATTGCTCCGTGAAATGTAACCCTTTGTTCAGATACCTATAAGCAATACCCCAAAAGCAATTCGCAATCATCCATCCTATTCCTGTCGCAAGTGCTACTGAATTAAGTCCCATCACAGGGAACAAAAGACTTGAGAGTACAACGCGAATGAGAATATGACCGGTTGCACCAATGAATGGCATGAGTACTTTTCCTATGCCATTATAATAACCTGTGAACGTATTTCCGGTATAGCAAAACAGATAAAAGACGGAAACCAGACGAAGATAGCGAATTCCTTCTTCATAGGACGTACCGCTGGTATTTCCCAGCATGAGAGCAATGGTCTGCGGTGCAAAAAGAAACATCACAATCGCAGCGAATAATCCGGTTTTGGCAAGCCAGCCTAAACTGCAGCGAAATGTTTTTTGTACGCGATCGGTTTTTCCGGCTCCGTAATTCTGCGCTGTCAGGATGGATGTCGAGACAGAGCCGCTGCTGCCGATTGAATTGGCAAAGCCTTCAATACGAGTGGCTGCAGTATATGCTGCAATCACATCAGTTCCGCCTGTATTTACAGTTCCTTGAACCAGTAATTTTCCAAGATACAGACTGCTCTGGTGCAGACTCGTAATCAAACCGGTCTTTAAAGATTTTAAGATATCCCTATGACTGCTGCTGCAATCCTTTCTGTGCAATACCATCTCACGGTGTGTTTTCCACAAATAGGCAAAACATAATATTGCCGAAATAATCTGTGTGACCGCTGTTGCAATCGCAGCACCTTCTATTCCCATTCGACAGTTTCCGACTAGAACCACATCCATTAACAGATTAATAACCACAGATGCAATCAAAACAAACAATGATGCTTTTGTATCTCCTGAAGCTCTAAGAAGCGATGCAAACAGATTGTAGAAAAAAACAGCCGGAAGACTTAAGAATATCCAGAAAAGATAAGAAGCCACATAACCATGCAATTCTGTCGGCGTCTGTAAAAGTGTCAGCAACGGCTTCATACAGGTAAGCCCTATCATCATGAGAAAAATCGCGCATCCCATTCCTGCAATCAAGGCACTGAAATGTTGTTTTCGCAATTCACTCATATTTTTATTTCCATATGCCTGAGCAAAAAGGATTGAAAATCCGTTACAGCATCCAACCAGTGCAAATAGAAATAAATTCATGGCTGTTCCAGCAATTCCGATTGCAGCAAATTCTTCCTTCCCGGCAAAGCGTCCGACTACAAACGCATCTATTGTATTATAAAATTCCTGCAATATGTTTCCCACCATCAGAGGTGCCGCAAGACTCACAAGATAGGCAGATATGTTTCCCTTCGTAAAATCCTTATTCATCGTCAAGTCAAATCCTAGCAGCTTTTCTTTTTTGCTTCGATTATTTTATCAAAGTGATAAATTTCCAGTGTTGTTTTTCCTGCCTTGAGCTGCTCAATAATTTCCTGCTCGTGATGGAATTTGTCCAGTGCCTTTTCAAATACAGCATCTTCATGCTCCTGCGGAATAACAACAACTCCATCGCAATCGCCAAAAACAATGTCACCCGGATTTACTACAATACCACCGCAATGTACCGGAATATTCATTTTTGCAAGACTTTCCTTTACTGTGCCGGATGGATTGAATGCTCTCACAAATACAGGAAAGCCCAATTCCTTTATATCCTCCGAATCTCTGCAGCTTCCATCAATTACCACTCCTGCAAGTCCGTATTCCTTGCATGCTGTCGCCATGATGTCACCGAAGTGACCGGCATTTGAATATCCGTGTACGTCAAGAATCAATACATCACCCGGCTTTGCAGCATAGATTGCCTGATGCAGTGCCAGATTATCTCCCGGAAAACACTGTGCAGTAAACGCACGTCCAATCATTTTCATCTTAGAATCAACCGGCTTGATTGCTGTATCCATGACACCCTGATTTGGTGTCTGGTTATTATTGTCTGCAATATTTCCGGTTGGCAGTTTTATCAATTTCTTTTTTAATTCTTCTGTCAGATTCATAATTCATTTACCTTCCTGAAGTTTCTTTTACTTCATAATTTTCGTCAAGAATGCCATCCTTTTTATCTTTCCACAGTCTGTATGGGACGCTGATAATAAGCGGAACGAGCATAACCGGACCTACGATAAGTGTAAATGTACCATATCCGTATTTGATGATATTAAGCAGTCCAAAGCTTGAACCGAACGTACAAATCAGAATAAAGATGATCGCAATCACAAATTTTCTCGTAAAAGAGGTACTGCTTGTCCATTTCTTTTCGATCATCGGTTCAAAACGGTTGCAAACGGTAAAGATAAAGGCAACTGAGCTTGAAAGCATTGCCGCAATAGCAAATACAACATATAAAATCTTTGAAATCCATCCTGAACTTGAAAGATTATTAATTGCCCAGAGTGTTGGAATCTCTTCGTTCATGATATCCGGCATACCGGCTGCAAAAATGAAAGTAAATATCATAGTTGAACCAGCGCACAGAACTGCTGTCACGATGGATTCAACGAAAACATCTTTTCTCGTCTCAATGATTCCCTTTGAGGCAGGTACACAGGCTTCATAACCGTTCATGAAGAACACCACAATCATGAGCATGGAAAACCATGCCTGAACCCCTGAAAAACCATACTCCGTATAGGAAATATGCTGCTTCATATAGTCTGTTGCAAGCGGAATGGCATTTCCAAAGCAAACTGCAGCAACATAGCCACAGATAATCAAAATTGCAAGACCAAGAATGGTTCCAACTTTCCGAAGCACATTTGCACCCCAGAGGGCAAAAAGCAATACCAGAACACAGAAGCCTGTGGTACCCACAATCTTAGGCAGACCAAATATCTGATTCAAGAGAGCTCCTGTTGTGGAAATCTGCGCAGACAATGCGATTAAAACAACCACGATTACCTGCAACTCTTTAAATGTTCCGAAGAAAATCTGTAATCCCTTTGGACGATAAATTGTATTGTAGGCTTCCCTGTAAGAATCCGGCTTATAAATGCGGTTGATCTCGAAAAGCAGGAGATTGAAAATAAAACACATGATACCTGCTACAAGCGGGCCAAGGAAAATACCGATAAATCCCTTATTGTTAAAATAAGATACGTCTGTGTACCGGAAGCAAATCCCGGGCCTACATACGCACTATACATGATTGCAGAAAGTGAAAAGATAGCTGCAAATTTTTTTCCAAATTTTTCCCCCATGATATTCCTCCCATTATGCTTCTTTTGACTGAAGCTTATGATAACCGAGTTTCTCTCTTGCTGCCTTGAGCGTGCTGCCAGACTTAACCTCAGCAATGATCTTTTGCTCTACTTCCTCAATGTGCTGTGCAATTGCAAGTACTTCCTCTGCCTTCTCCATCGGAACTACAAGCGCACCTGAATCATCTCCTAAGATGATATCACCCGGACGAACCTGAACACCTGAAATAGAAACCGGAACATTCACAGCATCAACTGTCACGCGCTCTTTTCCCGTAACCATATACTTTCCTTTTGTATAGATTCCGTAGCCCAATTCCTTGATGCCATTTACATCACGACAAACACCATCAATCAAAGTTCCCTCGATTCCTTTGGTCTTGGCTGTGTATGTCATAATGTCTCCCCATACGGTGCAATAAGTTCTTCCGCCATTATCAATTACAACAACCTGTCCCGGCTCCACATCATCAATAAAATCGCCTACATTTCCCTTGCTCATGCCACATGGAATGTAGTGTACCGTAAATGCGTCTCCACAGATTTTGTTTCCCTCTACTACTGCCTGAATTCCTAACAATCCGCATGGGATGCCCAGCTTATCCATCGCATCAGAAATGCTTGCAGTATCCATTTTCTTCATTGCTTTGATTAATTCCTTCTTATCCATAGTCAGAATCCTCTCTTTGTATTTTTTTATTTCATTTCAGCGCTGAATGTTATAATTCTTTTTGTTACGCTTACACTATATCATTTAAAATATCACTTGTAAAACAAATATATTTGATATAAAATATCTATATATTCGATATTTAAGGGTACGCGACATAGATTCTATCATACATTGAAGGGAGCTTACTGTTTATGACCTACGAACAAATAGAAACATTCCTGACTGCCATTACCTATGGCAATATATCTGCCGCTGCAAAATACCTATATGTTTCCCAGTCTACGATATCCTCGCGAATCCAACAGCTTGAGACAGAACTGGGCGTTCAGCTTCTGATCCGTCAAAAAGGGCATCGTACAATCGAGCTTACCAACTACGGCCATGCATTTATTCCGATTGCCAGCCAGTGGGCATCATTATGGAAGGATACGCAGCATTTAAAAAACAAAGATAATATACAGACACTGACCATTGCCAGCGTAGATGCCGTTAATAGTTATACATTTGTATCTTTCTTTTCAAAGTACAGTGCTGACAATGCAAATATCAGGCTAAATATCCGAACACACCATTCCAACGAAATCTATTCTCTCGTTGAAAGCCGTGTAGCTGATATCGGTTTTGTATTCTCCAGAATAAATTATCCGGATGTTGTCAGCAATCCAATTTACAGAGAATTAATGTATTTGATTTGTGACAGGAGTAGTACATATCATGATGATATTGCAAGTTATGAGTTAAATGCAGAAAATGAAATTTATTTGAACTGGGGATTGGATTATCAAAGCTGGCATGACTGTCATTTCGGCCCTGCCGTCCACCCGATGATGACGGTTAACACAGGCTCCATGCTGCAGCGCTACATCCACGGAAACCTGTGGGGGATTGCACCGATGTCTGTCATACGGGGAGCTATGCGCTCCAACCCTAATCTGACATTTTATAAATTTAAGACGCCGCCTCCTCCAAGAATTTGCTATGCGATCCAAAATCGTTATCCGAATATCAATCATCACGACGCAATTCAGGAGTTTGAGCAGCAGTTGGAACAATTTATTTCCGACAACGAAAATATCTGTTCCTTTGAAAGCTGGATGTTAGATACCGTACGTTAACAATGCACCTTGAGAATATGTCAAAGCAGTCGTACCACTCAATAATCCATCTGCCATCGCCCGAATCATGATCGGTTCGCTGGTATGTGAGTTATCCCCGGCCTGCACTGCAATCTGGCACAGTCCATGGAAGGCTCTGCGAAATACACTCTTATCAGATTCGTGGCTGCCCGGATTTCCATTTCCGCAGCCTACTAAAATGCCATTTTCTACATGGAAACGGATTTGCGGATCTGCCCATGGCACTACGCGCCCTTTTTCATCCCGCACGCTCACATTGATCAGTGCAATGTCGTTTGTATCATGTAATGTGTCCATTTGTGGCTCTAGTACAATACGATATGGTGCGCCGGTTGTCTCTACCGCAGTTTCCATTGTGTCTATTGTTGCATCTTCTTTTTTCCAGTAGCCGATTGCATGCAACTTTCCTGGCTGATAAATTACATTGTCCCACTGAAGATACCAGTTTGCGATCATCTTCTTCCTTCCTTGACTAATGCCATTTACAAACAGTTCTACCTCATCTGCATTGCTGTAGCAATACACAGTCAATGGCTTTCCTGTTTTATCTGGCTGATTCCAGTCTGGGAAAATATGGAGAACCTTTTCGTTGCTCCACCAGCTTTTATAATAGAAATAGTTGTCTTTCGCAAATCCGCAGGCGTCCATCACGCCAAACTGTGAGTACACCGCCGGATAGGTAAATGGCGTTGGCTCTCCTCGATAGTCAAATGCGGTCCAAAGAAATATTCCACTAATATAAGAAAGCTCTGCTGTCAGCTTCCACTGATACTCGGCAACATCCTTTTTGATTTCCTTTCCCTGATTGGATTCATCTAGCAGATAATACTGGCTCTGTGCGGCATCGGTCTGATAGCAGCCTCTTGTTCCGCTGTTTGTACTTGCTTCTGTTATGATAATTGGCTGCTCCGGCATTACACGATGGTATTCCTCCCAGCCCTCCGGCATGTAATTAAAGCCCATCACATCAAGTTCTTTTGATGCTGGCAAAAACACCTTTGGATCATGGAAATATTCGCCATTCCAACCGCAGAATGCCATCGTAACCGGACGGGTATCGTCTTCTTTTCGCACGTCCATGCGTGCCGTGCGGATCAGGCGTCCACCTTCCTCCTTATCCTGAATGGCAGTTTCTTCATTTCCGACAGACCACATAAAAATACATGGATGATTGCGGTCACTTCGCACCATACTACGAAGCTGCTCACGATTTTCTGCTGAGCTGTTTAACTTTCTTGTCTCATCCATAACGAGAATGCCCATGCGATCGCACAGTTCAAGAATATCCGGTGACTGCGGATGATGCGAGCAGCGAAGGGCATTTGCGCCCATTTCTTTTATTCGCTTTAAGCGATATTCCCACACGCTTCTTGGCACGGCAATTCCAAGTCCTGCGTGATCCTGATGCCAGCAAACGCCTTTTATTTTGATTGGCTTTTCATTTAAGAAAAATCCATTGTTTACATCAAATTTTATGCTGCGAATACCGAAGGATACCTGCATGGTGTCTTCTGTTTGTAGCTGCTTTGATGTAACCGAAATGCAAGCCTGATACAGCTGCGGTGTATCCAGATCCCACAGACAGATTTCATCTAGGTGCAATGTAAAATTGACTTTTTCGCGATCCCACGCATCGATTGTAATGTCTTTCTGAGCAGATGCTACACAGGTTCCAGTTGGATTCAAAAGCGTTATAGAAACTTGTGTATCTACAGGAACAGTATTTTGATTTACTGCCTCTGCAGTTACGAGAACGGTATGCAAATCGCTTCCACTGCGAATAAGGATGCCATCCTGCTCAAAATGAACGGAATCTGTCACAATCAGCTTTACATCGCGGTAAATACCGCCGCCCTCGTACCACCAGCCTTCACGCTCAGATGCATCCACACGGACAGCTAAAAGATTGTCACCTCCGTAGGTTAAGTAGTCCGTAATTTCATACAACGCTTTTGTGTAACCGCTCTGATGACTTCCGATGTCGTAATGGTTTAAAAATGCGATACTGTCACGATACACACCTTCAAATAAGAGAAAGATTCGCTTTCCATCCCATTCTATTGGGGCATCAAAGTGTTTTCGATACCAGCCGACACCCGGCTCTAAGGAGCCGCCTGCAACTAGTCTGGTATCAATCGTCTCCATTGCCGGAATATTTCCATAGTCCCCAAAGTTTTCCTGCTTCTTCGTATATTCCCGCTCTACAACAAAATCATGCGGAATATTGACTTGCTTCCAGCCTGAATCATCTAAGTCTTTTTTGGCTGCTCCAAAGCCAAATCCCTTTGCCTTCGCGCCGCCCCAGCCGGATGCCGTTGTGTGCGGCTCTAAGTCTCCCGGAAAGAAACGCCAGTCGCGGTTTATATTGATTTCTCTTGCCACGTTAATGCCCTCACTTTCTGTTCATACATGTGTTAACATTATCTTATCACCTTATCCCAAAGCTGCAAGAGCTGTTTCTTTACTTTTCAGTCCACTCTCTTGACCAAATTTGCATCTCTCCTGCACCTCTGTTCTGCCACATATAATATGGAATAAAGGTTACCGTGCATGGTTCATATTGTACTGTGTTTTTATTAAAGGAATAAAGCGTATCGGATTTTACCGGCAAAATTTTCTGTGCTTTTGCCTTGATCCGCACAATTGAATGGCCAAGAAGTTCTCCCGGCTCGGTCTGAAGGGAACCCGCATCAATTGTGAATCGGCTAAGTCCCTTTTCGTTGTCTGCCTCTTCCATGCAGTATACAATCGGACCTCTTTGAACTGCTACTTTTCCGATATTGTCTGGTACTAACGGATTGGTGCGCACAGCCAACGGTCCCATCTCAAATGTAATGCTTACACTATGCGTTCCCTTCCAGTTTCGTGCAATCTCCAGATATCCATTTTCTGGCTTTGATGTAGAAATCATTTCTCCATCTACAAGTATCTGATACGTTTTTGCCCACTGTGGAATGCGCAGGGAAAGTGTAAAGAAATTGTCCTCTGCACTGGCGATGCGAATCGTGTTTTCTCCGCCATATGGCATATTGGTTTCGATTGAAATCGTTGTGTCCTTACCTTTGATCTGAGTCGTTGTTTCATTTCCAGCATACAGATCAACAGAAATTCCATTTTCATCCTTTGTGTAGATATATGCCCCTGCGGAAGCCAAAAGTCTTGCCGCATTTGGCGGACAACAAGCACAGCCAAACCACTTCTGGCGAACATATTTTACATGACGCATAATTCCATTGTGGTCAATCTCATATGGATTCACCTCAAGCGGGTTGACATAAAAGAATGCATTTCCCTGAAGAGAAATCGAACCTGGAACTAAGTTGTAAAGTACACGTTCAATTACATCGGCATATTTTGCATTTTTTTCAGTCTGAAGCATTCGCTTTGCAAAGTATACAAGTGCAATGGATGCACAGGTTTCTGTGTACATCATATCGTTTGGCAGATCATAATTTCCAGCATAGGCTTCGCCCCACGGGCTGGCACCAACACCGCCATTGATATACAACTTTTTCTTTTGAATATTATCCCAAATATCTCTGCACGCTTCTAACAGCTCTTCATTTTGTGTTTTTAATGCCACACCTGCCATTCCTGTGTACATATAGTTTGCACGCACAGCATGACCTTCCGTTTCTCTCTGCTTTAATACGGGGCGGTCCGCCTGACAATACTGCAATTCTTCCTGTGTATACTGCTTTCCATCTCGCTTCTTGCGAACTTGCTGATAATAATTTGGCTCCTGTCCTCTTTCCAGTAAGAAATATTCGGAAAGCTTTAAATATCGCTTTTCTCCTGTCGCCTCATAAAGACGAACCAGCGCCAACTCAATCTCTGGATGACCCGGATAGCCATGAATCTTTCCCTCCTCTGGTCCTAAGACAGAGTCAATGTGATCGGCACATTTACACATAATATCAAGAAGACGACGCTTTCCTGTTACCTCATAATAGGCCACGGCTGCCTCAATCATATGACCTGCACAGTAAAGCTCATGGCGATCCTTCAAATTCGTCCACTCATCTCCCGGCTCCTTAATGGAAAAATAGGTATCCAGATAGCCGTTTTCCTTCTGTGCCTTTCCAATAAGTTCAATCGTCTCATCCATTGTTTTTTCCAGTTCTTTGTCTGGATACGCAATTAGTGAGTAGGCAGATGCCTCAAACCACTTTGCCACATCGGAGTCCTGAAAAACGCAGCCGCCAAACTCGCCCTTCTCGAGTCCCGCAGCAATCTTAAAATTCTGAATTGCGTAACTTTTATCAGCATCCTCAATTCGATCATTTAGCGCATTCCATTGATACGGAAGAATTTTTTTCTTCACCAATCGCTGATAAAATCCAAAGAAATCATCCTGCACGTTGACTTCTTTCATTGATACATAATCTCTGTTTTCCATAATCACGTAAATCCTTTCTGGTTGTTTGATTCAGTCAATCTTCTAATAAAAGGGAAGATCCCTTCCGCAAAATCTTTCTTGAAAGAATCTTCCCTTTTTTCACTGTTATTTATGCTTCGCCAAACTGTGCCTTGTAAGCAGCCTCCCACTCTTCCTTAAGCTCACTCCAGTGTGCTCTGTTCTCGAGCTGCTCATGAAATTCCTTATAAATCGACTCAAATTCATCATCGGACTGTGCCAGAAGCATCTTTGCCTGATACTCTTCTACAACTGCGGACAGATTCTCTCGATATTCAGCAAACTTTGAATCAGTACCAAGCTTTACCATATCAATATTTTGGATAATTCTGTGGTTTACAATGTTCTCCGCAATATACTTACAAGCCTTTGAAGTTGTTGGTCTATCTGGATCATTATAACGCTCATCGGTAGATTTCTGATTCCACCATGGATACCATTCCTTGCTGTAGTTGGACAGCCACCAAAGCTCTGGTGTTCCAGTGATCTTCGTCTCGCGTGCTTCCTCATACTCTGGTGTGTATTCCCATGTTGTTCTTGTATCATCAGTGAAATGCCAATTTACATTTTCCGGTCCATCGTTTACTTCCTGCTGGCGAACTGGATTCGGATCTGCACACCAGTTTAAGAAGTTCAGCACTGCATTCAAATGCTCAGTATCCTTGTTGATATAAACGCGGTACTGCGGATATGGATTGACACTCTGGGTTACACCCTTTGTCACACCTTCCACCGCCGGAGACTGGAATGGCTGATATTTAAGACGGATGCTGTCTAAGGTTTCTCCACTATCAAAATCAATTGCATATGGATCTCCACTCCATGCGTCTGGAACCCACGCTGCGATCTGACCATTCTTTACCTTTTCTTTCAGACGCTCTGACTGCATGGTCGGTGCTTCCATATCAATCAGACCTTCGCGGTACATCTTGCTCATCCACTCAAATGCCTTCTTATAGTTCTCATTATCATACAGATGTACAAACTCTCCATCCACATCCATTACACACGGGAAACCACTTACGCTGTCTACTACATCCACGCCAAAGGTTGCAATAATAATTTTCAGCTGCCAGGTAACACCCTTCATCGAAAGCGGAATAATGGATTTTCCGTTGCTGTCTTTGAGTTCTGCAAACTTGCGAAGAGCATCCTCCATTCCTTCAATCGTACTGATGTCTTCCTCGGTAACGCCTGCGTCTTCCATCATCTGGGTATTGATATACCACGCATCAGTCGTCCAGCCTGCCCACGGATCATCCAGATTGGAATCATACCATCCCGGCAGTGCATAGATATTTCCATCAGCATTGCGAAGAAGCTCTACAATACGCTCGTCAATTCCCGCAATATTTGTTAGCGAATCACTTGCATATACATCATCAAGTGCCATTACACGATCTGCGGATACCAGTGCCTGCTCAACCTGCTGATTTGCTGGAAATACCATCATATCCGGCAACTCGCTTCCGCTGCTCAAGCGCAGATTCACGGTCGTAAACACATCACTGCTCTGCATGAATTCACACTTATAATCAATTCCCAGATAATCTCTCATGACCTGCTGTGTGATCGTGTCGTCTGCTGCCGATGAGGTCTTTCCTACCCAGATGGTAAACTGCTCATCGGTCTTTCCACCTTCCTCCTCGCTCACATACAGATCGCTGACCTTTTCGATCTGGGCTGCTTCATCTGCAAATACATTAGTCCCTGCAAGTGTGGACACTGCCATTGCTGCCGCCAATAAGGCTGATGCTTTCTTGTTCTTTCTCATGTTGTCTTCCTCCATTTTTTATGTTAGTTTTTTATAACTTTTACTGTTAATCGCTTACGCATTTTTGTTTTACACATTTTTCTATTGACCTGTTGTGATCAATCTTTTTTCCCGTCATCCCTTTACCGATCCAACCATAACACCCTTTACGAAATACTTCTGAATAAATGGATAGATACACAGAATCGGAAGTGTTCCGATTACAACTGCTGCCATTTTTACAGAGGTAATTGTCATGGATGCCAGACGCGGTTCTCTTGCTGCGGCCTCCGCTGCCACTGCACTGTTCGCTGACAGTGAGGACAAATCCTGTGCGGTAAAGAGTCTCTGCAAGTAGGTCTGAAGTGGCATCAGTGTACTTTTATTTACATAGAATGCGCCAGTGTACCAGTCATTCCAATGACCAACTGCTGTAAACAGTGCAATTGCCGCCAATGTTGCTTTTGAAAGCGGAAGTACGATTTTAAAAAGAATCGTCCACTCACCTGCACCATCCAAAAGTGCGGCTTCACGCAAGCTTTCCGGCATTCCCATAAAGGATTTCATCATGACAAACATGTTCCAAATGTTCATCATTCCTGGGATTACAAATACCCAGAACGTATTTACTAACTTCAGGTTGGACAGCTGAATATAATAAGGAATCAATCCGCCGCCAAACAGCATCGGAATTAGCATGACAACGAGTAACACATTTCTGTGCGGCAGGTTGCGAAATGACATTCCATATGCCGTCAGTCCTGTCACCGTCATTCCAATGAAGGTTCCGATTACTGTTCTTGCGATGGTAATCACATATGCCTTTTGAATGACACCATTTCCGAGGACATATTCATAATTGAACAATGTCAGAATTCTCGGGAAGAGCCACAAACCGCCCTTCATTGAATCCGCTCCCTGATTAAAAGAATAAATAACAATGTAGTACAGAGGATAGAACATAATCACACAGAGAAACAGCATGAAAATCGTGTTGCATACCTGAAAGATTCGCTCGCCTCTGCTTTTTTTGATTTTGCTTCCAACGTATCGTTTCACCAGATTCCCTCCCCTGTCGTTTTCTTTAAAACTGCATTTGAGATCAATACAAGTACCAGACTGAAAATGGATGAGATCATTCCTACCGCGGTCGAAAAGCTGTACTGTCCACGTTCCAAACCGTTTTGAAGAATATAGATATCAAGCACTGCTGCCACATCCATATTTGCACTGTTCATCAGCGGATAAACGGCATCTACACCTGCACTTAAAATACCAGGAAGTGCCAGAATAAACAACATGCTGATGGTTGGCATCAGACACGGAAGTGTAATGTAGCGCGTCTGAGCAAGCTTTCCTGCTCCATCAATGGTAGCCGCCTCATACAATTCCTGATTGATTCCCGATAAGGCTGCCAGATAGACGATGGTTCCCCAACCGACTTCCTTCCAGATACTGGCAATTACAAATAGTGGAACAAACCACCTTTTATCACCCATGAAATAAATAGCACGTCCACCGGTTGCCGTAATGGCTTCGTTTAAAAGACCGGAATACGGTGATAAAAAGGAATCAAGCATATACACGATTACAACCCATGAAATAAAGTGTGGAATGTAGGTGATCGACTGTACAATCTTCTTGAATCGCAGGTTTTGAATCTCATTGATCAAAAGCGCTAAGATGATTGGTGCCGGAAAGCTGAATACAAATTTTGTCATCGTCAGACGCACCGTATTCTTCATTACCTTCCAGAACTGACTATCCCTTAAAAACCAGAAATTTTTAAATCCGACCCATTCGCCATTCCATATCGAACTGCCAATCTTAAAATCCTTAAATGCAATCTGTAGTCCGAGAATAGGAATGTAATTAAACAGGATCAGGCAGATCACACCGAGCGATATCATAAAATACTGCCAGCGGTATGGCTTCATTTTCTTTAACTCTGCCCTCATATCAAATGCCTCCTTTCGTCTCTCTTTTAGTCAAATTTCTTTGCTGAAAATGTGTTTCCGTTTACCCGATGGAACTGATAATTTTCTCCCTCTTCTGCCTTCACGTTTACGATTCGCATATTCAGTCCATTGATATTTTCCGCATACAGCCCAGTTTTTCCCTCTGCCTGAATGCAATCCAAAAATACATTTTCTACCGGTGCCTCCGGCAGTCCTGCAAGATAAATCGCATGTCCTGCAATCGTCTTTAAACGGATATTGCGAAAAACGAGATTTTTGATCTTCGGCGTGGTCTCATCCACCGGCCATATAAGATCTTCATCCTTCACATCGTAGCTGTAAAACTGATCGACGTAGATTGCGCCGCGAAACCATCTGCAATCGGTATGCTCTGTGCTCTCATAGGAAAATGAAATGTCTTCGTAGCGGATATTTTCGATCACGCCGCCACGACCTCTCGGTGCCTTTATACTGGTCACACTGTAGGTGTTTTCAAATTCGCAGTCCTGCACCAGCACATTTCGGATGCCACCTGCCATCTCACTTCCGACTGCCACACCAAATCCACCTTTAAATCGGCAATTTGTGATCCGCACATTTTGCGTCGGAATTCCGACCTCTCTTCCTTCCTCATTCCAGCCCGATTTGAGTGCAATCGAATCATCTCCGCTGCAAATCAGACAGTTGTAAATATTGACATTCTCACAGGAATCCGGATTGATTCCATCACAATTTACGATTCCATAGAGCTTTCCATTCTCATCGTATCTGGTATGTACTTCAATTCCATTGATGTCTAAGTCACTGCAATAGGACAGGTGAATGCACCATGCCGGGGACTGACGTACCGTAATTCCCTTTAGGTAGACTCGATCCACATTGCGAAGTGAAATTGCTCTTCCTCGTCTTGCTTTCTTCTGTGCAAATTCAGCCTTCATCAGCGCCATTCCGTTTGCATCAATCGTACCTTTTCCCTCGATTGTGATATCATGCAGTCGAGACGCCCCCGGAACATAGCCGCCAGTCTCAACGATCTCTCGCTCATGCGCTTTGTCGTATCGCCCAAGATAATCCTGCGGATGACACGGATTGATCAGACTCGCATAATTTAATACCTCATTGCCCTCACAGCGATACAGCTCCACCGGATAATCATCTGGATTTTCACTGCCAAGCAGCACCGCTCCTTCCTCTAAGTACAATGTCATATTGCTCTTTAAATAGATCGCACCACTTTTAAATACGCCTTTTGGAATGACAACCATCCCACCCGGCTCACATGCGTCAATCGCTTGTTGGATTGCATTTGTATTTAACGTTTTGGCATCCGGTTTTGCGCCATATGACTCAATGTTATATCGCGCCGCTTTTTTCTTTGTCATTGCCAGTATTCGCTTGCTAGTTGCACCAATCGTACCATTTTTATTGATCGACTGGACAAAAATTTCATACTCCGTAAGCGGCTCTAGCCCTTCAATCGTGTAATCAGTTGCCTTCGTGCCTCCAATGCAGATGCCATTCACAAAAACTTTGTATTCTTTGATTCGGTCATTTGCGTAGGATGGCTTATCCCACAACACCGCCAGACTGTCCTCACATCTTGCAGATGCTGGAACTCTGACATTTTCAAGCATCTTTTTCATTGCTGCTCTCTCCCATCTGTTCTTGATGGTTTTATTGTATCTGTTTTCCTTTTTTCTCTCAACGGGTCAAATCTTAGATTCCTTCAACATTTCTTGCATATATCACAAAAAGAGCCGCCTTTACGGCAGCTCCTTTCTCACTTCTGACGGTGCTTTCCCCGTCACATTCTTAAATTGTTCGGTAAAATACCCAGGATTGGCAAATCCAACCTGCCATGCCACTTCATTGATCCGAAGATCGGTACGCTCAAGCAATTTCTTTGCTGACAGGATGCGCACCCCTTGGATATAAGTGTTTAGTCCCATTCCGGTTTCTTTTTTGAAAAGAGAACTCAAATAACTTGCATTAACGGCAAAGGTCTCTGCAATGCTGTTTACGGTAAGCTCCTCCTTGTAATATTCAGTCACATAACGTAGGATTTTCTTCACAGTAGGATGCTGCTCGGATCCCTTTAGATGCCCAAATTGGCTAAGGACGTCTTCAATCAATTGCTTTTGCGGATCTGTATGCGTCTGCCAAATTTCTTCAAGAATGTGCTCCACATCCTCCGGCTTTACAGGTTTTAGCAGATAGGCTTTCACGCCTCCTAGCCGAATCGCCTCCTGCGCATACTCAAATTCACCGTAGCCGCTGATAATGACAATCTCTGATTTTACAGCTGCCTCTCTTAACTTTGCAATCAGCTCTAAGCCAGAAAGCTCTGGCATTCGGATATCTGTAATAATCAAATCAAAGGGTTCTTTTTGAATTAGTTCCAATGCCTGAGTGGGACGGTTGCATCCAATGGCTCGCTCAAATCCATATTTTTCCCATTTTACATGACGGATGAGGCCGTTTACCATTACGATCTCATCATCGATTACAATCGCTTTTAGCAAAGCGGCGGGCTTTTCTGTCATTTTCTCGTTCACATTCTCTCCCCTCCTTCTTTACAAACTTTCTGGAATGAAAATTGTCACACAGGTTCCTTCTCCCTTTTTGCTCTCAATTTCATATTGATATTGATCTTTATAATAATATTGAAGAATATTTTTGATATAAGAGATGCCAATGCCATGCCCCTCTTCGATCTCTCCCTGCTCAACCTGCTGCAAGCGCGCTTCATCCATACCCGAACCATTGTCTCTCACACAGATGCACAATTTCTCATCTTGTGTGAATGAAACCTCGATCCACATATGCTGATGACCGGGAAGTGTAATATCGCCGTGCAGCCATACATTTTCCACAAGCGGCTGCAAAATCATTTTTGGAATTTTCCAACCCAATAGCTTTTCATCAATCGTTTTTTCTACTTCCACGCAATGTCCATAGCGCTCCTGCTGAAGTGTAAGGTATGCATCAATCAGCGTCAGCTCATCCTTTAACGAGATGATTCCTTTTCCGCCATTCTGTGACAGTCGGTAGAAGACAGCCAAATTGTCAATCATGGACACCAGACTGTCACTCTCCGCATCCAACGCTTCCCAACGCATCATCCCTAATGTATTATAAAGGAAATGCGGATTGATCTGAGATTCAAGCGCCTGAATCTCAAACTGCTGCTTTTGTGTCCGAACCTTTGCCATCTCTTCCACAGTACTGTCCAAACGCTGAATCATTTTGTTATACTGTTTTTCCAGTCGTTGCACTTCATCACACTCGCCGCGTATTTCAATGAGATCTTTTTCATCCCATATGCGTGACATTCGGTTGGACAATTCATTGATTCTAACAAAAATACGTTCCAAAAAGCTGCCCATCATCACACCCGTGATCACGGCAATTGCAACCATAATTCCACCAATCAGCATATAGGTCGTTTTCATTTTTCCATCGGTATATTCTGCCGAAAGAAACACAGCTGTGTACCAATCAGAACCCGCGTCCTGCACAATCAAAACTTCTCCATTTTTCGTTGTGAACTTTCCCAACTGATCTTTTGGAAGAATTATTCCTTCCTGATCCTGAAGATACTCATCGGCATGGTCTGCCTGCGAAGTAGCCAGAATCTTTCCATCTTCATCCGTCAGGTAAGCTCTCATATCCGTATCCTGATCAGACTGCATATAACTGCCAAATGCTTTCTGCCCATCCACCTCAATTCGTATGTATGCCTGAACTTCCTTCCCCAGTCCAAGCACTTTTTTGTAGAGACACAACACCTGAAATCCTGATGAATCGGCATTCGTGATTTCCCGTGTCCATAAAAAGCCGGTATTCAGATAATCCTCGTCAAATTCATCTGTAATCACATATCTTCCATCACTCCACAGTTCGCTTCCCTGCACATAGACAGTAATATTCTGAATCGGATACATGATTGCCATATTATTTTGAAACATAGTCTGGATACTTTTAATCCGCTCCCACTTTGCAATCGGAGTCAGATTTTTTCCCGTCAATTCTTCCGCAAAAACAGTGCTATAGCATAAATTTTGTGCCATCTTTTCATAAATCTGCTTCTCGCTGTCAATCGACTGGGTAATACGATCTGCATAAGTCTTGGCATATGCATTTCGTTCTTCTTTCAGCGGCATAAAGAGATTCAGCTGCAAAACGATCCATATTATTGCATACAAAAACAGAAGAATCAAAAATCCGATAGCAAGAAATTTTGACTTTGTTGATCTTGTTGTCTTCGCCGATTTTGCTGTTTTCGTTGATCTCACAATTTTTGCTGAATCTGTCATTTTCATCGAATCTATTGATTCTGTTTTTTGCATTAATCGTCTCATACTAATTGTCACTTTTCTGTATTTTTGCGGCTCATCTTGCTGCAAAACGCGATATTTGGTAAAAAAGATTCTTCTTGCATACCACACTTTATACGTGCTATACTGTGGCAAGATGCCTGGATGATATTCGGTTTTCACTAGTTTTATTCTAGCATAAAATCACTTGAAATCAAGTACTGTCCGGCCAAATAATGGAGGAAATCAAATGTGCTATACAAAGGATGCAGGAAATCAAATTTTCAAAAAGAGTGTATTGTGTCTGATGCTCTCTGCCATGATTCCCCTAAGTGCCTGTGGAAAAAAAGTACCGTCAGACAATGCAGCAGAACATGCTTCGGATGGCTTCGCTGAAAATCAGTCAACTGAAGCAAATTCAAATGAGGATACTGATGCTGAAACAAATAGTGAAATAGAATCCGAATCGGTTGATCTTCAGACTCTGTATCGTGAGGATGCCGATGGAAATCCAGTTGAAGGCTGGCTGACGGATGACGATGGCACGGTTGGATATTGTGAGAATGGATACTTATTGACTGGCTATCAGATGATTGACGGTTTTCGTTACCTTTTCACGGATGAGGGTGACATGCGTACCGGAAGTTACACAGATGAGAATGGAGACAAATATTGCTTTACTGACGATGGCAAACAATATCTATGTACTGTTATGAAGTGCGAGGATGGCTATTACTATTACTTTGGAGAAGACGGAAAGGCCGTAACAGGTGATTTTTCTTTTTCAGACGGAAGCATTGGAAAGGCTGATGAAAATGGTCATCTCTATGTTGGGTGTCATCGTATTGGTGATCTCGTATATGATTTTACGTCACAAGGAAAACTTCGTCACACAGTCGATGCCACAAAACCGATGGTCGCATTAACCTACGATGACGGTCCTTCCACGAAAAATACTCAGGTTATTCTGGATACATTGACTGCGAATGGTGCTTACGCGACCTTTTTCGTCCTGGGACGAAATGTGGATCAGTGTGCCGATATTATTCAGAATATTGAAAATTCCGGTTCAGAAATTGGAAACCATACCTATAATCATTACAAAATTACGAACATGGATGCGCAGGTAACTGATCAGGAAATCAGCAGTACCAGTTCTTATGTACAGATGATTACCGGCAATCGTCCGTGCATTATGCGACCGCCGACAGGTGCAACGGATGACGTATCCTGTGCCAATGTTGCAGCCGTAGATGAAGGCTATCCATTGATTCTGTGGAGTATAGATACTGTCGATTGGCAGCATCACGATGTGGCAACAACCTGTGACACAATCAGAAGTCAAGTGAAAGATGGTGCAATTGTTCTAATGCACGACATGGAAGAATCCTCTGCACAGGCATCCCAAATTATTATCCCGGAACTCGTTGCCGCCGGCTATGAACTCGTCACCGTCAGCGAAATGGCGGCAGCAAGAGGCGGCATGGTTTCCGGGCAGATTTACAATTATTTTGACCCGGCTCTTGGGCAGACACAGCAGGCCACTGAGATTCAGCCAGTCACAGAAAGTCAGCTTGAAACGAATGAAGAAGTCGAAACAGATGAGCAGACTGAGAGCGAAGATCAGGCAAAGACTGTTGACCAGACCGAAAGTAAACGTCAGATAGAAGCAACCGTTCAATCCGAGACAAATACTCAAAGTGATTCGGCAAACCAGCCAGAGACCCATGTAGCAGATGAAACGTCCACAGAATCACAAGCCTCTGCTTCAGGTTCAAACGATTCTGACAACACGCTTACTATTATCTTTCCTTGGGCGAATAATTAGCGAACAAAAATGAGGCAGGACGTTTTTCCCTGCCTCATTTCCATTCAGACTACGATTTAAAGTGCCAAAATCAACAGCCCAATCAAATGAACCACAAATGCTGCCGCCCACGCTATTACACACTGAAACAGTACAATACCGGCTGCCCACTTGCTTCCCAGTTCTCTCTTAATGGAAGAAATGGCTGCCACACATGGCGTATACAGCAAGCAAAATACTAGTAAAGAAGCCGCTGAGAGTGGAGACAAAACTTGCATCAATGCACCTGTGCTTCCAAATAATACAGAAAGTGTGGAAACGACGCTCTCCTTTGCCATAAAGCCTGCAATCAGTGACGTGCAAATACGCCAGTCACCAAAGCCAAGCGGGGCAAAGATTGGAGCAAGTAGTCCTGCCGCTGCCGCCAAAATGCTGTCCTTTGAATCGGCTACCATCGCCAGATGCAGATCAAATGTCTGTAAAAACCAGATGATCAGTGATGCCATAAAAATGATTGTGAAAGCACGCTGCAGAAAATCCTTTGCCTTATCCCAGAGCAGCTGAATCACATTTTTTGCACCTGGCAAACGATAATTCGGAAGCTCCATAACAAACGGAACCGCCTCACCATGAAACATTGTTTTTCGTGAGATCACTGCTGTTAAAATACCCATCGCAATTCCCAGAAAATAAAGTCCAACCATGATCAGTCCGCTTTGCTTCGGGAAAAATGCTGCCGTGAAAAATCCGTAAATTGGAAGTTTCGCAGTACAGCTCATAAACGGTGTCAGCATGATTGTCATCTTACGGTCGCGCGCAGACGGAAGTGTTCTCGTCGCCATGACCCCCGGCACAGTACAGCCAAAGCCCACTAACATCGGCACGATACTTCGTCCCGAAAGGCCAATCTTACGAAGCGGCTTGTCCATGACAAATGCGACTCTCGCCATATAACCGCTATCCTCCAATATAGATAAGAAGAAAAACAGCGTCACAATAATCGGCAAAAAGCTCAATACACTTCCGACACCATTAAAAATACCGTCAATCACAAGCGAATGCAGCACATCGTTGACCTTCCAGAATGTCATTGCTGCATCTGCCTTTTGCGTCAGCCAATCGATTCCAATCTCCATCAGACTTTGAAGACCTGCGCCAATCACACCAAATGTCAGCCAGAATACAAGTGCCATAATTCCTGCAAACATCGGAAGTGCTGTATAACGTCCTGTCAAAACCAAATCAATTTTTCGGCTTCGTTCGTGCTCCTTACTCTCGCCTGGCTTTACCACTGTTTTGTCGCACAGTTTTTGGATGAAGGCAAAACGCATATCTGCGATGGCTGCGGCGCGGTCAAGCCCACGTTCTTCTTCCATCTGCACAATAATGTGCTCGATCATCTCTTTCTCATTTTGCTCTAGATTTAATGCCTGCTCCACGAGCTTGTCACCCTCGACCAGCTTGCTCGCCGCAAACCGAACCGGAATACCTGCTCGCTCAGCATGATCCTCGATCAGATGCATAATTGCGTGAAGGCATCTGTGAACGGCTCCTCCGTGACTCTGCTCATCACAAAAATCCTGCCGCCCCGGCTTTTCCTGATACTGCGCAATATGAATCGCATGGTTAATGAGTTCGGTGATACCCTCATTTTTTGCCGCCGAGATCGGAACTACCGGAATGCCAAGCATCGACTCCAATTCATTGATACGAACCGATCCTCCATTTCCGCGCATTTCATCCATCATGTTTAATGCTAACACCATCGGCACATCCAGTTCAAGGAGCTGCATTGTCAGGTAGAGGTTTCGCTCGATATTCGTAGCATCTACGATGTTGATAATGCCGGTCGGCTTTTGCTTAATGATAAACTCTCTTGTTACGATCTCCTCGCTGCTGTACGGAGACATGGAATAAATTCCCGGAAGATCCGTCACCAGTGTATCCGGATGGTTTCGTATCTGACCATTTTTACTGTCAACCGTCACGCCGGGGAAATTTCCGACATGCTGATTTGAGCCTGTCAGCTGGTTAAACAGCGTAGTCTTTCCACAGTTCTGGTTTCCTGCAAGAGCAAACGTCAGCACCGTTCCCTTTGGAAGCGGATGCTCGTGTTCCTTCTGGTGATAGCGTCCCCCCTCGCCAAGACCCGGATGCTCGGTTTTCGCTACATTTTCTGACTTTTCTTTCTTACTGCCGGCTTTTCTGACAGAGGTTTCATCAATCAGAATCTCCTCTGCATCTGCCAGACGAAGCGTCAGTTCATAGCCGTGGATTCTCAGTTCCATTGGGTCGCCCATCGGTGCCAGCTTTACTACAGTCACCGACACGCCGGGGATTACACCCATATCGAGGAAATGCTGCCGAAGCGCGCCTTCTCCTCCAACAGCAGTAACAACAGCTGTCTTTCCTATCTCAAGATCTTTTAGTGTCATTTCATGTCACTTCCTTTACTATGTATGACTTTTATGTCAATTTCAAAAGCCATTATAGCAACTCATGACACGTTTGAAAACAGCTATTGATAATATTTTTCATTTACTTTTGCTTAACTCAATTAAAACCTGCGTCACCTGTGCAATCTCAAAGAGATTCGCATATTCTCTGCAGCTGTGTACCTGATTCATGGAAGTCGCGATAACAAGACCTTCAATTCCATGCTGTGCAAATACGTTATTATCGCTGCCGCCGAAGGTCTTTTCAAATACTGGAATGAGCTTTTGCTTTTCAACCGCCTCTATGTAACGCTTTGCTGCATTGCTGTCCAAGCTTGTCTCATATGCCTGAATATTCAGTATTTCCTCCCATGCAAGGTAAGCACCTGCATTCTCTGCCTCTCTCTGAAACGTCTCATGATATTCCTTCAAAACCTGCAATGCTTTCTCGTGACTTAAGCTTCGGATTTCACCGCTGATGCGGCAGCTTTCCGAAACAATATTGGTTCCGCTTCCACCTGAGATAATACCAATATTTGCGGTGGTAACCTCATCAATATGTCCCTGCGGCAGTACTGCAACCGCCTTTGCTGCGGCAAGAATACTGTTAATTCCGTCCTCCGGATGAAATCCTGCATGTGCAGCCTTTCCATTGATTATTGCCTCAAAGGAAACAAGTGTCGGCGCTGCATATGCAGCCGTTCCAATCGGACCGCTCAGATCGAGTACGTAGGCTTCTTTTGCCATTATCTTGCTGTAGTCAAATGTATTTGCTCCTTTGCAATAAAGTTCCTCTGCGACAGTAATCAGAATCTCAATCGGACGATGTGTAAGCTTATTTTCCTTAATATATTTTACAGCCTCATAGATCGCAGTCACACCAGACAGATCATCTGCACCAAGTACAGTTGTGCCATCACTCGTCACAGTCCCGTCCTCATGAAGAATCGCTCTCTTTCCAAGTGCCGGATTCACGGTATCCATATGTGCCGCAAAAAGGACTGGCGTACCCGATGTTCCCTCTACTCTTCCAAACAGATTTCCCGCATTTGAACCCGTGATGGACTGCGAGGTATCTTCCTCTAAAGTTACACCAATCCCTGCAAACAGTGCCTTTACATGGTCTGCCATCTTTCGCTCCTGTAAGGATGGTGAATCAATCGACACTAATTTTTCAAATACTTCAAATATTTCTTCGTTTTTTATCGCCATATCCAGCTTCCTTCCCGCAAAAATGTCCCCCGATCTGCTTCGGGAGACATTTTTACCTATTGTAACTATTCCTTCTCCATACGAGACTCTGAATAATTATACATGATGTTGGTCTTTGGTACCAGATTGCTACGTGCTTTGCACTCTCGCAATCTTCAAAAACATTCGTAATTTGCTCATTTTCCTTCGGAAAATGGCTACTTACTCATGTTTTTGGCGGGTCAAGAGGTCAAAAATCCTCTTGCAAGCAAGCTTGCATCGGCTTTCTGACCTTTTGACCCTGGTATCTTATACATATTTTTCGACAAGCACACAAGTAAATCCAAGATCTATCTTTGGCAGATTCTCTTCTTTTTGCTCTGTTTCCTCCTTCTTTGGCTCATCCCTGTGTACCTCATATACAGACGGGCTGACATCCGGGTTTGTCACATAACCAAGCTTATTATAAAAGCCTGCCGCACGATCCTGACTATTGATTACGATATGATTCACTCCGTTTTCAAGAAGCCACTTCTCTGCCTCCTCTATAAGGACACGTCCATATCCGCCCTTTTGCTTCTCGCGCACGACGCAGACGCGCTCAATCTTTCCTACTTTCTCCATCGGATAAACCAGCCGGCATCCGGCAATCGGCTTATGATCTTCCATGAGAATAACAGCCTCTAACTCATCCTCCGGAGTCTCGTTTCCAAACTCAATCTCAATCGGGATGTTCTGTCCAAAGCAGAATGCATCCGTGCGAATATAATCATATGCTTTGTACAGCCACTGTGGTGCTCCCTTTGTAATACGATAAATTTCCATAATCACTTTTCCTCCATGCCTTTTCTATCTGTCTGATTTACAGCATTCCGCCTGCACCGTGAAGTTCCTCTGCTCTGTGGCAGGCAACCAAATGGCCACCCGGAAACTCTTTTAGCTTAGGCTTTTCATTTTTGCACGTTTCCGTTGCAAACCGACATCTTCCTGCAAATGGACATCCCTTTGGGCAGTCAATCGGACTTGGCACATCTCCCTCTAAGACAATGCGCTCTCGGACATTTTCTTCAAGCGGATCCGGTGTCGGTGCTGCCGAAATGAGTGCCTGCGTATACGGATGAAGCGGATTGACATAAAGCTCCTCTGCTTCTGCAATCTCCACCATAGACCCCAGATACATAACACCCACACGATCCGAAATGTAGCGAACCATCGACAGATCATGTGCAATAAATAAAAGTGTCAGACCAAGCTCACCCTGCAGACGCTTAAGAAGATTGATAATCTGTGCCTGAATCGAGACATCCAGTGCAGAAATCGGCTCATCACAGACAATAAACTCCGGATTCACAGCAAGTGCACGGGCAATTCCTGCTCTCTGACGCTGACCGCCGGAAAATTCATATGGAAAACGTCTCGCATGCTCCGGATTCATTCCAACCAGATCCATCAGCTCATACATGCGCGCATCCATCTCCTCCTTGCTGCCCATGTGATGGATCTTCATGCCTTCCTTGATAATGTCTCCAATCGTCATACGCGGATCAAGAGAAGCATATGGCTGCTGGAAGATCATCTGCACCTCTCTGGTATATGCCTTTGCTTCCTTTCGTTTCAGCTTGTCAATGTCCTTCCCCTTATAGAGTGCTTCACCGCCGGTCGGCTTATAAAGGCGGACAAGCGTGCGTCCGAGTGTACTTTTTCCACAGCCCGACTCTCCTACCAAACCAAAAATCTCACCCTTTTTGATCTGAAAAGTGACATCATTGACTGCCTTGAGTTCTCCGTCAGCCACCTGAAAGCTTTTCTTTAAATGACGGATATCAAATAAAATTTCTCCACTTTCCATCGCGCCGTCCTGCCTTTCTTCTTTTTTCTAGTTCTTGGCTTTTGCCAATTTATAACGATTCAAAGCCTTGCAAAATTGCTTGCATCGGCTTTCTGACCTTTTGAACCTGGTATCATATCTATCATATCATTTTTATGACAAACTGCGCTCCGGTCTTACCGGACAATCCGGATCATTTAACCAGCAGCGGCAGCAATGACTTTCCGAAATATCGGTTTGCGGTGGAAGATGATCCTTGCAAATCTGCATTGCGTACTCGCAGCGGTCTGCAAACGGACATCCCTTCGGCGGCTTTACCAGATCCGGCGGTGTTCCCTCGATCGAGACAAGCGTTCTGCCCTTTTTCTTATTCTTTCTGGAAACGGAATCCAATAGCCCCCACGTATACGGGTGCTTGGAACGATAGAAAATATCCATAACCGTTCCGCTCTCGACAACCATTCCGCCATACATAACAGCAACATGTTTTGCAATATTTGCGACAACACCGAGGTCATGTGTGATGATAATAATCGATATATTTCTGGTCTTTTGCATTTCCTTCATCAGATCAAGAATCTGCGCCTGTACCGTAACATCGAGCGCAGTCGTCGGCTCATCCGCGATCAGCACCTTGGGGGAACATGCCATTGCCATGGCAATGACGACACGCTGTAACTGACCACCGGAAAACTCATGCGGAAACTGATCAACACGTCGCTCCGGATTTGGCAGCTTTACCATGCGAAGCAGTTCAATTGCACGCTTCTTTGCTGCGTCCTTCGAGATTTTCTTTCCATCTGCGTCAGTTTCGTGACGTCTGAGAACCTCCATAATCTGACTTCCGATCGTCATTGTCGGATTCAGCGCGGTCATCGGCTCCTGAAAGATCATGCCGATCTTATTTCCGCGAATTTTTTGCATTTCCTTTTCAGAAAGCTTTAATATATCGACACCATCTGCGAGAATTTCACCGCTCTTAAACTCGGTAATCTCCGGATTGTGAAGCCTCAGAATGCTCTGCGCCGTTACCGATTTTCCACAGCCGGACTCACCGACAATCGCCAGTGTATCTTCCTCACCCAGCTTCAAATTCACACCTCTTACGGCCTGAACCTCACCTGAATAGGTATGAAAGGATACCCTCAAATCTTTTATCTCTAACATTGCTTCCATCCTTTCCGCTTCTTACTTACCGTGACTTCTTTTCGTATCATGACAGACACTCTGCAGACACTCTGCAAGCCAAACCTGACTGTTTCTCTTTACGGCATGGCATCGCAGATGCTTGCTCTTAAAGTCCTGTACACCTGCAAAGCCCTTACATGATCATTTGCGCATCTGCGGGTCCAGTGCATCGCGAAGACCATCTCCCAGAAGATTAAATGCGAGCATCGTCAGTGCAAACACGATTGCCGGTGTGAAGAACAACCACAAAGAACCCGGAAACTGACTGGAACCAAGCTGAAGAAGATTGCCCCAGCTGGCTTCCGGAATGGCAATTCCAAGTCCCAGGTAGCTTAAATAAGCCTCAGCTCCGATTGCGCCCGGAACGCTCATTGTATAGTTGACTAAAATCGGTCCGATGGTATTGGGAATCAAATGTGTCTGCAGTATGCGCCATTTGCTTGCGCCCAGTACCTGGGCTGCCTGTGCATATTCATTCTCGCGAAGTGACAACACCTGTCCTCTGACAAGTCTTGCCAGTCCGGTCCATCCTGTGATGCAAAGTGCAATCAGCAGTGTTCCCACACTTCCATTTAATACGGTCAGCAATAAGATCATAATGATCATCTGCGGAATGGACATAATCACATCAATGATACGCATCATAATCATGTCGACCTTTCCGCCCATATATCCGGCGATTCCGCCATAGATAATACCAACAACCAGATTTATCGTCTCGGCCACAAAGCCGATGATCAGTGAGATTCTGGTTCCTCGTACAAGACGAGTCAGTACATCGCGTCCAAGATCGTCTGTTCCAAACCAGTGACCGCCGCCTGGTGCCTCAAGCGTGTGCATCAAATCTGCCTTCTGATAATTCGGAAGCACAATCGGTCCAAATATTGCAACGAGAATAATGAAAATGATAAATCCAAGCGAAATCATTGCCGCTTTATTCTGCTTCAGTGTTCGGATAACACCCTGCGCATAGGTCAGTGACACTCGGTTGATACGCTGGCTTGCCTTTACGTCTTTCGGGACTCTCGTAAAATCTTTTACAAATGCTTCTTCCATATGGTTTGCCTTTCTATTTTAATAGAACATTCTCATTTCTGCGATTTCAGTGATTTCTATGATTTTGATTTTACTGTTCAGATCATCCGATTATTTGCAATTCCATAATTCAGTTTATCTTTTTCCTGACAGGCGTACTCTCGGATCAATCACACAGTAGAGAATATCAACTGCAAGCATACTTAAAACTACGAAAATCGAATAAAAAATGGTAAGTCCCATCGTAAGTGTGTAATCTCTTGCGGTTACGCTGTTTACATAATACTTTCCAAGTCCCGGAATGGCGAACAAATTTTCAATAACAAAGGAACCCGTACAGATCGTACCGACCATTCTTCCAAGCACGGTGACAACCGGCATCATTGCGTTTCGCACTTCATGCTTCCAGATGATTGCAGAATTGGAAATGCCCTTGCTCTTTGCAGTCTTGACATAATCCTGTCCGATCACATCGAGCATAGACGAACGCATCAGCCGCGTGATCGTTGCAATGGAACCTAGTCCTAATGTGATCGTCGGCAAAATCGTATATCGAAAGCTCTCCCATCTTGAAATTGGAAACATCTGCCATGAAGTGTGAAATACATTTTTAATCCATGAGGAAAGCCACAGTCCAAACACACACTGCATCAAGGTTCCCAGCACAAAGCTCGGTACGGAAATTCCAACAATCGCAACAATCGTTGAAAAGCGATCCAGCTTTTTGTTGTGGTGAAGTGCAGCACCGACACCCAGTAAAATTCCGGTAACTGCCGCAAATGTAAGTGCCCGTAAACCAAGATCAAGCGATACCGGGAACGCAGTCTTTATAATATCTGTAACACTTCGGTTTGTATACGTTATGGAGGTTCCGAAATTGCCATGGATTATATTATTTAAATAGACAAGATACTGTTTCCATAACGGCTTATCCAGACCGTAGTTTGATTCCAGCGCTGCCAAAGCCTCTGCTGTCATGTTGTCATTTCCTGTCGTAAATGGTGTTCCCGGTATGCTGTGCATCAAGAAGAACGTAACCGTTATGACAACGAAAATGGTTATGACTGCGATTCCAAGACGCTGTAGAATATACTTTTTCATCGGCTGTCACCTGGCCTTCCTTTTGTTACTGTGATCGGCTGTCAAAGTGTCCTCTGACAGCCTGCTCACTTAATTTCTTTGAATTGGTCTTATTCCTTGACTTTATTCTCGAATTTCTTTGAATTATTCTTCTTATTACTTAATCTCTGCAAAGTAGGTGTCCAGATATGGAACTACACTTCTTCTGATTACGCCATCTACGCGATCCGATACTGCATAATACTGAGCGGTGTAATACAATGGTGTGACTGCTTCATCTTCCAGAAGAATCTTCTCAGCCTCGCCAAGTGCCTTTGTTCTCTCATTCTGATCCGTCTCATAAACGGCCTTTACATAGACATCATTGAACTCCTCACTTCTGTAAAGTGCCTCGTTTGCATCCTGTGCATTCTCATAAGTGCCAAGGAAGTTTGTCGCATCATCGAAGTCTGCGCCCCAGCTCGTCAAAACTACATCGTAGTCATAACTCTTTGTCTTTGTCTTTACAGAACTCGAATCGAGTGTCTCTACCTCTACCTTGATGCCGAGTTCTTCCTGAAGAAGCTGCTGCAATGCACCTGCCACAGAAGTAAACTCATCGGTATTTCTCGTAAGAATTGTAAAATTGATATCCGATGCTTCAATTCCAAGCTCCTGTGTTCCCTTTGCCAGAAGTTCCTTTGCCTTATCCGAATCATATGTATATTCAAGTGTAGAACCAACGGCATCACGGAAAGTGGTATCACCTCCAGAAAGTCCAAGCGGAACAAATCCGTCTGCCGCTGTGGATGCATTCTTTAATACACCCTTTACAAGTGTCTCTCTGTCAATCGCACTCGAAATTGCCTGACGGATATACTTGTTTGAAAGGTACTCATTTGACATGTTGTACTTTAAGTAGGCAGAACGGCCATTGTTATAGGAAAGAGCCTCATATCCCGCTGACTGAATGGTGGACAGACGCTGTGCAGAGAAATCGACAATATCAAGCTCGCCGTTGATGAACATATTTACCTGTGCGCCCTCATCCGGAATCACGTATACATTGACCTGATCAATCGCAATGTTGTCTGCATTCCAGTAATATGGATTCTTCTTCAATACAACAATGTTGTCAGTCTCCCAGGAATCTACGTAGTATGGTCCGTTTGAAAGAACGGTGTCTGCGCTTGTTCCATAATTTGCATCGCCTCCGATGGACTCTACAAAGTCGCGATTGATGCCGAAATGCTGGCAATGTGTCAACAGCTTTTCAAAATACGGAACCGGGTAAGCCAGATCAAACTGAACGGTCTTATCATCAATGGCTGTGACACCCAGTTCGGATGCATCTACTTCTCCCTTAAACAGCTCTCTCGCATTTTTAATTTCATAGTTGAAATCCGGATATGCAACCTCTGTGGAGCCATCAAGAAGTCTTGTAATGCCATATACCCAGTCATCGGCTGTTACCTCATCGCCATTGCTCCATGCGCTGTCTCTTAAGTGAAACGTCCACTGTGTATAATCATCATTATGTGTAATCTCATCTGCCAGACCATCTACAATCTGCTGATCCTCGCCGTAACGAGTTAAACTCTCCTCGGTCAGACCAAGAATATACATCAAGGAATCCCCGATATTAATCGCCGGATCAAGGCTGGACGGATCAGCGGAAATGGCTACATTTAAAACGGTTTCATCTGCTGCAAATGTGCTCTGTGCGACAGGAAATGCTCCTGCCAATGATGCGGATACTGCGAATGCTGCTGCTCTCTTTATTGTCTTTCTCATAATCGTTCTCCTCTCAGATGTCCGTGTGAGCTCCCTCTAAGCTCTATACTCTGTTTTCTTTTGCTTTGATTTGTTTTTTATTTACAGAAGTCCCTTCAACGGATTGATCGACGCATCAACACTTAAAACTCCATTCTTTGGATTTCGGTCTTCCCACTTTGGACTGTTCCAGATGGTAGTGGAAATCTCACTTGCATACTCCTCATATGTCTCTCCCTCCGGGTGACGAAGGAATTTCTCATCCGGTGTCTTACTTAACTTTCTTCTCTCTCCATCATCAGCCCACAGCTTTTCAAAATCAACCTTTGAAAGAATGCGGTCATTATAGCTGCGGAATAGTACCTCGCCCAGCTTTTTCTTCTGACTGCCTGCCAATACTGCCGGATCGCTTCCGTGACGGAACTCCGGAATCGCATACAGTTCTCTTAAGTAGCCCCAGATATTCTTATAATCGCGGATTGGCTTCTTTACCGGGCCGATGTTTTTAAAATAAGCCACATCCCAGCGAACCAGTGTGACGTATGCCCGTACATCGCTGTCGGTAATGTAATCTCCGAATAAGAATCGGTTTGTTTCCAGACGTTTATCCAATTTGTCAAGTGATTCATAAAAGTCTTCATAAGCTTCATCATATGCCTCCGGTGACTGGCAGAATGCCATGCGGTAGTGGCTGTTGTTGATGTGCGGGAACAGCCAGTCGTTAAACTCATCAATCTCTTTACGAAACTTCTTCGGATACAGATCCGGTGCATCCTTCGGCTGGAACGGTCTGAACTGTACTTCTATATAATTCGTTAATCTGTGATAATCATTGTTGACTGCTTTCTTCTCTTTGATGTCAACAAATGTCGGTGTCGTCGCTCTTCCCTTGAAATTCGGGTTTGCTCTCTTGTAGAACTCACTTAAAAAGTAAGCTCCTGTCTGAGGATCTTTAAATCCCGGCTTGTCGCCGAATGCATGTCCGTAGCGATTCGTCTGACCGGAATGGCTTACCTTTGTGTCGCAGATCACATCCTGAAGACCAAGCAGATCTCTTACGATGACCGGACGGTTTGACCAGTTGCATCCGGTCGCCCAATAGATTCCGAAGCGTCCTGCCTCTGCCTTTAAGTCTCCCGGCTTGTCACCGAATGGCTGAATAAATGCATTTGGCTGACGGATAAATGCGCCTCTCTCATCAATCTCAACTAAGGTTTCATTTGGTCTTGGATCTACACCGACTTCCTTTGCAAACTGCTCTGCCAGTTCGTCTGTATATACGGTATATTCTTCCTTCTTTGCTTCCTCTGGTACAAAACTGCAGCATCCACTCATTGTGTTTTCCTCCTCAACTTATGCCTGACGGTCAGCTTCTCTGTTTTTTACGCTTTGTTTGTCGCTTTCAGGCTTTTTTCATTCTGTTTGTATTCGTATTTCATCAGCCTTTTTGATGGTTTCCGCTTGGTTAATTCGTTTATAATTTTGGAAACGTTTTTGTTTAGAAACTTTAAAAATGGATAAAAAAATAAAAGGCTGTGTGGTTTTACTATTATTTAAGAATATGCTGTGAACGACAGCAACAGCAACACATACACATCTCCATCCTGTTCTCTCTTGCCATCTGTCTATCCTGGTGTCTCTTTGTGATATTGCTCATACTGCGTTCTCCTTTCCTACTGACTCGCTGGGTTTTTATTCTGCTCTTTGGCGTTCCCTGCATTTCTTGATTACGAGGCTATTATAAATCACCGTGTTAAATTGTGCAAGTACGAATTGCGTCTCTGGTAATTGTTATTTTAGCGAATCAGTTATAGGAGAGTTCTATATCAGCAAATTAGAAATATTGCACCAAGCAGCGAAAGCCCGTTTTAGAATCTGGCACGGAACTCCTTCGTGAGCTTGGCATGTTTGGCACAATAGAAAAGCAGATCGCGGACGGTCTTCCCGTCCTTGCGACCTGCGCAGTGATAATTCTTTTCGCTTCTGATCTTGATAGGCAGATTTCCAGACAGCCGGATTTGTATTTTGGCACACTGCCTGCTCTATTTGTTTTTATTCGATTGCAGCCAATGCCTGTGCCAAATCTGCGATCAAATCCCTCTTATCTTCCAGCCCACAGGAAATGCGAACGAGTCCTGCCGGAACACCAGCCGCTGCAAGCTGCTCATCGTTCATCTGGCGATGGGTAGATGTTGCTGGGTTTAAGCAGCAGGTACGCGCATCCGCAACATGTGTCTCGATTGCTGCAAGCTTTAAGTGCTTCATGAAAGTCTCTGCAGCAGCACGACCACCCTTTAACTCGAAGGAAACAACACCGCATCCGCCATTTGGAAGATACTTCTTCGCAATTTCATAATACTTATCTGTCGGCAGACCCGGATAATTGACATAAGAAACCTGCGGCTGTGCCTGTAAAAATTCCGCTACAGCCTGTCCATTCTCGACATGACGCGGCATTCTTACGTGAAGTGACTCCAGACCAAGATTTAAGATAAATGCATTCTGCGGAGACTGGATACAGCCAAGATCACGCATCAGCTGGGAAGTACACTTTGTGATAAACGCGCCGCCCATGCCAAACTTCTCGGCATAGGTAATTCCATGATACGACTCATCCGGTGTACAAAGACCCGGAAATTTGTCTGCGTGTGCCATCCAATCAAAATGACCGCCATCTACGATCGCTCCGCCGACTGCTGCACCATGTCCATCCATGTATTTTGTGGTGGAATGTGTTACAATATCAGCACCCCACTCAATCGGGCGGCAATTTACCGGAGTTGGAAACGTATTATCCACAATTAACGGAACGCCGTGTGCATGAGCCGCCTTTGCAAACTTCTCAATGTCAAGAACTGTCAATGCCGGGTTTGCAATCGTCTCACCAAATACTGCTCTGGTGTCCTCGGTGAACGCTGCATTTAACTCTTCCTCAGTACAGTCCGGTGAAACAAAGGTAGCATGAATGCCCATCTTTGCAAGCGTTACTGAAATTAAATTAAATGTTCCACCATAGATGGATGAGGACGCTACGATATGGCTTCCACACTCGCAAATATTGAATAATGCAAAGAAATTTGCTGCCTGACCGGACGAAGTCAGCATTGCTGCACTGCCGCCCTCTAACTCGGCAATCTTTGCTGCTACGTAGTCGTTTGTCGGATTTTGCAAACGGGTATAGAAATAGCCGGATGCTTCGAGATCAAATAGTTTTCCCATGTCCTCGCTGGTATCATATTTAAATGTGGTAGACTGAATGATCGGAATCTGACGCGGTTCTCCATTTCCCGGTGTATAGCCTGCCTGCACGCACTTTGTATTTAAGGTATAATCATTCACTGTTTCTTCCTCCAATTTTTGAATATTGTGATGTTGGGGTCAAGAGGTCAAAAAACCTCTTGCAAGCAAGCTTGCATCGGCTTTCTGACCTTTTGCCCCTGGTATCATATTGTCGTTTTTATGACTGCACCTATCATACCACATCTGAGGACAAAATACCAGTGCGTCTAAGGGTTTTTAACAATGTTTTTATCCTTAAAGGCTCACAACCATCTCCCACTCCATACTTTGCTTCGGTGCAAATGTTTCGGAATCCAAATACTTATAAATCGCCCGAAGCAATGCTCTTCCTTCCGGATACTGCTGCAAATCCTGTAAGCCAAGCGTGGAATAGAGAAGCTTTCCATTTCCAGTGCGGCACTCAAATAACTGTGCCATCGGTCTTAAAAATGCATAGCTGTCCATCTCCGTGATGATCGCGTCAAACGATTTTCCAAGCCCTACTGACTCTGGCAATACGACCGCTCTCTGATTTGCCATCGGCCACCACTGCCAATTTGTATGACTTTCTGTCGGAAATTCCTGAAATAGCGGATGATCCTTTTGAATCAGCTGTCCCATCGCACCTTCCTGTCTGCCGAAGGTTCCGACCGACCAGAAGTCTGTTGAGAACTGCGCACGAATCGAATGATGGAAGGACGCTTCCTCCGACTTTGGCGAATAGTACACGATTCCGCCTCCATCAAGCACCTGCTTTGCCTGTGCATCCAGCACCGTCGTTTCGTAAACATGCGCCGGACACTTTGGCAGTTCCTTTTTATAAATCCAAATCGGATAGGAATGAACTGCCTCTGCGATCTGCACGGTAAGCTCACAGCGAAGCGAAGTTGTAATCGTACAAGTACTATTTCGTCCTTTCCAGTTCGATTCATTTCCATTCTCATCCAGTCCGTTCGGATTATTCAAATCGCACAATTGAATTTCCAGTGTTCCTGCTTCGCTAAGTGTTCCCTTCGGGCATGAAACAGCATTCATGCGACCACTCTTTATGGCAATCTTTCTTATACCTGAGTTTGTTTCATTTGACTTTGTTTCATCTGAATTCGTTTCATTTAAGTTTGCATCTGAGTTTTCTTCGCCTAAGCTTTCGCTTGGCAGATATGCCCACAATGTCCACTGCGGTTCGCCTTTGCAGTCTGTTTTTCCATAATTGGCAAGCTGCACATTGGCACGAAGCGTCTCGCCCTCCTCATACGTATATTTTTCCAACCCGACAAGTGGAAGCTGCTCGCAAAAGAATGCATGAAAATGCTCAGGTCTTGCAAAGTCAAATGGCTTTGGCTCCAAATGGGAGTCAAGCATTCCGACAAGAGCCGTTCCCTGTCCCGGAAAATCCTGCAATCCCAAAAGGGAAATGCCGGACAGTTCTTTGGTGCGCATTGCCGCCTCAATCTCCTCGCGGTAACACAGTCTCGACAGCTCACCTGTTGCCTCAACATATTGTTTCCATACCGGCTCCAAGCCCTTCTCACGAACCATACGCTGAATACGTCTGTAATTTGCCGGATCCGAAATACCATTAAAATGTTCTAACTCGTCAAAGTCTGGAAGAACCTCAAACTGACCAACCTCAAAACTAAATACTGGCTTTTTGTACTGCTCGCGAATTTTTCTTAGCGTCTCATCAAAATTTGTCTTTGCATTCGGATATTGGTTGTTAATATAGCCCTTAATGTTGACCTTCGCCAGCTTCCCATACGCCTTCTCATATGCGTCAACTGCCGCTGCTTCCTCAGGTGTCTCCGGATTTCCGGCAAGTGTACCGCGAATCCTGTCATTATAAAAGCTTTGCGAAGCATAGAAATCACTTTCCTCATCGCAGCCTTCGTTTCCGTAATGCGCATTTGATGCATTCGCATAGAGTCTTGTCGGATCCTGTTTATGTGCTGCCGCCAGCATCTGATGCATTCGGCTCGTACCAAGCGCACCGCAGTGCAGCTCATTTCCAAATGTCAGCATGACAAAAGAGGGATGGTTGGCAAGCATTTTGATAATTTGACGCAGTTCCTTTTGATAATATTCATAACTTTCATCTGATTCAAATGCGTGCTTTGGATCCCAGTGCGAAAGCTCCGGCTGCATGAAAATGCCCCTCTCATCCGCAGCGATAAATGCAGCCTCCGGCGGACAATGCGAATGAAAACGCACCATGTTGATGCCATAATCCTTATAGGTCTGTAAAATGGCTTTCCATGCACCCACTTCCATCGGAATGTATCCAGTCTCCGGAAACTCTGCACAGTTTGCCTCACTGCGAACGAAAATGCGTCTTCCGTTTAATGCCAGATGCCCCCATCCGTCATCGCCAAATGTGCGAATACCAAAGCGAACCGTTTTCTCATCTAAGATGGTACCTCTATATGTATTTATCGGGGCAGCATCTTTTTCTTCGTTGTCTTCAACCGCCGCAAACTCAGTTCGATCGGATTCAGACTCACTTTTATCCGCTTCAAACTCTTCCATTGTAAGCACTCTTATTGTGACCTTCAAATCATACAAATACGACTCATACTCGTCCCATTTTTGTACATTTTCCGAAATCTTCGGATGAATAGATAATGCATTCTTTCCATAGAAACATCCTAACTCCATATAGTATGGCTCTTCTAATGCCAAACTTTCTACCAAAATAGAAAGAGGATACACATTTTCAATAACCGTATCCGGCTTTTTCGCGTCAATCTCAAGCTCTACGCGCAATTTATCTTCATTCTTTGGATATACACGCACCTGTGATAAAAAAGTCGGATTTTCCTCGCGAAGACGAATGTATCCAAGCAATCCGTTCCAATTTGTCTGTGTTTCGTCTGTCGCCGCCGATGAATATACGATCGCATCATGCGGCAATCCCGGATAGCTGTTATCCGACTCAACGCAAAGATGATGTATGCCATCATGCCCGGTCAGTTCAAACACATGCGGCGTGCTGATTGTCTGCTCCTCGTATGGCAAAATTTCCTCGCCGTCGAGATAGACACGCACACATCTGGCGCGCTCAATCTCAAAAAAGGTACGGCACTGCGCCGCCGGCGCAATGGTAATATCCCGCTCAAAATAGGCTGAACCCTCATAGGTATGCTTTCTTGTAAAACGTGTCGCAATCACATCCGCATCAAAGCTCTGTGCAGTGCCTTCATCCGGATGGCAGGAGTTGTCGAGGCGATCTGTGTGACCGACCCCATACTCATCGAGCGTTCCTGGCAAGTGTACCATTTTTTTCAGAGAATTCTCTTTTTCCCCCGGCAGGGTAAGCTGCCAGGGCTTGGTTGTCAAATCTACTAATTTCATCACGTTCCTCACTTTTCTTCCAATGATTTCTGATACAGCGTTGCCATCATATGGGACGGCTCAATGGTAAGCGCATCCCTCAAAAACTCAACTGCCTTTTTGCGATTTTGTAAGCCAATATTTCCAAGTGCCATCAGATAATTGCAATGCGCACGATTCTTCTTTGTATAATCCTCGTCGAAAATCAGAAAATCAGGCAATGACACAGCAAAATATTCGATCTTTCCTTCGTCATTTAAGTGCTGCTCGCCATAGTCAATCAATCGGTAAAAACGTGATTTTGCTTCTCTTATCTTTCCTAATTTCTCAAATGCAAGGCCCTGATAAAGAATCATATCAGCCGGTTGGTCATTGTAGTACATGGCACCTGCCGGCTCATCGGTTCCAACGGTAGCCGTCTCAAAGCATTTTCTTGCCTCATTGCTCTTTCCCTGTGCTTCAAGCGCCAGACCTAAATGATAGTACAAATGATTGTCCTTCGTTCCTTCGAGTTTGCCCTCTCCAAGATTTTCCGGATAGACAAGCGCACATCTGAGAAATTCCTCTGCCTTCTCATATTCTGCTTTTTCCTGATTCTCTTTGCCTTTCTTCAAGCACTTCTTCGCCATCTCCAGCAGTGAAATCGTATACTGTGTCGTAATCTTTCCTTCGCCGCCCTCCCACGGATGGAAACGGCGTCCCATGATGCAGCTGTATGCGCGCTCATACTCACCGCACATATTCATAAGAGTGATATACTCGATATACAAGTCGTCGCGGCTCTCGGCAAGAGACGGATCCTTATCATAATTTGCCAGACGTTCCTCAAAGCTGTAATCGAGCTTTTTGTACAGCTGATCCAACTCAAGGAAGATGCGGGCATCCTTGCAATTTAAGTCAAATGCACGCTCTAACTCACGCTTTGCTGCCTGTGCATCGCCCATTTTATTATAGTAAGCAAGTGCCAGATTTCGATGTACGATTGGTAAGGTATCATCTGCAGCCTCAGACTGCTCCCATAATGCCACAGACTTCTTCCACTGAAGCTTATCATAGAACAAATTGCCAAGATAATACGGTGCCTTCTTTGTGCAGCCGTTTTCAATCGCAAAGTTTAATACTGCGATATCATCCAACTTATTTGGGAAGCAGTAATCCGGTGCACATGCCTCTGCCTTGTCTAAGAGTTCTTGCGTTTCTTTTGTCTTGCCCAGTTTTTTCTCATAAAAGGCTGCATAATAGTACAGCATTGGATATTCCTTTGTACACTGTTCCAGTACAAAAATCGCATCCTCATATGCACCCCACTGTGCGAAGTCTCTTGCGGTCATCAGATAATTTTCCTGGAAATCTCGCATGAGTGCATTCCACTGTGTAAGCATCTGCGTTTTCTTCTCTGGATCCGGCTCTGCCTTAATTGCCTCAAAACCAGATACAAAATCAAATGGATCGAGTTCCAGATTCTCCTCAATCATGCGTGCTGCGGCCTTTGTCTTTTGGGTCTTTGCAAGCAGCCACGCCTTTAAGCCTCTCGCCTTGATATTGTGTGAATTTTTCACAAGAGACTTTTCCACATGCTCAAGTGCAGTCTCAAACTGACCTTTCTTTGCGGCAATCGCTGCCAGATAGTAGAAGGACATTTCCTGCTGCTCATTGCTCCATGTCGCCTTATAGAACGCATCATATGCTTCATCGTCTTTTCCCTGATAGAACAAATCAAGTCCTAGCAGATAGTAGGCTTCGCTGTTGTACGGGTTTGGATTCTTCCAGGTCAGTCTCTTGATCGCAGTTCTAAAGTATGGCTCTGCCTCCTCAAACAGTCCGCGTCTCATCAGTAACATGCCATATGCGTTATTGATGCGAATGTCGCCCGGATCACGCTTTAAACCTTCTAAATAGTATGGATCTGGACGCCATGTTGCATGACGATACTGCTCGATATGCTGTCCAGTCAGATACAGTTCCTCATTTGTCATGATCTTTGATGGTTCCTCGGCTGCCTTTGCCGGCTCTGGGAGCTTCGGAATCTCCTCTGCCTCCGGCTGGTAGGCAATTAAGCTTTGCCCCTGTGCAAACACTTCGATCTTTAGATCTTCCTCACGCAATTCACCATCATGTGCGTTTTCTGAGCCTTCAAGTTTCAGGTTTTCTTCCTTTCTGTTTTCCGCATTCCGCTCCTTCTCCTGCATCGCATCCATCAGTGTCACAGTCTTTTCAAAAATATTTACCGGTGAAATGTCGGCACGCTCATCGAAAACAACTGTGCCTTTATTTGTCAATACGATTCTTGCATTTTCATACGCAGATGTCGCATAGACAATCACCTTTGCCACATCACTTCCATCTGCCGCTTTTGTCACAGACAGATGAACAGCTGCCTCTTTTGATGCATTCTTTACCTGGCCCACTTCCTTGTATGGCATGAAATACTGTGTAAAGGTCTTCTCCTCAAATGGCTTTAACCATGTAAAATCCGGCTGATTGTCGGTAAACATACCAGTCATCAGCTCGACATACGGGCCATCCTCGTCTGTCAGATTGCGATCCCATGCCTTTCCAAAATCACCGCAGCCCCATGTCCACTGCTTCTTTCCAGGAGAAACATGATGGTCTGCCACATGCAAAACACCTGCGCTCTTGCCATAATCATAGCCTCCGACAAAATCATATTTTGACTTTTCTGCCATGTAAGAGGTCGGCACCGGAATATTCTTATAACGTGAAATATCAACACCTTCGCTGTAGTCTTTCTTATAATAAACACCTGTCGCGATTGGGAAACGTGAGACATCTCTCTTTCCATGATCCATAACGGCATGAACATCCGGTGGGAAAATGGACTGCGTGTTGTCATTGACCGGAACGGCCGGATTTGCCCACCAGAGGAACGTCTGCGGCAGAGGAGTACGGTTGTAGAGCTGTCCTTTGATCTCGATGTATGCCTTTCCCGGATATACAGTAAAGCGCATCAGTCCTTTTGTTCCATACATCTGATCGACATCATGGCACAAAACAGATGCACTGCCATCCTCATTTTCCTGAATCTCATAATCGACCGGAAGGAAGGTGGTCGGGCGATGATGCTGCGGCCAGTTAAATTCGATACCACCGGAAATCCACGGACCAGTCAGTCCGACAAGTGCCGGTTTGATAACATGATTGTAATAGACAAAATCATAACCATTTGTCTTATCATAGGCGCGCTGGATTCTTCCGCCAAGCTCCGGAAGAACCATGACTTTCATATATTCGTTTTCCAGCCAAACAGCTGTATACTCTTTGTCTTTCTTTTCATCGCTGATTTTTTCAATTGTCGGATACGGATATACCTTTCCGCTGCTGCCCTGATATACACGCTTCTCTAAGAAGATCGGATTTTTCTCTGCCTCCCCGATCTCATATGTAGGAATCATGATTTTCTCTGCCCATACGCTTGCTTTCTGCATTGCTTTCCTCCTGTTTTCCTGCCTTTTCTTACTTTCCTGTTTTTGGCTTTTTATTTTTCGCTTTCTATTTTTGTTTTCGGTCTTTGCTCTGCTGCCTGCAAAGCTTTGACTTTCATTTTCTGCTTTCACTATACTACAGGAAAACTTGAAATACATTATCTTTCGTTGCGGTTGTGTTTTAAAATATTGCGGTTCTTGTATTTCTCGATATTTTACGTTAAAATACGCATAACGAAAGCTCGTAAAACAAGGAGGCTTCTATGAAATCGCACGAACCGTTTATCCTGCCTGACTCAAACTATTATGTCTACGCCCCAAGCATGTCCGGTCGGAGTATGTTTTTTTATCCGCTTACCTGCGGTCATTTTTTCTATGCTCCGGGGTATCATCTGCACCGCGCCTCCTTTGACAGCTTTCTTTTACTGTATGTCAAATCTGGCAGCATGTACATACAGACTCAAAATAATACGTTCCACGCCCATACGGATGATTTTGTACTTTTGGACTGCTATCAGCCGCACAGCTATGGAACGGATACCGGAAGTGAATGCATATGGTGCCATTTTGACGGGCCGCTTGCCCGAAATTTTTATGATGCAATTTTGTCTCACCTTGGCACTGTATTTTCCATCGGCAATTCTGCACCAATAGCCGGCAAACTGGCATTGATCCTTGAAAGCTTCCAATGCTCTGCAATCAAAGAGGCACTTCTTTCAAAATATATAACAGATATTTTGACAGGTTTTCTTCTTTACAGTCCTGCCGAAAACGGCAATGACAGCACGGACACGATCGAATCGGTCATTTCCTATATAAATGAACATTTTAAGGAAGATTTATCTGATGCCAATCTTGCCAGTCTCGCCGGACTGAGCCACTACCACTTTATCCGCGTATTCAAGCGTGAAACCGGCTTTACGCCGCACGAATATGTAATCAATACGCGGCTTGGAAATGCACGCTATCTGCTTAGAAATACGCAGATGTCAATCAAGGATATTTGCTTTTCCTGCGGTTTTTCGAGTGAAAGTTCTTTTTGCATTACCTTCAAGAAAAGATCCGGCATGACACCAGCCGGATATCGAATCAATGGCAGTCAATAAACAAAACAGCCGCATGTGTTTCGTTGACTTTCCTTATCATTTCTGCTACGATTGGAAAAAGTGCAATGATCTTTTTCCATTGCTAATAAACGTTTCTTCGGAGGTCTGCTTATGTTTTCCCCTAAGCTGCGGGAGCTTGCCCGCAAATGCTATCTGACCAACATTGGTCAAAATCTTCTGGTTCTTCTCAAGTGGATCAGCTTTTCTCTTCTGTCTGGTCTTTTAATCGGAGGAATCTCTACACTCTTTGCCAAATGTCTTGGCAAGGCAATTGAATTTCGCTCTGCCTACAGCTGGCTTTTATTTTTGCTGCCGCTTGCCGGTCTTTTGATCACGTCACTTTACCGCTTCTGTGGACAGTTCAATGACCGCGGCACAAACTTTGTTATCGCATCCATTCATGCAAATGAGGAGACACCCGCTCGTGTTGCACCTCTCATATTTTTATCAACGATTCTGACGCAGCTGTGCGGTGGTTCTGCCGGACGCGAAGGTGCTGCGCTTCAGATCGGAGGCAGCCTTGGAAATCTCCTCGGAAGGATTGTTCATCTTGATGATGAAGATCGCCACGTGTTAATCATGTGCGGCATGAGCGCGGCATTTGCAGCATTGTTTGGCACACCAATGGCCGCAGCTGTTTTTTCACTTGAAATGGTCAGCGTCGGTGTTATGTATTATGCTGCTCTTGTGCCATGTGTGCTTTCCGCACTGATTGCAAGCCATCTAGCTTCCATGCTTGGAGTTCATGCTGAACAGTTTTCTATTGTCAGCATTCCGGCTTTTTCCATTGAAGGCGCTGTCGGAAGCGTATTTCTTGGAATTTTGTGCGCAGCGGTCAGCATTCTTCTGTGCATTATCCTTCACAAGATTGGCGGTCTTTTAAAGACCTACGTAAAAAATCCATACCTGCGCGCTGTTGTCTCTGCTGTGATTGTTATCATATTTGCACTCATTCTTCCCGACGGACGAAGCTATCTTGGTGCTGGAAGCAATCTGATTGAACAGGCCATTCAGAAGGAGACCATTTTTCCGGCTGCCTTCTTACTTAAGATGTTATTTACCGCAGTCACACTTGGCGGCGGCTTCAAAGGCGGTGAGATTGTACCATCCTTCTGCGTGGGCGCTGCCTTTGGATGCTTCTTCGGTCAGTTGTTTGGATTTGCCCCGTCTTTATGCGCAGCGATGGGTATGGTAGCCGTCTTCTGCGGCGTCACCAACTGTCCGATCACTTCCATTCTGATTGCATTCGAGCTGTTTGGATTTGACTCTGCCCACTATATGATCTTAGTCATCGCCGTCAGCTATGCGATGTCCGGCTATTATGGTCTGTATGCCGACCAGACCATTGTTTACTCCAAATATCGGACACGTTTTATCAATCGAAAGACCAATCATTAAACCATCCAGCGGCAATCCATCTCCGAAAGGTAGTGGATTGCCGCCTACGAAAAATGGATAAATGCCAGGTTTTGGGCGGCTTGTCCGTGCTCACAAATTGTATGAAATGGATAAAAAAACACGCCATCAAAAAAAATTTAGATTTTTTCAAAAAAGTGCTTGACTTTTCCATTGCCTTGTTGTAGAATAACTATCGTCGACAGCGAGTGAGAAACAAGAGTGAAACAAATGCTTGATGTTGATGAGATGCCCAGATAGCTCAGTTGGTAGAGCAGAGGACTGAAAATCCTCGTGTCGTTGGTTCGATTCCGACTTTGGGCACTGTGCGGGTGTAGTTCAATGGTAGAACACTAGCCTTCCAAGCTAGATACGTGGGTTCGATTCCCATCACCCGCTTCGCTCGAAAGAGCTTTACATATAAATATGCACGAGTGGCTCAGTGGTGGAGTATCGCCTTGCCAAGGCGAGGGTCGCGGGTTCGAATCCCGTCTCGCGCTCTTACTTAAAGGAAGTCGTTAGGCTTCCTTTTTTTGTGCGTTGTTAAATCATCTTATTGCAGTTCACAGGACACCCATTTGCAAAACCGCACATTCCTCTTGCTTTTAATTTTTTTTGTGGTATAATGCTGATGCAAAAAGCAGGCGAGAGTCGCCTGCTTCTTAACTCTATTTTCCGGGGCGATACTTTTTGTATGTATTATACATATTGTACCTGCGGCCCCATTCTCACAAAAAGGAAAAGGTTTACCTGAATTATTATGAAACGTTTACTTCATTTCTTATCGCTTAGTCTTCTCGGGATTTTCTCCTGTCTGGCAATCAGCGGATGCACCTCTGCTCAGACACCCCTCTCCTATTTTCGCACCGGTCTTACTACTTACCGTGAACTCATAGATAACGTGATCGGACAGCGAAGCGAAGATGCTCTATTTTCTTCTGCTGCAGACATGTCTCCTTCTGTCTCATCTGTCACAGGAGATCTCACCGCTGCTTCATCTGCTCCTCTGTACGTTGATTACAGTTATTATCTGCCTGCATTGACATCAGATGAGGCAGCAAACTTTCAGGCGCTCTACGCTGGAATACAGTCTTTTGAAGACACGATTGCTCTTCCTGCTGCAGTCAATTCTAAAAAAGTCAGCGATCTGATGCACCTTCTGGCAAATGAGTGTCCGGAGCTTTTGCAGCTGTCCTCGCGATGGGTGGAACACTCCAATCTGCTCGGTCTTGTTGTCTCTGTCTCTCCAGAATATACCATCTCTAAGGAAACCTATGATATACAACTTTCCGCCATAAATGCGCTGATTCAAAGCTGGCAGACCGCACTGTCCGGTCAAAGTGCTTATCAGGCTGAGCTGACGATTTACAACTATATTGTTGAAAACTGTGTCTATTCCACGCAAGCTGAAAATTGTCAGAGTGCCTACGGTGCCTTAATCGATGGACAAGCAAAATGCGACGGACGTGCCAAGGCACTTGTCTGGGGACTACGAAGTCTCGGCATAAAAAGCTCCGTCATTACCGGGAGTTCTCACGCTTGGGTGATCGCTCACATCGGTGACTTTGATTATAATGTAGATCCAACCTACGATGACAACGAAAGCGACGGCATCCAGCAGCCACTATGCTATGCCTACTTTAACGTACCAGAATCCTCAATTGCATCCGATCCATATCCGGCAGATGATTTCTACCAAAGGCGCGGCTATCCGGCTACTGTGCGCTGGGATCTGAATTATCATGTCCAATCTGGCATGTGGATATCCGCTGACACACCAGGCAGCGATCTGGCTTCCGGCACTGCTCTTGACCGTGCAAGAGCACTTTTCGTCGCTCAGGCAGAAAATGTATGGGAGTCTGGCAGCGAAGGACTTGTAATGATTCGATTTGAAAGTGATTCCGATTATAACGCTGCAGCTGCATCCTACAATGACTGGATTCAGTCATTCATTAACATGCATGCTGCTGGCTGCAACCTGGTCAGCTATGATTTTTCCAACCAGCAGCTGCTTGCCGTGAAGCTTTCCTTCTATTAATAATAATTAAGTAGAAAATGCATTGGCAAATACTGACTCACCCTAGGGGCAAACTCCTAGGGTTCCATTTCAGAGTTCTCTTTTTTCATTCTCTTTATACTTTTTCAAGCTTTCGTACTCTTCATATATCAATGGTACGCGTCCTTCTTTAAAGCGCAACAGGTACTTCCAACCATTTTTTCAGAATTGTTTCACTTGCATACGGCTGTCTGCACTGACTTAGGAGAGGTGATGGCACGCCCGTACCTTGCACTGCGACCTACCAGAAATGGACTGATCAGCCACTATGTAGTGGCAGGTAGCAAAAATCCTCTGCCTTCAGGCATGGGGATATCAATAACTACGTCTCATCCAAAACTCCTCGCATATACCCCAAAAAGGTATCATACTTACGGGTCCAGAGAAAGATTCCATCTGCAATCCGCTTTAAATTCCACTTCTTTTCTTTTTCAAGACGAATTGAAACGGCTTTTCTTTGCAAACTCTGCCAATCCCCTTTCTCATGTTTAATATCCTCAGCAAGTTGCTCGTCTATAATGACTAAAACTGTATTTGAATCAATCACTTTAAATTTTTCACAAATACTTGCAAATTGTCTCGCGTTTTCCAATTTATTCAGTTCTACTATTTCATCAATACAACTATCATTTCGTATGATTTCATCATTCATAGATTGCGTACTAAGTTCAGGAGTAATTTCCATTTTTTTGGAAAAATAATCCATTAAAACGTCTCTCGCCGTATCGACAGCAGGATTTTTCTTCAATAAAGAATCTTCCTGTAATGAAAAACTCCACATTTTTGAATCTTGATAGCATCCATGCCTATTAATTCGTCCAGCTACTTGCAACAGTGATAATAAGGAAGACATTTCACGAAATCCCGTTCTAAAAGAGAAGTCTACACCGGCTTCTACACAAGATGTTGCAACAAGTGTCCAATTCACATCTTCTGCATTATCTAACCTTTCTCGAATTCGGTTGATCGTATTTTCCCTATCTTCTGGCGTTAGCGCTGTCGACAAGTGCTCTACGTACTCTTTTCCATATATCTTATACAATTCATCAGCAATTACCGCGGCACTTTGAACAGTATTCAAAACTAATAGTCTAGGACCAGGACTGTTTTGAACCCATTCAACTAACTCTCTACGACTTATCGCACATTTTTTCCAATCAAATTTAACACGCTTTTGTTCATACTTCATTAACCGCTCTCTTAACTCGTTATCAACCAAGCTCTGAACTTCCGGTTGCAGCATTTTTATTGTTTTTAAGCTTTCCAATTTCCAATAATGAACAAATGATCCTGAAGCAAGCACCCAATAACAGCTCCATTCCTTTGCTAAAATATTCATCCATCTCCACGCAAGAGGAAGCAACTTTAAAGGCAATGCATTATGTGCCTCATCTATAAAAATAATACTTCCTGGCAACTCATGAAATTTTCTCAATGTAGATGGCCGATTAGAAGCGATCGTCTCAAAAAAAGCAACCGCCGTTGTAACAATGATCGGAGCTCTCCACAGAGAAGTTAAATATCGAAGATTATAATCTTCAAATTCTACTCGGGAATGTAACTCTGCAACAACTTCTTCACTTTTTTCCCCTGGCAGTACAAGTGCCTTTCGGTATGTCTTTACCGATTGTTGAATAATACTAGTATACGGCAAAACCACAAAAATCCGTCTAGCTTTTCTATCAACTGCTTGCCGAAGCAAATGTGCCATAACTGCTGTTGTTTTTCCAGATCCAACAGGACTATCACATATAGAAAAATCTACTGTAATTTTTGCATCTCGACATTTTTCATACATCTCACGTCGAAGATGGCTTCGCTCATCATCACCTCCTAGTGTTAACACATACTGATTCAATGCTTCTAATCGCTCTTTTGCCCGTAATTCTTTCCCTTCTATTTGTTGCGGTATTTTTCCATAATGTTCTGCTGTATCGGTGTGATCTGCATCTGCAAGACAGGAAAGAAGCATACGAAAGAATACATTTTGCTCTCCGTTGTACTTTTCTATCTTTTCATTCCACTCAAAAGGCATCAAAGACTGATGCCTTTCAAGCAATTTTTCCATTGTCAAATCCGTTTGTTTTTTTATATCAGTATTCCTATCTCGAAATGCATTTGCTCCTCTTCCACATTCAGTACTAATATCAGGAAGACCCTTATGATGCGAATAAACCAAAACTACAGAATCAAGTTTCCTACGCTTTAAGAATACTGCACTACCTGCATCTACATGGTTAATTGGCAAATGCCGCATTTTTTTCTCACCACGCAACACCTCTTGGTTCTTTTCTTCTAGCTTTCCCAAATCATGTAACCATGCACTTTCCTGTGTAATCTTTGTTATTATGCCATTCGATTTCTCCGCATAGCATTCAATTTCAGTAGTATATTGAATTGCTTTCTCCATCACTCCAGTAATATGTGATTTATAGGTTTGCGACGGATATTTATCTGTTGCACTATGTGCTAAATATTCCTTCATTCCATATTCACCAAATCTACGCATTGATCTACACGCTTAAGCAATTCTTCTGGGAGTTCTGTTTTGTCTATATAATCTGCCCATGTTGTTGATGCCTCTTCCTTATTTCCTATCTTTTCTGGCGTCAATGCTTCAAATAATAAATACTCCGGACAACTTCCTAAGATATTTTTATGTTCTATATACCATGCATGACGAATTCTAACATCTGGTCTGATAGCAGAACGAGTCTGTTCATACGCATGAGGAATCAATAATTTTAATAATTCAATATCATCTGCTGTACAGCCACTCTTATTTGCATAATTCGGATTGACAAAAAATGGCATACAATATACTCCATGCTCTACAACACGATATGCAAGCGGTGCCATACCTCCACTTTTCCCTTGTGAACCCAATTTCCGTGTATTTGTCTGGCGGACAATATCAATCGGTGCAAGTGAAATTCCCATTCCAAACTGTACTACTCCTGTTTTAATAAACCCTTTACTTGCAACTCCTTCAAGAAATGTATTTCCAAAAACACGTGCATCCCAATATTTGCGTACAAATTTGCTTTCCAGAAATTTCTCTGGATCAGTTCCCATTTCACTAGGAATTTCTTTTGTATCACGACCTCTATGTTCTAGTATTAAATACTGCTCTGCATTTTCTCTATATTTTTTAGGTAATGCTTGAAAAAAAGCAGCTTCTTGATCATCCAACAGATCTCTTAATTTTCTTTTAAAAGAAACTGGTGAAATTTCTCCACAGCCATTTGATCGCTGTCTTGGATCACTTTCTCGATCCGGATCTCCATTCGGATTTGAATTAACTACCTCAATTACTAACAGTCCTGTTGCACGCTTAATTTCTTGTTTCATCGTTCTCTTCCTCCTCATTCTTTTCTTTTTCTGCTTTTTTCGGAAATTCTGCCATATATCCAATAAACAATTGAGCTTTTTCTTCATCCGTAAATCTCGTTTTAGGTGTCCATGCAGCATAAAGACTTGTCGTTATTCTTTCACATACGTTATATAACCACTGAGCTTTCCAGCTTTCTGTTCCCTTTGTCTCAATTTTTTCCCACCTATAGCTCTTCGCCCATGAATAATATGGCATAATTCTTTGACCAAGCACACTTAATGTACGTACAGGCATTTCTGCTGCACTTTGAAATACACTCGCACCGACTAGTTGTGGTGGAATGTCTCCATTTCTTACTACTTTACAATATAATACCTGTAATTCATCCGCTGCCTTTAAGAGCTGCCCATAAAGATACGGCATATTTTCCATGTAATCCTCCTTTTGAATATTATTCCGATACAATATAAGTCCTAGAAGTGCCAAAATATTTCGGCCATTTTTCCATGCTGGTTGTTGGAATAATAATTTTCTATCTTTTTCTTCATTAAAACATGCTTTTGCATATGACTGTCCCAAATATGCCCCTAACGAAAAAGCCTTTTCACATAGTAAATGCAAATCAAATACCATTGACATACTTGGCTCCATTAGAACTTCCATTCCATGATACTGTGATATTATTTTGTATTTTCCTGAAATTTCTTCCCCGTCTTGTTTCCAAAAGCGATTCAAAATATTTGCCATACTTAAAGGAAATGGTACTTGAATCCTTCCAATCGAAATTTTAGGAAGATTTTCACAACCATATATCCACGCCTCACTGCATTTTTCTAATTCATAGGTATCTATTTGTTTTGTATAAACAATTTTTGTACGTGCTTTATCAAGTTTTCTGAGAATAAAAATTGCTATTCTTTCTGCATGACTTTCCTCCTTTGGATCTTTTCCCTTTCGTAATCCTTCTATAAACTTCTCTGTTCGAGCTTTAAAGTCTTCTTCATTTCCTTCCACCCCAAACATTTTTGCCATATTATCTGTTTCAGGCTTTTTCAATGCATACGCAAATAATATTTCATTTTTACCAATATTTATCCATGTTTTGTTTTTTTGTTCTTCATTACTCAACCACTCTAAAGATGCCTGAACATCCATTTGGATTGGTTTAGATATAGGATAACTGGCATTTTCAATTCGTCCATATCGTTCCTGACATTTGTGTGCTCGGAACATCGTCCGAATTGTAACATCAAAGCCACCAGCTAATTTAATATTTGGCATTGTATCTTTTGACGGAGCAAATGGAACACCAAATGCGTCTACACCATTCACATCTTTTGGTACACTTTCTGCTACTAATAAAATTTTGTTTATTTCTTCTACAAATCTCGAGCTTACTGCAGGTATTCCTTTGGTTATCAGTTTTGATGCATCTAATGCTACCGATAGATTTTTCTCTGCATTTTCCTTATAAAAAAGGACTTTTAGTGCCAAAGAAATATTCATTTTCTGTTTCAACATTTCAAAAACTATTCTTTCAAGTTCTGTATGCATATAATTTGCATCTTGAAAATATCTACTTTCTTCAAAAAGTATTTGAAGTGGCTCATATGTTTTCCCTTTTGAATATAATTCTTTGGCCATCTTTTCCATGGAGATTCTATATTTTTTGCAGAAATTCTTATTCCAATTGTTCTCTACACACCATCCTCTAATTTTCTCTAAATCAATGTTTTCAGGGACCATGTGATCTATCTCATCTTTGATTTCTTTATCCGTTATCTGATATAATGGGCTCAAATTCATGCACGGATAACTTCCCTGATTTGTTCCATATTTCCGAAGTATTGTCCCTAAATTCTTTTCTACCTCAGAAATCCCCATAATTTTTCCGTTGTCTATTTCAATTTTAACACAAGGAGCATCTTTTTTTATATTTGGAATTTTTCTGTACTTTATATGCCAGCTTTGTGTTGGGATATTAGCATCCGCCAATGCCCGTGACAAATCATATAGTTCATTAATCATCGGTATTCGCTCCTCTCTGGATAGACAAGTGTTCCTTTGTGAATGCATAAATCATTATCATATACCGCCTCATAGTCAGACCGATATCCCTTTGGAAATACTCCCCTCAACATCGATGGAATTGTGATATCTGAAAGCTCTGTACATACTTTTGTTTCACTCCGAAATACCCCAACATATGATGGAGTAAACTCACTCCATCCCAAATGCAGCGTTGCATATGATTGTCCTCTTTTTAATCGTCGATAAAAGATATCCTGATATGCATGTCCTGGTGAAGTTGTTTTCCGATCCCACCTGCACGCATTATCTGTTAAATTATATTTATCTGAATTTGGCATTACATCCGCATAAATTCTATGGCAAACATCTATAAGAACCGTTGCAAACAATTGATAATTATTATTATCTTTTATTGCTCCAGTGCTACGTAGACATCCTCCATAATTCATCGCATAAGAATGAAACTGTGGAATTGAACATAATTCTACTTTCCTAGGAATGACACGAACTGCCGGTCCCCATAATACACTTTCAAAAAGTCCTTTTACTGCTGAATAAGTTGGCGCTGGATAGCTACACGGCGAATCCCCACTATCTGGCCTCGTCCAAATAGCTGTATTTCCTGCGATCTCCATCGAAACTGAATACCGTTTTTCCATTTTTATATCCATTCCTTTCGCTTCGCTCAGGCACAAAACGTTATGAAAATGGTTGCCTGAGTCTACTTTTCTTTTATAATTCTTCTTATAGGGATTTCGGTACACTACAAATCATGGGGAGATGAGTGGGTTGTCCGGCTTGCCGGATGACCGTATTTTTATATGTGTAGTCCGCCTTTTCAAGCACAAATAAGTGTGACTCTGAGCACGTAATCTTATCTTTGTTTAAACATTCTCGTTTATGGCTTAGGCGTTCAGTCAATGCCGTCTCTCCCTTCCATTGGCTTTATTATAGCAGATATCCGCAAAAATAGCAAATGACGTTTTGTTTTCACCAGCTCTGACGAGTAAACTTCTCGTTTTTTTCTTTTACTGAATTTCAACCAAGCCTTCAAAACGTTTGTTCTACTCTTTTTCTTTTAAGGCACAGACTTTCCTCATGTTACTTTTCTGTTCCTATTCTGATTGTCATTCATCTCAACCACCTCCCTTCAACCAACCAGGCTACTCAAACCGGATTTGACATTGCTCTTGTATTTCTTCTTTGTACTCTTTTAAATCAATCATCTTGAAGTTCTCCAACATTCTTCGATGCTTTTGCTCTCTACTTTGTTGAATCCCTTCCCAGATCTTTTTCCATCCCTCTATGATCTGCGCAATCATATGACCGATTTGTATCAGATAATAATGGTTCTTCGTTGCCTGATAGTTATGGCTATAGCGATGCTCTAAGTTATATCCATGCCTTTTCTGCGCATTAAACCCTTCATTTTCTATTTTCCACCTTCTTCTTCCGTATTCTGCTATTTCCACCGCCTGACTTTTTGTTACCGACAGATCCGTTATGAAGTAAAACTTTTTCTCTGCTGCCTTTCCCTTCTGCTTCTTTTCTTTCGGAGTGTCTTCCTCCTCCCGGTATTCCACAAAGTTTATGAAATATCCTCTATAATCAATTTTTTTCTCATGATTCCAACTGATCTTTTTCCCATTTCGAAGCTCACTTCCCTCATTCTCTTTATACTTTTTCAAGCTTTCGTACTCTTCATATATCGATGGTACGCTTCCTTCTTTAAAACGCAACAGATACTTCCATCCCTTCTCTTTACATTCTTTCAGAATTGTTTCACTTGCATACAGGCTGTCTGCAC
>CAVJTU010000010.1:0-55656 GCA_963652495.1 uncultured Oscillospiraceae bacterium
TGACAATCAGAATAGGAACAGAAAAGTAACATGAGGAAAGTCTGTGCCTTAAAAGGGGAAAGAATAGAACAAACGTTTTGAAGGCTTGGTTGAAATTCAGTAAAAGAAAAAAACGAGAAGTTTACTCGTCAGAGCTGGGGGACTGAATAAATTTCTTTACAAAAGGCGTTTGATTTGTTATAATACAAAAAGGCGAAATGATAGATAGAAGTAAAGGAGGTACCACTGTGGGATTGGAATCAGAATCTGAAGGAGTTACTATTCCGGTTGAGGAAAGTGATGGGGAGATCAAAATTGCGAATGATGTAGTAGCAACGATCGCAGCATTAGCGGCGACAGAGATTAAAGGTGTTGCTTGTCTATCCGGCTCCCTGACACATGATGTCATTGCGAAGCATTCCAGCAAGAATCTTTCCAAGGGTGTTGTTGTCGCAGTTGAGGAGAAGAATGTATCTGTACAGATTTCACTTGTTGTCGAGTATGGATGCAGTGTACCGGTTGTGACAGCAAAGGTGCAGGAGCGCGTTAAGTCCGCAATTGAAAATATGACCGGACTTGAAGTTACAGAAGTAAAGATTACTGTTGCCGGAGTAAATATGTAAGAGCAGGGTGTCGTACTGGCACCCTTTTTGTGCTTATATTTCACACAATAAAGAACAGGCAGGAAACGAGGTAGAATTTGAACCGCAGACAGTTACGTGAGTACACGTTTAAGTTATTATTTCATGTGAATTTTTATGAGAAGGAAGAACTGACCGAGCAGGCAGACAATTATCTGGAGGAGTGTATGTACCCTGAGGAGGGTCAGCTTCTTTTGATCGAGAAGGAAAAGGAGCAGCTTGAACAGCGCTTTTCTCTGATCATGGAGCAGCTTCCGCAGATTGATGAAGAGATCACACAGGCGGCAGAGGGCTGGAAACTTGGGCGCATGAATAAGGTCGATTTGTCCATCATTCGTCTGGCAGCTTATGAGTTGATGTTTGACGAGGATGTTCCGGGAAAGGTAGCCATCAATGAGGCAGTCGAACTGGCAAAAAGCTATGGAGGAGATGAGTCGCCGCAGTTCGTAAATGGTGTGCTGGCAAAGCTCGTTCACAGACATCCGGAGTTGGCTTAATGGCATCTGTCTACACGGTAGCGCAGGTTACATCGTATATCAGTCATTTATTTGATGAAGATTTCGCCCTGAAGAGGATTTCCATTCAGGGCGAGATTTCTAATTGCCGAAAACACGCAAGCGGTCATTTGTATTTTACACTGAAGGACGAGGAGAGTACGCTTTCCTGCGTGATGTTTGCATCGAACAGAGGAAAGCTTACCTTCACTCCGAGTGAAGGAATGCGTGTCATTGCAAGAGGCAGTGTGCGCGTTTACGCGCGCGATGGCGTGTATCAGCTGTATGTGACTGCAATTGAGCCGGCCGGTGTGGGCGAGTGGTTTCGGCTTTTCGAGGAGCGAAAGGCGCAGTTTGCCGAGATGGGAATGTTTGACGATGCGTACAAAAAGCCGATTCCGCGCTTTGCGAGGACAGTTGGTATTGTCACGGCAGAGACAGGAGCCGCTATTCAGGACATTATTAATATTTCCCACAGGCGAAATCCATACGTACAATTGATCTTGTATCCATCGCTTGTGCAGGGGGCCTCGGCCGCTGCAAATATTGCTGCCGGGATCACTTATCTGGATAGGCTCGGACTGGATGTGATCATTGTCGGGCGCGGCGGCGGTTCAATCGAGGACTTGTGGGCATTTAATGAAGAATGTGTGGCAATGGCGATTTTTTGCTGTGATACACCGATAATTTCAGCAGTCGGTCACGAGACAGATTTTACGATTGCCGATTTTGTTGCCGATCTGCGCGCACCAACACCGTCCGCTGCAGCGGAGCTTGCCGTGTTTGAGTACGATGCATTCGAGCAGACGCTCGCGATGTTTTCATCACAGATGGGACAGAGCATTCAAAACAGGGTGGAGTGCGAACGAAAGCGACTTGAACAGGCGCGGCTCTTATTAAGGCTTTCACATCCAAGTGCTCGCTTGAACGCACAGAAAGAAATACTTGCACAGATGGAAGCACGGATGGATCGTCAAGTGAATCATTTGCTTGAGCAAAAACAGGCAGAGTTGTCCGTTGCGGCGGCAAAGCTTGACGCACAGTCTCCGCTTGGAAAGCTTGGAGGCGGTTATGCATTTATGATGGATGAGAAGGGATCACCTTTGTGCAGCGTGAAAGAGATCACACCGGGACAGCCATTTTTTGCATATTTAAAGGATGGCATCGTGCAGGCAAATGCTGTGCAGGCAGTCCCTTTTTCACAGGATTTGCAGGCTTTATTGGGCGAACACGATATACGGACAGAGACCGATCAAAGAGGCAGTATTTGATGGAAAAGAAGAAAAAACAGACAAAGGACATGACAATCGAAGAGCAGCTTATAAAAATTCAGGAGATTGCTTCCGAACTTGAGAATGGTAATCTCGGACTAGAAGAGGCACTTGAAAAATATGAAGAGGGTGTGCGTCTTGTCCGCGGATGTTCCGGTCAGATTGATCGGGTGCAGAAGCGTATTAAAGTCATAGAGACAGAAACAGAGGATGAGTCATGATGGGATGGAAAGAAGAGTTAAAGCAGCATACACAAGAGGCAGAGGAAGCAGTACGGCGTTATCTTCCTGATCAAATCGGACATCAAAAGCTTTTGATTGAGGCGTCGAATTATAGTATTCTAGTTGGCGGAAAGCGCCTTCGTCCGATGATCATGCTGGAAAGCTTTAAGGCATTCGGCGGCAGCGGTGCGGTTGTAGAGCCATTTATGGCGGCGCTTGAGATGATTCATTCCGGCTCACTTGTCCATGATGATCTTCCGTGTATGGATAATGATGAGTACAGAAGAGGAAATCTCACCACATGGAAAAAGTACGGCTATGACATGGCGGTACTTGCAGGAGACGAGCTGTTTATCTATGCATTTGAGACAGCAGCTAAAGCCTTTGCAATGACAGACCGTGCAGATCTGGTTGGAAAAGCTATTTCCATTTTGGCAAACAAGGCTGGAATATACGGTATGATTGGCGGACAGAGCGTGGATGTGGAATATACAGACCGTCCGGTGACGCAAAGCCAATTAGAATTTATTTATGAGTTAAAGACGGCAGCACTGTTAGAGGCGGCGATGATGATCGGAGCTGTCCTTGCAGGAGCAGATGATGATAAGGTGCAGGCAGCTGAGCAGATCGCACACCACGTTGGCATGGCATTTCAGATTCGTGATGATGTTTTGGATGTGGTTTCAACAACGGAAGAACTTGGCAAGCCGGTAAAGAGCGATGAGAAAAATAATAAGACTACTTATGTGACAATTCATGGGATAGACGGTGCTTCTAAGCTTGTAGAAGAGTACTCCCAGACGGCAATGGCACTTTTAGGAGAGATTTGTCCGGACGCAACCTTCCTAAAGCAGCTCTTTGAGTATCTCATCGTAAGAAAAAAATAAGTATTACGAGTAACTAAAGGGGGCCGTTTAATGGTACTTGAGAAAATACAGGGACCGAATGATGTCAAAAAGCTCAAAGAAGAGGAGCTTCCTGTCCTTGCGGACGAGATTCGGCAGTTTATAATTGATAAGGTCAGCGATAATGGCGGTCATTTAGCATCAAATCTCGGAGTGGTAGAGTTGACGATTGCAATTCATCGGTGTCTGAATTTTCCAGAGGATAAGCTGATCTGGGATGTTGGACATCAGTCCTATACACATAAGATTCTGACCGGACGAAAGGAAAGCTTTGATACGCTTCGCAAATATCAGGGCATGAGTGGATTTCCAAAGCGTGAGGAAAGTGACTGCGATGCGTTTAATACGGGGCACAGTTCGACTTCGCTGTCAGCTGGTCTTGGAATGGTTTGTGCACGTGAATTGAAAAGGGAACAGTATAACGTTGTTTCGGTAATTGGTGATGGCTCGCTGACGGGTGGTCTTGCTTTTGAGGCATTGAACAATGCAGTGTCTCTTAAGAGCAATTATATCATGATTTTGAATGATAATCATATGTCTATTTCAGAGAATGTCGGAGGACTTTCGCAGTATTTAGCGGGGCTTCGCACAGCAAAGGGGTATACGAATCTCAAGAAAAATGTGAAGGCATCGTTAAGCAAGATGAATGCGATCGGTGAGGAACTTGAGCGAAATATTCGCCGTGCAAAGAGCATGCTTAAGCAGGTCTTTATTCCTGGTATGTTTTTTGAAGATATGGGCATTACATATCTTGGACCAATTGATGGTCATAATATCAATGCACTCACAGCGGTTATTGAAGATGCCAAGCAAGTGGAAGGCGCAGTGCTGATTCATGTGATGACAGAAAAAGGAAAGGGTTATGAGCCGGCACGGCTGCACCCGGAATCCTATCACGGTGTCGGACCGTTCGTAAAGGAAAATGGAAAGGCGAAAAAACCAAAAAAAGAGGCTACGTATACCGATATCTTTGCCCGAACGATCTGTGAACTTGCACAGACGCATTCAAAACTTGTGACGATCACGGCGGCGATGATGGAAGGCTGCGGATTAAAGAGCTTTGCCAGACGGTTTCCGGATCGTTTCTTTGATGTCGGGATTGCGGAAGAACATGCCGTTACATTTGCGTGTGGTTTGGCAGCAGGCGGTTTTCATCCGTTCTTTGTCGTGTATTCTTCCTTTTTACAGAGAGGCTATGATCAAGTTTTGCATGATATGTGTATGCAAAATCTTCCAGTCACATTGATGCTGGACCGTGCTGGTATTGTTGGCAATGATGGGGAAACACATCAGGGCGTGTTTGACCTTTCCTATTTGACAACGATTCCGAACATGACTGTATTTGCACCGAAAAACCGTTATGAATTTCAGGATGCGATTGCCTTTGCTGCCGATTTTGAGGCACCGATAGCAATCCGTTACCCGAAGACAGAGGCGGTGCGCATTTTAAAAGAATGCCGTCAGCCGATCGAGTTTGGAAAGAGCGAGTGGATTCGCCGCGGCAGTCGTGTGGCGCTTCTTGCAATTGGTACCATGGTTGAGACGGCGATGGAGGTCGAGGAACTTCTTGCAAGGGATGGCATTGATGCGACTGTCGTGAATCTTCGATTTGCAAAGCCGCTTGATGAAGCAATGCTTGATGAGGTGCTTGATTATCACAGCCTGATTGTTACGATAGAGGAAAATGTACTCTCAGGAGGCGTAGGCGAGCACGTCTGTCGATATGTGGAGCAGCATTCCACCGGAGTGCGCGTCATTACCTGTGGCATCCCGGATGAATTTATTCATCAAGGTTCCATTGGGGAACTGATCAAAGAGGCCGGGTTGGATGGGCAGAGCATTTACCAGAAAATCAGCAGGTTGATTTGAATGATACCAGGGTCAAAAGGTCAGAAAGTCTTTTGACCCCAACATCATTTGAATACGTTAATGAAAAAGGACAAAATAAAGTGAAAGAACGTTTGGATGTATTATTAGTAAATTTAGGCTATGCGCCTTCAAGAGAGAAGGCAAAAGCTGTTATTATGTCCGGTTGTGTCTATGTGAATGGACAAAAAGAGGACAAGGCTGGCACTATGTTTGATACTTATGCAGCAATCGAGGTGCGCGGCAACTCATTAAAATATGTCAGCAGAGGCGGGCTAAAGCTGGAGAAGGCGATGGAGGAGTTTACGATTGGCCTTGATGGAAAGACTTGCATGGATGTGGGTGCTTCCACTGGAGGATTCACAGATTGCATGCTTCAAAACGGTGCCGTGAAGGTATTTGCAGTTGATGTTGGTCATGGACAGCTTGCATGGAGTTTGCGAAATGATCCCCGCGTTGTCTGCATGGAAAAGACAAATATCCGCTATGTGGTGCCGGAAAATATTGGCTGTCCGATTGATTTTGTGTCAATTGACGTATCCTTTATTTCACTGACCAAGGTACTTGTCCCTGTTAAGGCTCTAATGGCAGAGCGCGGACAGATTGTTTGTCTGATCAAGCCACAGTTTGAAGCAGGAAGAGAAAAGGTTGGAAAGAAGGGCGTTGTCCGAGAGAAGGAGACGCACATGGAAGTCGTGCGCATGGTCATGGATTTTGCGCTGTCCATCGGGTTTGGTGTACTTGGGCTTGCATTCTCTCCAATTAAGGGGCCGGAAGGAAATATTGAATACCTTCTTTATCTTCAGAAGACACCGACACCAGAGGAACTTGCAGCGTCGCTGCCAGATGTAAAGGCACTCGTTGAGCAGTCTCATGAGCTGCTTTAACGCAGTCCGGGAGGAATCTATGAGGCATTTTTATGTAATTGCAAATTATGCAAAGCCGCATACGCTTTTTTGTGTGCAGCAGATAAAAGAATACCTGACTGCAAAGGGCGCAGAGTGTGTCATTGCCGGTCCGGTAGGTTCGGATAATGGTCGGTATCACTACACCGATACCGGTCGGATCCCGGATGACACGCAATGCGTTATTGTTTTAGGGGGAGATGGCACACTGATTCAGGCGGCACATGATTTAAAAGGCACAAGCTATCCGTTAATTGGTATCAATCTGGGTAATCTGGGGTATCTGTCTGAGGTCGATCAAGAAAATTTGTTTTCAAGTCTGGATCGGCTTTTGAGGGATGACTTTTTTATTGAAGAACGCATGACGCTTCTCGGTGAGATTGTGCGGGATGGTGAGGTAATATGCAGTGATACCGCATTAAATGATGTGGTTCTGACAAGACTTGAAAGTATGAAAATGCTTCGATTTTCGCTTTACGTGGATGGTCAGTTTATCACAAGATACAATGCAGATGGCATTATCGTTGCTACGCCTACGGGTTCTACGGCGTACAGTCTTTCAGCGGGTGGTCCGATCGTACTTCCGACATCAAATCTGTTTGTGCTCACGCCGATTTGTGCGCAGACGCTTACGACCGCACGCAGCATTGTCCTTCCCGATAATGCACATATCCGTTTGGCAGTCGAGGCAAAGGACGGAATCCGTATGCTGCGTCAGGCTGTCAGTTTTGATTCTGATAATGTGGTATCTGTTCATCCGGGCGATGAGTTGGTCATAAGAAGCGCAGCGGATAAGGTGCGGCTCATACGTCTTGATCAGAAAAGCTTCCTGGAAACGCTCGGCAAAAAGCTGAGTCGATAGGAAGCCTCGCAGAGGCGATTTTGCGAATGGGTTTCAAACAGCTGTGAAAATGATAGGAAAGAGGAGGCGTCTATGAAAACTGGAAGACAGCAGCGGATACTTGAGCTGATTCAGATGCATGAAATAGAGAGACAGGAAGAACTGGTACAGATGCTCTGTGCGGACGGTTTTGATGTGACGCAGGCTACTGTTTCAAGAGATATCCGCCAGCTTCGTTTGAAAAAAGTATCGGGCAAAAACGGAAAGCTTGTCTATAAGACATCTGAGCCGGATATGCAAAAGGCTGAACCCAAATATATCCGTATTCTGCGTGAATCTTATGTCAGCATGGATATGGCGATGAACATTCTTGTGATCAAGACCGTATCTGGTATGGCAATGGCGGCAGCGGCGGCACTTGATGCGTGCCATTTTGGGGAGATTGTCGGCTGCATCGCGGGTGATGACACCATTATGTGCGCGGTTCGTACTGTGCCGGACACGGTAAACGTCATGAAAAAGATTGAGGAACTTCTTCACGAGTAAAAAAGTTTTATAGAGAAAGGCAGGAGAGAAATGCTGGACAGTCTGTACGTCAAAAATCTCGCACTCATTGACGAGGCAGAGGTGACTTTTACAGAAGGATTAAATGTCCTCAGCGGAGAGACCGGAGCTGGAAAATCCATTCTGATCGGCTCTGTTTTAATCGCGCTGGGGGCAAAAGTGCACAAAGAGGTGATTCGGGCGAACGAGAAAGAGGCTTACATTGAGTTGATTTTTTCACCGACCCATCCTACAATCCTTGAAAAACTTCGGGAATACGACATTGAACCGGAGGACGGACAGTTAATTATTTCCAAAAAGATTACTGCATCGAAGAGTGTAAGCAAGATCAATAAAGAAGCCTATCCGGCATCGAAGGTGCGCGAAGTGGCCTCCCTTCTTCTGGATGTGCATGGACAGCATGATCATCAGACCCTTCTCTTGCCGCATAAGCAGCTGGAAATTGTCGATCGCAGCGGCGGCAGGCGTTTAAAAGAAGCCAGGGACAAAAATGCACAGTGTTACCGCGTCTGGAAGGAGCATAAGGACGAACTTGACAGCTACGCAGTCGATGAGGATGAGCGTCTGCGCCGGATGGACATTCTATGCTATGAACTTGACGAATTAAAGGAGGCGGCAATTACACCGGGAGAGGAGGCGCGTCTTACAAAAGAATGGAAGCGTTTATCCGAGCGTGAGCATATCATCAATGCGTATCAGGAGTTGGCTTCGTTACTGGGCTATGAGTCGGCGGGTGCCTGTGATCTTTGCGGCAGAGCAGAGCATGCGCTAAAGGGCATTTCGGAGGCAGATGAGGAGGCAGAGGATCTATATGCGCAGCTGACCGATGCCGAATCCATTCTTCATGATATCTGCAGATCCGCATCCGAACGTCTCGATATGATGCAGGACGAAGAGATGGATACTGCACAGATCGAAGAACGCTTAGACAAGATTCGTCATCTGATGCAAAAATATCGCTGTGATGAGGAAGGTTTGCTTGTTTTGATGGATCAAAAGGAGCAGGAACTTGACAAGTATCGCCATTTCGAGGAGAAAAAAACGAATGCACAGGCTGCCTGCGACAAGGCATATGCAGTGCTTGAAAAGGCAGCTGATGAACTTAGCAGTCAGCGAAAAGAATGCGCGGCCGCACTTTGTACTCAGCTGATCACAGCACTTGTTGATTTGAATTTCTTAGATGTTCGCTTTGAGATTCGCATGGAAGAAAATGAACAGATTGCGCCCGGCGGAAAGGATTCGGCTGTATTTTATATAGCTACGAATCCGGGAGAATTACCAAAGCCGTTATCTGCTGTTGCATCCGGCGGCGAATTGTCCCGAATTATGCTTGCGATTAAGTCTGTCATGGCACAAAAAGAGGAAATTGAGACGCTTATTTTCGATGAAATTGACACAGGAATCAGCGGACGGACCGCGCAAAAGGTCGCAAAACGTCTGTCAGAAACGGCAAAAGGAAGTCAGGTTATTTGCATTAGTCATCTTGCACAGATCGTTTCTATGGCTGACACGCACTTTTTGATTGAAAAGAATGCAGAAAATGAAGTGACAACAACACATATTACAAGGTTATCAGAAGAAAAAAGCATTCACGAGATTGCACGACTTCTTGGTGGAGAAGAGATTACGAAGAATGTTCTCGACACAGCACAAGAGATGAAAGATATGGCAAATAGAACAAAAGAATCCCAGATTACAAACGGATAAACAAACGCATACTAACAGCAGAAAAATGAACTGAAAGGAAGGCTGTTAGTATGCAAATGAAAATAAAGTACGTCAGAATACGAAAGGCTGCGATGTTTTTTTTGATCGCAGTTCTCGCAGTCGGTTGTGTGCGTCATGGCGATCCGCAAAGCGTGACAGCGGCTGCTTTGGAAAGTACTGCCGCAAAGCGCCTCACACAGCAAAGTGCATCTGCGCAGACCGTGCAGCAGAAAAATGAAATGCCGCAGGTTTACCCATGTGGGTTTCCGGTTGGCATTTACATGGAAACGGCGGGAGTCATGGTTGTCACACCGGCGCAGATTCCTACCAATTCTAAAACGCTTCGTTCACCTTGCGAGGGCAGCTTGCAGCAGGGTGATTATATTATATCAATCAATGGAACAGCAATTAACTCAAAGGAGGAGCTTATCTCATGTGTGGAGGCGTGCGGCGGGCAGCCACTCACGCTTCATATTGTCCGTGAGCAGCAGGAATTTGATCTTTCTGTGCTTCCTGTTCAGGATGTAAATGGTACGTATCGTCTCGGCGTGTGGGTAAAGGATGATATACAGGGCATCGGCACGCTCACTTACATTGGTGAGGACGGCAGCTTCGGTGCGCTTGGTCATCCAATCAATGACAGCGACACAGGAGGGCGGGTCAGTTTGCGAAAAGGTGGTCTGTATGAATCTCAGATTCAGATGGTCATACGCGGAAAAAACGGCACGCCAGGTTCTTTTTGTGGGATCATCTGCTATGATACATCGACCTTTTTGGGAAATATCTACGAAAATGGTACTTGTGGAATTTATGGAAACATTTCTGCTCGGATGAAAGAGCAGCTAAAAAAACTTGTCCCAATGCAAACAGCGCATCGTGATGAGGTTGTGTGTGGAAAGGCACTTCTTCGCTGTGCAGTCAGCGATGAACCGCAGGATTACGAGGTTGAAATCATAAAGACACAACCTGACAGCGCAGGAGGATTGCAGATTCATGTTACAGATGAGGCACTTTTGGAGAAGACAGGAGGCATCATTCAAGGCATGAGTGGGTCGCCGCTGATCCAAAACGGCAAGGTTATCGCTGCCGTCACACACGTTTTTGTCAATGACCCTACAAAAGGATACGCTATTTACATGGAGGATATGCTGAATCATAATAGAGAATAGAGAGTAATACAAACGCATAAATCTGCAAATGAATGTCATTTAAGTGCGCGAAAAACGCGGCAGACTACTCTTGTAGAAAATACAAAAAACAGATATAGTAAACATGTCGATAAAAAAGACAAATGTAAAAATGAATGAACAATAAGTGAAATGCAAGAGAAAGGATGAGGAAAATGGCTAAATTGAATGTAGCGATCGCGGATGATAATGAAAGAATTCTTACTATGTTGGACGAGGTACTGGCAGCAGATGAGGAGATTAACGTAGTGGGGACAGCGAGAAATGGGGAGCAGGCATATGAGATGATTATGGATAAGAATCCGGATGTAGTTCTGTTAGATCTGGTTATGCCGGGAATTGATGGACTTGGTGTGATGGATAAGGTTCATACTGAGGGAAATCAAGAGCATGTGCCTTCTTTTATTATCATTTCCGGCATTCAGAACGAATCAGTAGCGGAAAATGCCATGTCGGCAGGGGCTACCTATTACATCATGAAACCATTTGATAACATTACATTGTTAAACCGTGTGAAACAGCTTGGAAAAAGAGGATATGACATGCGCCCGCAGCTTTTGACTCAGAATACAACACTGAAAGAATCTTCCTTCATTTATGGCAGGCAGGGAAAGAGCTTGGAGCAGTATGTAACCAGCGTAATCCACGAGATTGGTGTCCCGGCGCACATCAAAGGATACCAGTATCTAAGAGATGCCATCATGATGTGCGTCAATGATATGGATCTGTTAAATTCCATCACAAAGGAGCTTTATCCGGGAATTGCAAAGAAATATGCAACAACACCAAGCCGTGTTGAGCGAGCGTTGCGTCATGCAATTGAGGTTGCATGGAGTCGCGGCAAGATGGATACGATCTATGCATTGTTTGGATATACAATCAGCTCAGGCAAGGGAAAACCTACGAACTCTGAGTTTGTGGCACTTATTGCGGACAAGATTCGGTTAGAACTGAATTTGTTGAAAAATTAAAAGCATTTTGTATAAAAAAAGCTTCCATTATTCTGAAATTTCGTGTATAATTAAGGAAAGACCGATTGATTGAATAGCTAATGTGGCTATCTGTCCGGATACCAAATAGTGGAGGTTTGAGGTTTATGAAGAAAAAAGTTCTTTTCGCTGCGTCTGAGGGCGTACCTTTTATCAAAACAGGAGGTCTTGCTGACGTTGTTGGCTCTCTTCCGAAGTATTTTAATAAAGACGAGTATGATGTCAGAGTCATCATGCCGAAGTACTTATGCATCAAGGAGTCTTTTCGCTCCCAGATGAAATATGTAACTCATTTCTATACCGATTTTTACTGGCGTACACAGTATGTCGGTGTTTTGGAAATGGAGTACGAGGGTGTACATTTTTATTTTGTAGATAGTGAATTCTATTTTGGCGGACCGTGGCCGTATGGAAACATGTATGAGGATATTGAGAAGTTCTGCTTTTTCTCAAAGGCAGTGCTTTCCATCCTTCCATTAATCGGCTTTAAACCGGATATCATCCACTGTCATGATTGGCAGACTGGTCTGATTCCGGTTTATTTGCACGACAGCTTCCAGTCTGATCCGTTCTTCTGGGGCATCAAGACAATCTTCACCATCCACAACCTCAAGTTCCAGGGCACATGGAGCGTGGATACCATCAAGGGCTTCTCCGGTCTGTCTGATTATTACTTTACCAGCGATAAGCTCGAGGCATATGGGAACGGCAACATGTTAAAGGGCGGACTTGTCTATGCAGATCGGATTACCACAGTAAGCCGCAGTTATGCAAGCGAGATTCGTATGCCATTCTACGGCGAGGGCTTAGACGGACTGCTGCGTGTACGTTCCAAGCAGCTTAGTGGTATTGTAAATGGTATTGACTACAACGTTTACAATCCGCAGACAGATAAGGATATTGCTGTAAACTATTCTGTAGAAGATGCGATTAAGGCAAAGGCAGCAAACAAAGCAGCACTTCAAAAGGAACTTGGTCTTGAGGAAAATCCGGATGCATTTATGCTTGGAATCGTATCCCGTCTGACTGATCAGAAGGGACTTGATCTTGTTGAGTGTGTACTGGATCAGATTTGTGCAGAAGATGTACAGCTCGTTGTTCTGGGAACAGGAGAGAGCAAGTATCAGGATATGTTCACTTACTATTCCAGAAAGTATCCGGAGCGCGTATCTGCCAATATCTTCTACTCTGAGGCACTGTCACACCGCATTTATGCAAGCTGCGATGCATTCCTGATGCCGTCTTTGTTTGAGCCATGCGGACTTAGCCAGCTGATGAGCCTTCGTTATGGAACGCTTCCAATCGTTCGTGAGACAGGCGGTCTTCGTGATACTGTTACTCCATACAACGAAGTAGACGGAACCGGTACCGGATTCTCTTTCACCAACTACAATGCACATGAGATGCTTGCTATCATTCGTTATGCGAAGAAGACTTATTTCAATGACCGCAAGGCATGGGATGAAATGGTACTTCGCGCCATGAAGCAGGATTTCTCCTGGGATGCATCTGCAAGAGAGTACGAAAAGCTCTATGACGGATTGATCGAGGAAGAAACACGCAGAAAAGAGGCTGTTCGTTTGCAGCAGGCAAGAGAGGCAGCGGAAGCTGCATTAAAGGAAGCACAGAAAGCGCTTGAGGCTGCAAAGATTGCTGAGGAGAAGGCAATCCGCAGATTAAGTGGTATCGAGGACGAGTCGGAGGAGACAAAGGCAGAAAATGAAACTATCGAAGTTTCAGAGACAGAATCGCCAGAGGTCGAAACGCCTGAAGTATCTAAGGAAATACCAGAACCAGTTGCAGAGAATCCGACTGAAGAAGTAACGGAAACTGAATCGGAAGAGAAGGAATAATTGTTTGGATATACAATAGTTTCGTGAAAGGGATAGCCGGCAAGGCGTTGCCCTGAAGTTTTACAAAGATAAATTGTATAATCCGGCAGATAAGTAAAAAAGAATGGCAGCTATCCTGTATTTCGGATGGATGCCATCTTTTTTAGCTAAAAATTAACCGAATCAAGCAAGTAGCGAAGCGGATTGCGAATGTCCGCTTTGACTGTGATCTTTTCAGTCTCCTCCGGCGATCAGCTTCAGTCCACTGATATCCGGGCTTGCCACCAGCGAATAATTCGTATGGTAAATCACAAAACCAGGCTTCGCTCCAGCCGGCTTCTTTACAAATTTTCGCTCAATATAATCTACTTCTGCCTTTGGCGCTGTTTTTGCCTTTGAATAATAAATTGCCAGACTTCCAGCCTCCTCATAAGTGCGATCCGGCACTTCTTTTCCATTTGTCTGGATGATTACATGAGATCCGGGTGTCTTTTTCGCGTGCATCCAGATATCATTGCCCTGCGCAAACTTAAATGTCAGCTCCTCGTTCTGAAAATTATTTTTTCCAACATAGATATCGAATCCATCCGAAGAAAGATAATGATACGGGATACATTTTCTGCGGTTGTCCTTTCTGCCTTTTGGTGCATGCGATTTTACGTATCCACTTTCGCTCAGTTCCCTGCGAATCTCATCCAGATCCACATCACTGGCTGCAATATCAATTGAAGTCATAATTGATTCCAGATGTTCAAGCTCATTTTCGGTCTCAACCGTTAGCGTAGAAAGTGCCTCATAGGTACGCTTTAACTTATTATAGCGTTCAAAATACTTTTGCGCATTTTCCTTTGCCGTCAGTGTCGAATCAAGCGGGATCATCATCATCTGGTCGGTGTAATAGTTAAAAACCTCATAAGATTTTGAAGATGGCGGACAGTCATAGCCATATGCATTCAACAGTTCACCGTAAATGCGATACTTCTCACGCTTATCCGTGTCAGAAAGCTGACGACGCTGAAGTTCTGCCTTCTTTGCGGTACGCTCAATCAGGTTTTGAACCAGATGGCGCAAATCCGAAGACTTCTGACGCATACGAGCAATCGCGCTGCGGGAATTATAGTAAGTATACAAAACATCGCTGATTGAATCATAAAAGCGAAGCGTATATTCCGTTAGTCCTGTCAGCGCAAATGCAGCAAATTCTTTTGGTTCATTGCCGTCATAGGCGATACATGGAGTAAAATTTCCGGTGCGGATCAAATTCATTACATCCGAAAAAGCGTCCCAGAGGCGATTTAATTCATCCGATGTGCAGGCCTCCCCGGCAAGTGAGCTGTCTAAGCCGCTTCGGTATACAATTTCCTCTGCGCTGACATTGCTGATTCCGGTAAAGCTGCCGGAAAGAATCGACGCGATATTTTTGCCGGAGGCAAAACGGGAGCAGAAAAAATCTTTGTCGGAAACGAGCGGATCTGTTTTGCCTGTCGTGTTTGGAATGAAATAGTTTCGCCCTGGAAGTACCTCGCGCACCGAACTGATGGCGGCGCTGACATGCTTGATACTGTCTACGATCCGATCAGCATCATCACAGAAAATGATATTGCTGTGCTTTCCCATGATCTCGATTACGAGCGATTTGCGACGAAGATCACCCAGTTCATCAAGATGTTCCAGCTCCAAACGCACGATTCGCTCCAGACCCGGCTGGGTGACATCTGTGATACGGGCGTTTCCAATGTGCTTTCGAAGGAGCATACAAAAATTTGGTGCAGTCATCGGACTAAGCCCGGAGTCCTGCGTCAGATAAATTAGCGGCAGACTTGCGTTTGCCGACAGAAAGAGACGATATGTGTCTTTCTGGTTTTTGATAGTAAGAACCAATTCCTCCGGCTCTGGCTGTGCAATCTTTGAGATGCGTCCTCCGGTCAGCTTTTGCTTTAATTCCGATACAATATTTGAAATTACAATTCCGTCAAATGCCATAGTGTAAATCAACCTTTCCTAAATCAGTGGGTGAACCCCTGATAGTTGACAGTATAGCAGAATGTAAAAAAAAACGCAATCTTTCTTCGATTGCAAGTTGACGATGGAATTAAATTAGCGTATAATAATGAGTCGTAGTCTGCACTATAAAAGCAGCTGCCGGAAAGGCTAATATATTATGATACGAAGTATGACCGGATTCGGACGCTTTGAATTAGCGGGCGAATCGCATAAGATCATCGTAGAGATGAAATCAGTAAATCACAGGTATCTGGATCTTTCTATTAAAATGCCGAAGATCTTTAATTGCTTTGAGGCTGCTATCCGCAGTCTTGTGAAAGAACAGCTGCAGCGCGGAAAAGTAGATATGTATATCAGCTATGAGAACGAAGCAGATGACGAGACTGCTTTATGCTATCATGAGGAGATTGCAAAAGCTTATATGCAACATATGGCTCGGATGGCGGACACGTTTCACCTTGAGAATAATTTAAGGCTGACGGATCTTGCGTGTATGCCAGAGGTTTTCACAATGGAGCAGAAGGATACGGATGCCGAGGAATTGTGGCCGGATATCGAGATTGCAGTAAGAAAGACCTGTCTGGCAATGATACAGGCGCGTGAGATGGAGGGTGAGCAGTTGAAGAAGGATCTTCTCATAAAACTTGCCCATATGGATGAGCTGGTTGAGGCGGTAACCAATCGGGCGCCGGTGATGGTGCAGGAGTATCGCGTTCGTCTTACCGAGAAGGTGAGAGAGTTTCTTGACGCATCGGTGATCGATGAAAATCGCATTGCGGCAGAGGTTACGCTGTATGCGGATAAGATTTGCGTTGATGAAGAGATGGTTCGTCTTCGTACACATATCAGCCACATGAAGGAAGCATTGTGTGGTGGTGGAAGCATCGGACGAAAGCTTGACTTTTTGGCTCAGGAGATGAACCGAGAAGCCAACACCACACTCTCAAAGATCAATGATGTCACGCTTGCAGATGTAGCGATTGACATGAAGACTGAGATCGAAAAGATACGTGAGCAGGTTCAGAACATCGAATGAATTTTTGGGGGATTTCTTTGACAAGGAGTTTTGTATGTTTGTAAACATCGGTTTTGGCAATTTTATCAATTCTGGTCAGATCGTATCGATCTGCAGGGCGGATTCCGCACCGATGAAGCGCATGATCAGCGAGGCCAGAAGCAAAGGAAGTGCCGTGGATGCAACACAGGGCAGAAAGACAAAGTCGGCGATTCTTACTGGAAGCGGGCAGTTAGTTCTCTCGGCGCTTACGCCGGAGACACTTTGTACCAGATGCAATCTGACAGCAGGAAAGACACAGATACAGGAGGAGGAAGACGATGAGTAAACGAGGCAATTTATTTGTAGTTTCCGGTTTTTCAGGTTCAGGAAAGGGAACAGTGATGAAGGAGTTGTGCAAAAATCCACAGTATGCACTTTCAATATCCTGCACAAGTCGTGTACCAAGACCAGGCGAGGAAAACGGAAGAGAGTATTACTTCATCTCTCATGAAGAATTTTTAAAGCGACAAAAAGAAGGGTATTTCTTAGAGAGTGCAACTTATGTAAATAAGGGCTATGGAACACCGCTTGGCTTTGTTGAAGAAAATTTGGCAGCCGGAAAAGATGTCATTCTTGAGATTGAAATGCAAGGAGCCATGCAGGTAAAGAAAATCTACCCGGATACCATCCTGATCTTTATCACACCGCCGTCAGCCGCAGAGCTTCGAAGACGTTTGACTTCCAGAGGGACGGAATCGCCGTCGGTTATTGAGGCGCGCTTAAAGCGTGCCGTTGAGGAAGGCGTTTACATGGATCAGTACGATTACGTGGTTGTAAACGATGATCTGAATGTATGTGTGAAGGAACTTCACGAGCTGATGCAGAGCACACATCACGCAGTAAAATTTAACAAAGAGTTTGTTGCAGCCATTAAGGACGATTTAAAAACACTTTGATAAAATCAGTTGTAAAATCGGTTATTGCGGCGCAATGATCAATAAACAAAAATAAAAAGACAAGGAGAATAAAAATGATCCATCCATCTTATAATGAGTTATTAAAAACATTAAACGAGGTTCGTGATGAGAACGAGCCGGAAATCGACAGCCGTTATTCACTGGTTATCGCATCTGCAAAGCGCGCACGCCAGATCGTAAACGGACAAGAGCCGCTTGCGGACCGTGTTTCCACCTACAAGCCGCTTTCTATCGCCGTAGAGGAGATCCGCGAGGGCAAGGTTCATATCACAAAGGAAGGCGAGGATGATTTTAAGCCGGTAACAAACATGGAGAATCCGCTTTCCTTCTCAGATTCTGAAGGCTCGGAGACAGAAGATGCTGAATAAGAAGGTTATGATCGTATCTCTTGGCTGCGATAAAAATTTAGTAGATACCGAGAAAATGCTCGGCATTCTTGCAGATGAGGGATGTACATTTACAGATGATGAAGAACAGGCTGAGGTTATTATTGTCAATACCTGCTGCTTTATCGGTGATGCAAAGGAAGAGAGCATCCAAAACATTCTGGATCTGGCACGCTACAAAACGAGTGGAAAGCTGGAAGCACTGATTGCGACCGGATGTCTTTCACAGCGCTATCAGGATGAGATGATGGCAGAGTTGCCAGAACTTGACGGGATCCTTGGCATCAGTGCATGGCATACCATCGCAGATGTTGTGCGCGAGGCTCTTGCAGGCAAAAAACCAAAGAATCTTATGCCGACAGGCGTATTAAACAGCCATGCGACAAAGAGGCTTTTAACCACTGGCGGACACTACGCATACTTAAAAATTGCAGAAGGCTGCAACAAACGCTGTACGTATTGTGTCATTCCGTCTGTACGCGGTGCTTACGTAAGCGTACCGACTGAGGAAATCGAGGAAGAAGCACAGACACTGGCAGCGGAGGGCGTAAAGGAGTTGATTCTTGTCGCACAGGAAACAACTGTCTATGGAATTGATCTTTATAAAAAGAAGATGCTTCCAGAACTCCTTCGTCGCCTGTGCCGTATTTCGGGTATTGTCTGGATTCGTCTGTTGTATTGCTATCCGGAGGAGATTACACCAGAATTAGTTCAGGTCATGAAGGAAGAAAAGAAAATCTGTCATTATCTGGATATGCCAATCCAGCATTCCTCTGACCGCATCTTAAAGAAGATGAACAGACGTACAAACCGAAAGGAATTGTTGGATAAAATCGAGATGCTTCGCACTGAGATACCGGATATCGTTCTGAGAACGACACTTATTACCGGCTTCCCTGGCGAGACTGAGGAGGATTTTCAGGATATGCTCTCCTTCGTCGATATGGTAGGATTTGAGAGGCTTGGCGTCTTTACGTACTCTCCGGAGGAGGGTACACCGGCTGCTGAGATGGAAGACCAGATTGACGAAGAAGTAAAGAAGGCAAGAAGAGATGCTGTCATGGAACTGCAGCAGGAGATTTCCTTTGATTTTGAGGCAGACTGCGTTGGCGAGAAGCTTCTTGTCATGATCGAAGGTTACCTTCCGGACGAGCATGCATATGTCGGACGTACTTACATGGATGCGCCGGGCATTGACGGTTATATTTTTATAAAATCAGGAGAAGCACTGATGTCCGGTGATTTTGCCGAGGCAGTTGTTACCGGCTCAGATGAATATGATTTGATTGGAGAATTGTATGAAGAACATGAATCTGCCGAATAAGCTGACGATGCTGCGCGTAATACTGATCCCATTTTTTGTATTATTTGAGCTGCTTCCGATTAGCTGGGGCAAGTGGGCATCGTTAGCTATTTTTGTGATCGCATCTATCACGGATAAGCTTGATGGTACGATTGCAAGAAAGTACAACCTGATCACAAATTTCGGAAAATTCATGGATCCATTGGCAGACAAGCTGCTTGTCTGCTCTGCCATGATCTGTTTTGTCGGACTTGGCACACTAGAGCCATGGATTGTAATTATCATTGTAGCCAGAGAGTTTATTATTAGTGGTTTTCGTCTGATTGCCGCTGAAAACGGCCGTGTGATTGCGGCAGGAATCTGGGGAAAGGCAAAGACTGTATTTCAAATGATTATGTGTATTCTATTAATCATTGATATACCGGCACTTGTTGTGCTGACAGCAGCCGCAAAATATGTCGCCCTCATTCTTACCATCATTTCACTGATCGACTATATTTCACACAATCTGGATGTATTATCAGACCAAAAGTAAAAAATACGGGGAATATAAATTTATGAAGACCAATTCAACCATCCGCGGGATTGCTCACGGACATATGACAAAAGACAATCTGACCGGATTTGCATCTATGATGGAATCTGATGCCAGAACGCTCTCTCTGGCAAGAATTGCCATGAACCTGCCTGTTTATCTTGATATGGGAGAGGATTCGTCTGATGAATATACGCGAATTTCCAAGTTGTCTGCAGCATACTGTGGCTTGCTTGGACGTGCAAACAAAGAGCTGTCATCCGGCTTGAATGAAAAGCGCGAGGGGGAAGCGTTTGCGCTTCGCAAAGAGAGCAAGCAGATTATGGAACTGTTAAGTGCCTATACAGACCGTTTTACGGTATATGAGTATGTATTAAACCGACTGGAATATCGTTTTAGCGGTGCAGCACTCGAGGCAGGCTACAGCGACGAGGATATGACACAGGAAATTTTACAAAAGCTGTCCTCTGAGACGGATCAGACCGTGCGTCAGTCGATGCTTGTTTCCATCATCGAGCAGCTTCCAATGCGAATGACAAGAAAGCGTTTTTTTCAGGTCCTTGCAGAAGGCATGGATGCTTATAAAGGTTCTGATAAGGAAGCGGTCGATGGTCAGCTGTTTATGCTGCGTACCGCTGCTATGTTAGAGGAGCCGGCAGAATTGCAGGAGAGTTTCCCGGAGTTTTATAAAGTAGTCGAAACATTCCGTCAGGCATCGCTATCTGCTATTAATGAGGCTGAGTGGAATGCGCTTCATGATACGTTGGCAGCGGCCATGGAGGAATTAAATGCGCAGATGGATCGCGTGCTTTTGCTGCAGGAGTTGATCAACGATCTGTGTGTGCTGACTATGACGGATGGATGCATGTGGGCCGAGCAGCACAAGACCTGCAGCGACATTATTTCCTTTACACTGCTTCCGGGAACGGACGAAGCGGCATTAAATGCAATGATGGGTTCACTGGAGGGTATTCAGGAACAGTACAGTACAAGTTTTCAAGAGAAATCGACACTGGTTGATGAACTGATGCAAAGCAGCAGGAAGCAGCTGGATGAGCAGGGAATGCTGGAAAACTTTGAAAAACTCGATGTGCTTTCAAAGCTTCTTTCCAGCAGCCGTTTTGCTGATATTGAGAAGAAGGAAGAAAGCGAGCTCGTAGAAGCTTCTTATATAGAAGAGAAGACGGCAGCATTGATTTCTGAATTGGAGACATTTTTAAAGTCGTCTTCCAAACCGCTTGCACGAGCTGTTATGGCAAAGCTTGTTACAATGGTTCCGCTGTTTATCCGTGATTATAATCAGCTTGAGGAATATATTCAGAATAGTCTGTCCTCCTGTTCGGATGTTGCGGAGAAATTAGCCTGCATTGAAATCATCAGAAGCCTTTGATGAGGAATTGAATTATACAAAAAGCATTGGAAGAGAGGAGAGGGATTGATTTGAAGTTGTGTAAGAATATCCGCCTTGGCGAGAAGGTTTCCGAAAAACGCTTTGAGCTGACCTGGAAGCTCAAACACAACCGCCCTCTCGGAAGTCTTTATGTAGTGGTTCTTCCAGAGGTTGCGTTGGATAACCTTATGGAAATCTATGCATATGAAGAGCTGCGCAGAAAAAAGCAGTATGAGCGCATGGTAATCGCAGCGGCTGCCAACAAGAGCGAGGCAATCGAAGTGGTGCGTAGCTTAATCGAAGAGGTGTATCAGGAGACTGGAGGCTTTGACGTGAAATCATTTCTGAAGCTTTGAATCGTTCCATGTAAAAATTGCTTGTGTTTTGTTTGTAATATCGGCATTGGAAATGATTTGAAAGCCTTAAGGTGAAAGGAGGACAATGTTAGGTATTTTACTCACGATATTGAAAATAATCGGCATCATCCTTCTTGTATTGCTTGGATTGATTCTTGCAGTGGCGGTAGTTATTCTCCTAGTGCCAATCCGGTATCAGGGAGAGGGTACATGCGAGGGCAAGGTGCTCTCAGGCAGCGCAAAAGTGACGTGGTTTTTTCATCTGCTATCGTTAGACATTTCGCTTTCAGCGGATAAAAAGGTTTTTCGGGTTCGGCTTTTTGGAAAGGTCATTTATCCGAAGACTGAAAAAAACAAAAAGAAAAGCAAAAAAGAAAAGACAAAGTCGCAGCCTAAGAAACAGAAAAAAAAGAAAAAGGAAAAATCGCAGCTTGAGGAAAAAAAGCAGCCTGTGCCTGAAGAAAAGTCGCCAGAAGAACAAAAGCAGGAGATTGAAACGGTTTACGAGCCACAGGCATCGATTCCGGAGTTGCCAAAGTCTCAGACTTTTCATTCAGAATATGACTCGGATACGAAACAGGCCAAGTCAAAAGCACCGCAGGAATTGCAAAAAACAAAAAAGTCAAAGCCGCACAGAAATTTAGCTGCGTTTATAAAGCTGAAGATTGAGACAATCAAAAAGAAGCTTCTTGCAATAAAAGATGAATTTCTTGCAACGAGGTCAAAGCTTCAAAAAAACAAAACTAAAATTGAGTATTGGAAAAAATTGCTGACATCCGAGCCGATGAAACAAGCGATTGCTGTTCTTTGGAAATACACAAAGGGGCTGCTTCGCCATATTTTGCCGCGAAAGTTGACCGGGTGCATACGCTTCGGTTTTGATGATCCGTCCATGACAGGAAGGGTATTGGCATATCTTTCGATGCTGTATCCATGTACAAAAGACAATCTCTCAGTTGAGCCTGAGTTTGAGACAGAAGAGCTGGTATTCGAAGGAAATCTTGCATTTCGCGGAAGAATCCGTCTGGGATATCTGGTATATGTAGTACTTCGCGTTATACTCGATAAAAACATACGCCGTCAGTACAAGCGGCTGAGACAAGGAGGAAAAAAAGATGGAAAAGGAAGGAACTAACTTGGGTTCATCTGTAGATGAGCTGTTAAAGGGGCTGGAGAATTTTGTCAGCTCAAAGACTGTTGTTGGTGAGCCGATTCAGGTGAACGATACCACCATCATTCCGCTGGTTGATATGAAGTTCGGCATGGGCGCAGGTGCATTCAAAAAGAGCAATGATAATAAGACAGCAGGCGGAATCGGTGCAAATATCAGTCCATGTGCTGTTTTGATTCTTCAAAAGGGGATAGCCAAGGTTGTCAATATCAAGAATCAGGATCTGACCACTAAGCTGGTTGACATGGTACCGGATTTGATCAACCGTTTTACCAGCAGGAATGCAGAAGATCCGGCTGTCGATGAGGCAGTGGATGATATCCTGAATGACGATAAGAAGTAATGAAGTGTATCAGAATGGAAAAGTCCGCATAAACTGGAGTAATAAGGAACCAAAAAGGGTCTTTATGAAACGTTTATGCGGACTTCTTTTGTTTTCATTCGGACTGGGGATGGCAGTAATGCTTTTCGTTCCCATTTGTTTTTGCACTGTCATGGCCATTTTATTTTGCCTGTTATTTGGATATTCTTTGTTTTGCTGCGGAAAATAAAACGCGTCTCACTGTTACTTCACAAATTAAAACAGAAAAAAAGCAGCCAATATCGGCTGCTTTCGATCATACTCGTAACGAAATTAAGCTCTCTCAACGTAGCCAGAGCGTAAACAGGAAGTACAAACGTACATCTTCTTGTTGGTTCCGTTGACACTTACTCTAACGGACTTAACATTGGACTTCCAAACCGCATTACTTCTTCTATGGGAATGGCTAACATTGTTTCCGAAATGAGCACCCTTCTGACAGATCTCACACTTTGCCATAAATCGCACCTCCTTACGCAAATGTAGCCGTACAGGCTCACAACATGGATATCATAACAGATATTCCAGGAAAAAGCAAGGACTTTTTCAAAAAAGATTTAAAAAATGCTATTTCTTTTTTTGCAGGAATCGGTTATAATAGGTAAATGAAATGTATTTTCTGAATATCTTATTTGGAGGTAACCGGATGAAAGGACGTATATCGAATCCACAGGGTGATGTTATGATCAGAACGGATGTCATCGCAAAGTATGCGGGTTCTATGGCTGTAGAGTGCTTCGGCATTGTCGGGATGGCCAGTGTCAGCATGAAGGATGGACTTGTTCATCTGCTGAAGAAGGACAGCATAACCAGAGGCATCAACGTATCATTGGAAGATAATGAACTTACGATTGATTTCCATGTTATTGTTTCTTATGGAGTAAGCATTTTGGCTGTATACAACAATTTAACGGATAGTGTAAAGTACCATGTTGAAGAGTTTACAGGAATCCGTGTTAGAAAAATCAATATGTATGTAGAGGGTGTCAGAGTCATTGACTGATAGGTGACAGGCATCGCCTAAGGAGGAGCTATATTTTGGATAGTAATGTGATAGATGCAGGTTTGTTAAAGCGCATGTTTCTTGCAGGAGTGGCAAATCTGGAATCAAAGAAAGAGTGGATCAACGAATTAAATGTATTCCCGGTACCGGATGGTGATACCGGAACGAACATGACACTGACAATTCTTTCCGCAGCGAAGGAAGTAAGCGCACTTGAGGTTCCGACCATGGAGACGCTGGCAAAGGCAATCTCTTCCGGCTCTCTTCGTGGTGCAAGAGGTAATTCCGGTGTTATTTTATCTCAGCTGTTCCGTGGATTTACAAAGGTCATCAAAAACAGTACTGAGATTGATATGGAATTGCTTGCGGAGGCGCTGCAGCGCGCAACTGAGACTGCTTACAAGGCAGTTATGAAACCGAAGGAAGGTACGATTCTTACGGTTGCAAAAGGAATTTCTGATAAGGCACAGGAGCTTGCGGAAAGCGACTGTGATATGGACGTATTTCTTCAGGAGTTATTAAAGGAAGGCGACTATGTATTAAGTCAGACACCGGAGATGCTTCCTGTATTAAAGCAGGCAGGAGTTGTCGATTCCGGCGGACAGGGACTGATGCAGGTACTTAAAGGTGCATATGACGGTTATCTGGGAAAGGATATTGCACTTAACACAGATAAGCCGGCATCCGCAGCAAAGGCAGCTGGCGCGGCAAACGACGAGATCGACACTGCTGATATTAAGTTTGGCTATTGCACCGAGTTTATTATCATGACAAGCCGTGCATTTACACATGAGGATGAGAAGGAGTTCAAGGCATTCCTTTCTTCTATCGGTGATTCCATTGTGTGTGTAGCTGACGATGAACTTGTAAAAGTACATGTTCATACAAATGATCCGGGTCTTGCCATCCAGAAGGCATTGACATATGGTCAGCTGACCAACATGAAGATTGACAACATGCGTGAGGAACATCAGGAGCGTGTTATCAAGAATGCGGAGAAGGAAGCAGCTAAACAGGCAGAAGCAGACCGTAAGGAGCATGAGCAGGAAGATAAGTCCAAGTGGAAGGAATATGGTTTCATCAGCGTATCTGCGGGTGCAGGTATTGGAGAGATCTTCAAGGGTCTTGGTGTTGACTACCTGATCGAGGGTGGTCAGACTATGAATCCAAGTACCGAGGACATGCTCAATGCGATCAGTCATGTTCCAGCCAGAAATATCTTTATTCTGCCGAACAATTCCAACATTATCATGGCGGCAAAGCAGGCGAAGCAACTGACCACGGATAAAGAAATCTTCATCATTCCGACAAAGACGATTCCTCAGGGTATCACAGCAGTAATCAATTTTGCACCGGACAGTTCGATGGAAGAAAATGCCGAGAACATGACCGAGAGCATCAAGAGTGTCAAGACAGGACAGATCACCTACGCAGTGCGTGATACGATGATTGACAATATTGAGATTCATAAGGATGATATCATCGGTCTTGGTGACAAGGGAATGTTGGCAGATGGAACTGATATCAACGATGTTGCTTACGAGACGATATGCAAGATGATGTCCGAGGATTCCGAACTGATCGGTATCTACTATGGTCAGGAAATCGACGAGGCGAGAGCGCAGGAGCTGTGTGACCGCTTAAGCGAAGAGTTCCCGTCTGTTGACGTTGAGGTAAATGCCGGAAATCAGCCGGTTTACTATTATTTCTTGTCAGTAGAGTAAAATTTTACGCAACGATTTAAGTTGCTGTTTACTTCGTCCTGCTGATCTGTCAAATCTTCGTGTAAGCATGAGATTTATCGTCTCAGTTTACTGAGACAGCTGGCATGACGCGTGAACTGTAATACAAATAAAAGGAGGCAGCCGTGAATTATGACGATTCCATTACGACTTTAAAAGGAATCGGAGAGAAGACGGCTGCGCTTTATGCGAAACTTGGGATTTTTACGATTGGTGAGCTGATGCGTTATTATCCTCGAAGTTACGAACGATTTGAAACACCGGTCACGATCCGGGCCGCAGCTGTAATGGATTTTGCAGCGGTCCGGGTCGTGATTTGTTCTTATCCGACCATAAAGCGTGTGCGAAATCTCTCGATTATCAATACAAAGGTTCGCGATGAGGAAGGCAGTGAGCTTCGCGTGACCTGGTTTCAGACCACCTATCTGGCAAATGTACTTCGTCCCGGAGGCTGGTACGTGTTTCGAGGACGACTCTCTGGAACCGGAAAGTCACGCGTGCTTGAACAACCCCAGGTATATGCACTCAATGCTTATGAAGAATTTCAAAAATCATTGCAGCCTGTCTATGCATTGACAGCTGGTATTACGTCAAAGAGCATTTCAAAGGCAGTCGCTGCGGCATATGAGGCTGGGGCAAAGCCGCAATCGACGATTCCGGATGAGATTTTATCCCGCTATAATCTGATGCCGGAGTTAAAAGCAGGCTACCTGATGCATTTTCCAAATGATGAGGAACAGCTAACTTGCGCCCGGAAGACGATCGCATTTGGTGAGGTTTATCATTTTTTGCTTGGTGTTAACCAGATGAAAAAAAGGCTCATGCAGGAGAAGAATCATTTTGCTTTGGTAAAGCGTTCTGAAGTAAATGATCTGATTCGGCATCTTCCATATGCGCTTACCGACGCCCAGCTTCGCACAATCGAGGAGATCACGCAGGATATGACAGGTGAACACATGATGAGCCGTCTGCTGCAGGGTGATGTTGGTTCGGGAAAAACTATTGTTGCATTTCTTGCTATGTATCAGGCTGCGCTTTGCCATTATCAGAGTGCGCTTATGGCACCGACTGAGGTGCTTGCCGCCCAGCATTGTCAGACCTTTATCACACTATCCGATCAATATGGATTAAACTTATCAATTGTTCTGCTAACAGGTTCCATGCGCGCTGCACAAAAGCGGGAGGCACTTCGCAAAATCAAGGAACACGAGGCAGATATTGTCATTGGAACACATGCCATCATTCAGGAAAAGGTCGAGTTTGACGAGCTGGCACTTGTCATTACAGATGAGCAGCATCGTTTTGGTGTGGCACAGCGCGATGCCCTTAGCCAAAAAGGCCATACGCCTCATGTGCTTGTCATGAGTGCAACGCCGATTCCGCGAAGTCTTGCGATGATTCTCTACGGTGATCTTGATATTTCCATTATGGATGAACTTCCGGCAAAGCGTCTTCCGATTAAAAACTGCGTTGTTAATATTTCGTATCGCCCAAAGGCATGGGATTTTATCGCAAAGCAGGTGCAGGCAGGTTATCAGGCATATGTGATCTGTCCAATGGTCGAGGAGAGCGAAACCTCCGAAGGTGTCGATGTAGTCAGCTACACAAGGCAGCTGCGTGAAGGATTGCCATCATCCATTTCTGTTGAGTATCTTCATGGAAAGATGAAAGCGAGGGAAAAGGATGAGATCATGGCACGCTTTGCAAAAAATGAAATACAGGTGCTTGTGGCAACTACAGTTATCGAAGTTGGAATCAATGTGCCGAACGCAACCGTCATTCTTATCGAGGATGCCCAGCGCTTTGGACTTGCGCAGCTGCATCAGCTTCGCGGGCGTGTCGGACGAGGCAGCGCACAGTCGTATTGCATTATGATAGACACATCCGGAAAAGAAGAAGCGGCAAAGCGTCTTGAGGTGCTGAATCATTCCAACGATGGTTTCGCAATCGCAAACGAAGATTTAAAACTTCGTGGTCCGGGAGACTTCTTTGGGATTCGCCAGAGCGGAGAGATTGCATTTGCAGTGGCTGATATCTATCAGGATGCGCAGCTTTTGAAATGGGCGAAGGAAGCGGCAGACAGCACGCAGGTGATAGCGGCGGTGGAGACACATAGTATTTAACCGAATCAAGCAAGTAGCGAAGTGGATTGCGAATGTCCGCTTTGACTTTTAGATATTCAAAAGCATAGCAAAAAGGAAGCAGAGCGTTTATCCCTGCTTCCTTTTTGCTATGGCTTTGATGATTGATTACTTATTGGACATGTCCTTTTCCTGCTTTTCAATCATCTTCTTCACCATATAGCCTCCGACACTTCCGTTCTGGTAAGAAGTCAGATTTCCGTTGTAGCCATTTGTTAACGGTACACCCAGTTCCTCAGCAACCTCCATCTTGAACTGATCGAGCGCCTGCTTTGCTTCTGGTACTTCAATTCGATTACTGTTCTTATTCGTAGACATCAGTAGTCCTCCTTTTTTTCTGCGCGTATTGCTCTGTTTCACAGTTTTTGTAAGTTTGTTGGTTGTAACCTTGCATCAAAGCTTTGTTGTTTGTTACATCTCTAGTATGTGCATGGGAACAGAGAATAATCTGGTAAGTTATGAGAATGATGAAAAAGATCTTTGCAAAACTTGCAGGCAGCGGATATAGAAAAGCGCGAAAAAACACTTGTCAGATTGTTCTTCGCATACTATAATAGAGTGGTTAGAGTATACAAAAACAAAAGAATTTACAGAAATAAACAACACAGAATAAGGTGGAAATCATATGAGAGTAATCGCTGGTACAGCCAGAAGGCTTCAGCTTGTTACACCAAAAGGAATGGAAACGCGTCCAACCACGGACCGTATAAAAGAAACATTATTTAATATTCTTCAGAACGATCTTCCGGGCAGCCGTTTTCTTGATCTGTTCGCCGGAAGCGGCGGTATCGGCATCGAGGCATTGAGCCGTGGTGCGGCAGAAGCTGTCTTTGTTGATAATAGTAAGGAAGCACTTTCATGCATTCGGGAGAATCTGACAAAGACGCATCTGGCAGACAAAGCAATGGTGCTTGGTCAGGACTGTGTGAGCGCGGTTCGTACACTCGGTGCAAAGAAAAAACAATTTGATATTATCTTTATGGATCCGCCGTATCAGCTTGGAGCAGAAAAAGATGTACTCGCTGCAATTGCAGATAGTGACATTGCAGATGAATATACACAGATCATCATCGAGGCAGCACTGAATCGGGAACTTAGCGATGATGAGCTTGCAGGCTTTGAGATTGTACGAGTAAAGGAATATAAGACAAATAAACATATTTTTCTGCAAAGAAGCAGCGAAAACAGTCGGGAGGCATGAGATAGTATGGGAAAGACAACAGCAATTTACCCGGGCAGCTTCGATCCGGTGACGCGTGGGCATATGGATATTATTGAACGGGCAAGTAAGACTGTCGAGCATCTGATTGTCGGTGTGCTTGTAAACAGTACAAAGTCGCCACTGTTTACTGTGGAAGAACGAGTTGACCTGTTACGACAGGTAACGGCACAATATCCAAATGTGGAGGTGCGTTCCTTCGACGGTTTGCTTGTCGATTTTGCTCGTACGTGTGGTGCACATATTTTGATCAGAGGTCTCAGAGCAGTCACAGACTTTGAGTATGAACTTCAGATGTCACAGACAAATCGAAAAGTAGCACCAGAGGTTGATACCATTTTCTTTACAACAAGCTTGGAATATGCATATCTTAGTTCCAGCATTGTAAAAGAAGTTGCTCAGTATAGAGGCGATATCAGTGCATTTGTTGCAGAGCCGGTTGAAAGAGCCGTCAAGAAAAAGCTTGAGGAAAGAGAACAAGCGGCGAAAAACAAAGGTAAATTGTAACTATGATGTTGGGGTCAAAAATCCTCTTGCAAGCAAGCTTGCATCGGCTTTCTGATCTTTTGACTCTGGTATCATAACTATAAAATAAAAGTAAAAAGCAGGAGGTCACTTGTGGCACCTGATATAAAGGAGAAAAGAAAATGAGCAGAATTGAACAGTTAATCGGAGAGATTGAAGAGTTTATCGATGGATGCAAGCTGCAGCCGTTTTCCAGCACAAAGATTGTTGTAGATAAGGCACAGTTAGAAGACCTGTTAGTAGAGCTTCGTCACCGTACGCCGGACGAGATTAAGAAGTACCAGAAAATCTTAAACAACAAGGATGCGATCATTAACGATGCAAAGCAGCAGGCTGAGGCAATCATCAGTGCGGCAAATGTTCAGACAAGTGAGATGGTAAACCAGAGTGAGATCACGAAGCGCGCATACGCAAGGGCAAATGAAATCATCACACAGGCAACCCAGCAGGCAAATGAGATCGTAAATAAGGCAATTGAGGATGCAAATGCACTTCGTACCGGTGCAATTGCATATACGGACGATATGATGGGCAGCATGGAGCAGACATTGGCTCAGAGTTTAGACGGATTGAAGGAACGCTATGAGGAGATGCTGAATACGCTTAATACAACAGTTGAGACCATCCGTGCAAACCGTAAGGAACTGCCGACGGCAGAGGATGTCATCATTAGTACCGCGTCTGCAGATACGGCAGAAGAAGAGCCGACTGAGGAAGAATAATTCAGGCTTAGGGGCCGCTGCCTGACGCAGCGGTCTTTCTTTTTTCTGTGTGTGGCTCTTAATTTTCTGTACTGTTTTTTGCCGAAAAGGTATTTTAACCGAATCAAGTACGTCCCGGCAGGGATTTGCATTGCAAAGCATATGAGTAAGTAGCGCAAAGTCTTGTCAGAAAATCATGCCAAGAGAAGAAAACACAGACTGCTGCAAAGACCAAATAAAAGACGCACGATCAGATAACGAAAGATAGGAAAGTCAGATTGCTGCCAGGCCTGGTAAACCTGAATATGAACGCAAATTCCGCCAAAGCCAAGCAAAAAAAGACAGATCGCTGCTTTGCATCGCAGAGAAAGAAAAAATGTGCTGAGTGCGCCGATTTTGCTGATCCCGGTTGTCATTTCGAGTATTCCGATGAAAAGCATTTGAATGACGGACTCGGAGGCAATGCTGGTCAAAAACTCAGACAGAATCGAGAAAAACATTAGTAGTATGCCGATTCGTACCAGAAGAAGCAAACAGGTATCACAGATATCATTTAATGAGGGTTCTGTCTTTAAAGCAGTCTTTTGGATGGGGATTTTATTTTGCACCGGACTGTCAGTGAGAACTTTTGAATTGTGGGGCATGTTTTCATTTCGGAGACAGACCATGCACAGCAAAAATGCAACGGCAAATGGAAGATAGGCACATAAAAGAAAGGAAAAACGCATCTTCGCGGGCAGTGCAAGCGAGGTCGATGCGACAAAGCCAGACAAAAATAGGGGGCTTGGCAGCTGCACGAAGCACACAATCCATTGTGCGCTCTTTTTAGAGAGAAGTCCGCTCATATATAAACCACTACAGGTCAGTGCGCCCATCGGACTTCCACATAAAAATCCACTTAGAAAAGCAGCAGCGGATGGAAATGGCAGATGTTTTAATGCAGCCTGTATGGATTTTCGGCTGATGAAAAAAGAGGCAGCAGCCATTGCCGGAAATAAAGCTGGCAAGACCTGCTCGTACCACAGTGAAAGCCCTTTTGCCGCGCCGAGCGTACACAGCGTGGGATTGCGGATGAAAAGTATTAGAAATATGGCAGAAAAAAAGGTAAGAAGCATACGGCCACCGGGCATTATTCTTTCTTTATTTTATGCCGATGATTAGAAGAAAATGTTATGACGCCAACAAAACAATCGTCGAACCGCGCTTGTTGACAAAATTCCCGTGAACTGCAACAAAATATAACAAAACATGAGGTGTATATGGAATTACCGGTTTCTTTTTTAGAAAATATGAAAAAACTGCTGCCTCCGGATGAGTTTAACGCTTATCTGGACAGTTACAACGAGGAGCGTGTTTATGGTCTTCGCGTGAACACAAACAAACTCACACCAGAGGAATTCGAGAAAATCTGTCCATTCGAGATCAAAAAGATCCCGTGGATTGACAATGGATATTATTACAGTGGCAAGGACAAGCCGGCAAAGCATCCGTATTACTATGCCGGACTTTATTATTTGCAGGAGCCATCCGCAATGACACCGGCGAATGTACTTTTTGTGGAGCCGGGCGATCGTGTGCTTGATATTTGTGCTGCACCGGGCGGAAAGAGCACGGAGTTGGCGGCAAAATTAAAAGGAGAGGGTGTTCTTGTCAGCAATGATATCAGTAATTCCCGCGCAAAGGCATTGCTGAAAAATCTTGAACTGTTCGGCATCTCAAATGCCTATGTCATAAGTGAGGCACCATACAAGCTTGCCGAGCATTTCCAGGGCTATTTTGATAAGATTTTAATCGATGCACCGTGCTCAGGAGAGGGAATGTTTCGCAAAGAGCCATCTGTTATGAAGAGTTGGGTAGAGCATGGAAACGACTATTTTGTCAAGTTACAGCAGGAGATCACCTCTTATGCACTTACGATGCTTTGTCCGGGCGGCATGTTGTTGTATTCGACTTGTACATTTTCTCCGCTTGAGGACGAGCAGATCGTAGCGCGCATGTTAAATGAGAATCCGGATTTGGAACTTGTGCAGCCAGAGTGGTATGAAGGCTTTGATCATGGTCATCCGGAGTGGGCAGATGGAAATCCGGAGCTTACAAAATGTGTGCGTATCTGGCCGCATCGCATGAAGGGTGAGGGTCATTTCCTTGCACTTTTAAAGAAAAAAGGCGAGAGCAGCCGCTTAAAGGAGAGTCGTGGCAGCACATCGGTAAAGATGCCGCAGGAACTTTCAGACTTTTTACAGACAATTAAAAAGCCGCTTGCACTAGACCGTATGGAGATTCGTCAGGAGAAGGTATTTGTTCACCCAGACTGCAAACGCAACCTGAAAGGTCTTCGTATCATGCGCTCCGGTTTGCTCTTAGGTGAATGTTTAAAGAACCGATTTGAGCCAAGTCAGGCGCTTGCGATGGCACTTCGCGCAGACGAGTATCCTAATGTGCTTTCTCTTTCGAGAGAAGATGATCGCGTGATTCGTTATTTAAAGGGCGAGACGATTGATCTGGCAGAGAACGAGTCTGTAAAGAAGGGTTGGGTGTTGATCTGTGTGGATGGTTATCCGCTTGGTTTTGGAAAGGCAGCAGGCGGTTCTGTGAAAAATAAATATCTTGCAGGCTGGAGGTGGATGTGATGGAGTGGCGTCTTGACAAATTTCTGACACAGATTCCGGTGGGAACGCGCAGTCAGGTAAAGGATATGATCAAAAAAGGGCGTGTCTGCGTTAACGGTATGCATGCCTCAAAGCCAGAGACAAAGGTAGACACGGAGAACGACTGCATCACACTGGATGGCAAGCAGCTGACATATGCACAATATGTCTACTATATGCTGAACAAACCGGCAGGCGTAATCACTGCGACAATGGATAAAAAGAAAAAAACCGTTGTCGATTTGCTAGAGGATAAGAGAAAAGATCTCTTTCCGGTCGGCAGATTGGATATTGATACGGAAGGTCTTCTTTTGATTACAAATGATGGTGATCTTTGCCATCGGCTGCTTTCTCCAAAGCACCATGTTGACAAGTGCTATCTGGCAAAGACTGATTTGCCGATTCCGGCGGATGCAGCAGAAAAATTTGCATCAGGGATGGATTTGGGTGATTTTACCGCGATGCCTGCAAAACTTGAAATTCTTGATACCTGTGAGGCAAAGGTCACGATTTGTGAAGGCAAATTTCATCAGGTAAAGCGAATGTTTGAAGCGGTTGGTGTGTCGGTTATCTATTTAAAGCGTCTTTCCATGGGCAGCTTACGGTTAGATGAATCACTCGCACCGGGCGAGAGCCGTGCACTGACGCAGGAGGAACTGCAATGTCTGAAGGAAAACTGATCGTAAAAAAAGCAAAGGGAATTATCTTTGATCTGGACGGCACACTGGTCGATTCAATGAGTGTTTGGAAGGAAATTGATGCTATTTTCCTGGCGCAGCATGGCTACAAGGTGCCATCAGACCTTCATGAAGCAATCGAGGGAATGAGCTTTACCGAGACGGCTGAGTATTTTAAGAAGCGTTTTGCATTGTCACAGAGCATTGAGTGGATCAAGGATTGCTGGAATCAGATGGCATATGAGAAATATTGCAATGAGATTGCATTAAAGCCGGGTGCAGCTGCATTTCTTTCTTATGTTTACAAGCTCGGATGCAAGATTGCAATTGCAAGCAGCAATTCCCATACCCTTATTCAGGCAGTACTGAAATCTCACGATATTGCATCCTATTTCTCAGCAATTGTCACAAGCTGCGATGTAAAGGCAGGAAAACCAGCGCCGGACGTTTATTTAAAAGCAGCCGAGCTTCTTGCGCTTTCTCCGTCTGACTGTGTGGTATTTGAGGACGTTCCGGCAGGAATTATGGCAGGAAAGGCAGCCGGTATGAAGGTATTTGCAGTAGAGGATGCATTTTCTGAGCAATTAAAAGAGAAAAAGCTTGCACTTGCCGATGGTTGGGTGAGCGATTATACACAGCTGATCAGTGGGGACAAAGAGGATGAGAGCAAGGCGTTAGGAGGATGAAGGTATGTTTCAGACAAAAAAAGGACATCATGGTTATATCAAACGCAAAAAGCGTCTGCTTTTGACAGAGGTACTTGCAATGCTTGTAGGAATTATCGGTCTTGTCGTGATCGGAATTGTGGCAACGGGCAGCCGCAAAAATCTGCTAACCGTTGTGGCAATCGTATCCGTTATTCCGATGGTTAATCAGCTTGTTATTTTTGTGGCACTGTGGAAGTATCAGTCAAGACCAGATAAAGAATACGAGCAGGTGGCAGCACTTGTTGGAAAGGGAATTTTGGATACTGAGCTTGTCATCACATCAAAGACAGACAAATCTTTTTTGCTTGATTATGCATGTATTCATGAAAAAGGTGTTTTTTGCTATTGCTCGGATAAAAATATATCGGAGAAGAAAGTGGCAGATTACATTAAAGGCTTTATGAAAAACAATGAGTTAAAAACAGATATTTTTGTAATCCGTGACTGGAAAAATTATTTAAATCGTATCCGCGAACTCGAGGAGTGGGATCGTGCAACGTGCGATGAAAAGCTTCTCAGAATCGAGGGTGTGCTGAGAGGAATTGCCATATGAGACAATTACAGATTCAGGCGGCAGAGGAAGGCCAGCGTCTGGACAAGTATTTAAGCCGTTACATGCCTGAGGCACCGAAAAGCTTCTTTTATAAGATGCTTCGGAAAAAGAATATTACCTGTAATAAGAAAAAATGTGATGGAAGCGAAAAACTCTGTGCAGGAGATTCTATTGAACTTTTTCTGGCAGAGGATACTATCGAAAAATTTCGTGGAATGGCAGGGAGTGTGAGCGCGTCTGTAAATAAAAATACGAATGCAAACAGAAGTACAAATACAATTGCGGGTACACAGATGCAGCTGCCCAATGTCACACTTTCAAAAAAGAGTATCCTCTATGAGGACAAAGACATTTTGCTGATCAACAAAGCAGCAGGGGAACTGTCTCAGAAGGCAGCACCGAGTGATATTTCCCTTGTAGAAAAGATTATCGGTTACACACTTGCAACACAGAAATTAAACAGTGAGCAGCTGGCGGTATGCCGTCCATCCGTTTGCAACCGACTGGATCGCAATACATCTGGTTTGATTGCAGCAGGTCTTTCCATTCGCGGCCTGCAGTTTTTGTCGGAGCAGTTTCGCACCAGAGATTTGCATAAGTACTACATGGCACTTGTAAGGGGCTGTGTAAGTACAAGGCAGGAGTTAAAGGGTTATCTTTATAAGGATGAGAAAAATAACATCGTAGAGATTCACGAGACGCTTGAAGAGTTTCCAGTGCAGCTGCGAAAGGATGCGCTTGCAATCGAGACTGTCTATGAGCCGGTGGCAGCTGCTAGGCAGGCTACCTTATTAAAAGTACTCTTAGTGACAGGACGTTCTCACCAGATTCGCGCACATCTTGCAAGCATCAAACATCCGATCATCGGAGATTCCAAGTATGGCGATCGCACTATCAATGAGCATTTCCGAAAAGGAGCCGGGACGAAGAGACAGCTTCTTCATGCCTATGAGATGGTTTTTCCGGTATGTGAGGGAAATTTTGCATACCTTTCCGGAAGGAGCTTTCGGGCGCCGCTTCCGAGCGATTTTTTAAAGGCTATGGAATACGCAGGAATCCAAAACGGGGAGGAATAACCAATGCCGACATGGAAATCGAGAGGTCTGAGAGGCTCGGCGCTGGAGGATATGATCAACTATACGATTGAGCAATACAGCGCAAAAAAGCTTGCATTGATCCAGAAAATTCCGACACCGATTAAGCCAATCAACATTGATCAGGAGACGCGCCACATTACATTGGCATATTTCGATCAGAAAAGTACCGTCGATTATATTGGTGCCGTTCAAGGCATTCCGATCTGTTTTGACGCGAAGGAGTCCGCTGTGGATACCTTTCCGCTTCAAAATATTCATGAGCATCAGGTGAAATTTATGCAGGCCATGGAGGAACAGAACGGAATTGCCTTTATTCTTTTATACTATACGCATCGCCATGAAGCCTATTATGTGCCGCTTTCCGATATCGTATATTTCTGGAATCGCGGTCAAAATGGCGGGCGAAAAAGTTTTACCTACGATGAGGTGGACAAAACGCTTCAAATTCCAATTAAAAATGGAGTATTTTTGCACTTTTTGGAGCAATTGCAGCTTGATTTGCTGCGCCATGCGGATGATACAAATCCAAAGTGAAAACGGTATCGATTTGGACTTGACAAAAGAAAATGGGTTCGCTATAATCGTATTTGACATTCACAAATTACCATGCTATCACGTTACCGTGTTAAAGTGAATAAGGTTAAGAAACAGGAATCGCGCATATTGCTTTACCGGACGATATCGGACTTTATCCGATCAAACAGGCAGCGTGTCGCAGAAAATGAGGAAGAAAGATATGGCAATTAGTTTACTGCATACACCGGAGGGTGTAAGAGATCTGTACAACGAAGAGTGTGCAAAAAAGGAGACAGTCAGCGCAACGATTGGAGCGGTCTTCCACCGTTTCGGCTACCGCAGCATCCAGACACCGTCCTACGAGTTTTTTGATATATTTAATAAAGACAGAGGTTCAGTTGCATCGAATCAGATGTTTAAATTCTTTGACCGCGATGGGAATACGCTCGTACTTCGCCCAGACATCACACCGTCGATCGCAAGATGCGCGGCAAAGTACTTCATGGATGAGGACATGCCAGTGCGCCTGTGCTACAATGGAAATATTTTCATCAACAACATGAGTCTTCGCGGCAGCTTAAAGGAATCTACTGTTATGGGTGCTGAGATGATGAATGACACAACAACTGATGCCGATGCTGAGATGGTTTCCATGCTGATTCAGTCTTTGCAGGCAAGTGGCTTGAAGGAGTTTCAGGTTGAAGTTGGACAGGTTGATTTTTTCAACGGACTTGTTGAGGAGGCTGGATTTAATGAGGAGGAGATTGAGGAACTTAGAACGTTAATTGAGCAGAAAAATTACTTTGGCGTGGAAGAAATGCTTTCCTCAAAGGAGCTTTCTGATGGACTTCGTCAGGCACTTCTTTCCATGCCAAAGCTGTTCGGCGGCATTGAACAGATTCATGCGGCAGCATCTCTTACTGATAACGACAAGGCACTCAGCGCAATTTATCGTCTCGAAAAGCTCTATAAGATCGTCGCGTCTTACGGACTCGAAAAATATATCACTTTTGATCTTGGTATGCTCGGCAAGTTCCAATATTATACTGGAATCATTTTCAAAGCCTATACATATGGAAGCGGAACACCGATTGCAACAGGCGGTCGTTACGACAAACTTCTTTCTCAGTTTGGAAAGGATGCACCGTCCATCGGATTTGGTATCTATGTCGATGAGCTGATGACCGCTATGAGCAGGCAGCAGATTGAGATTGATACCGATTATCTCGGAACAATTCTTCTCTATGAGAGAAGTCAGAAGGATCTGGCGATTCGTCTTGCCAGTGTACTCAGAAGCGATTCTGCTGTTACACTCATGAAAAAGTTTTATGAGAAGACGCTTGACGATTATATTTCCTATGCAAAGCGAAGCGGCATCGGTGGTATTTTCTACATTGATGAGGAAGGAACATATGTTGAAGTCATCAATGTAATCAGCGGTGACAGACAAAAGCATTTACTTTCCAATCTGGTTGGAAAGAAATAACCGGAAGAAGCCGAAAAGCAGGAAGAGTAAACACAAGAAAGAAGTGTAAGAAGCGCAAAAGGAGAAAAGAATATTTTATGAGGTATATTACATTTGCACTGGCAAAGGGACGTCTGGCGAAGAAGGCAATGGAAATGCTGGAGCTTGCAGGCATCACCTGCGAGGAGATGAAGGATGAAACCAGCCGTAAGCTGATTTTTGTGAATGAGGAATTAAAATTGAAATTTTTCCTCGCCAAAGCATCCGATGTTCCAACCTATGTTGAGTATGGCGCAGCTGATATCGGTGTAGTAGGAAAGGATACAATTCTCGAAGAAGGACGAAACCTATACGAGGTGATGGATCTTGGCATCGGCAAGTGCCGCATGTGTGTGGCAGGTCCGGCATCCGCAAGAGAGCGTTTGCAGCATCATGAGCTGATTCGTGTAGCATCGAAATATCCGGTAATCGCGAAGGATTATTTCTATAATAAGAAGCATCAGACCGTAGAGATCATTAAGTTAAATGGTTCTGTCGAGCTGGCTCCGATTGTTGGTCTGTCCGAGGTTATTGTCGATATTGTTGAAACAGGAACTACGCTTAAAGAGAACGGACTCGAAGTTCTTGAGGAGATTTGCCCGCTGTCCGCCCGCGTAGTTGTCAATCAGGTCAGCATGAAGATGGAAAACGAGCGAATCAACCGGATCTTAGCCGGATTTAAGACAGCGATTGAGAAGAAAGAAAAAGAAAACAAGAAGTAACAGGCAAAAAAGAATCAAATAAAAATTATAACTAGAGAGGACAAAAGCCATGAGAATCGTTAAGCTGAATAAGGAATCAAAGGAAAATCTGCTGGCAGACCTGTTAAAGAGAGATCCGAATAATTACGGACAGTATGCGGATACCGTACAGGCCATTGTTGATGACGTAAAAGCGCGCGGCGATGAGGCGCTGTTTGAGTATACCGAGAAGTTTGACAAGGTTAAGGTGACAAAGGATACCATTCGTGTTAGCAAAGAGGAGATCAACGAGGCACTTGATCTGGTGGATCCAAAGCTGATGGAGGTCATGGTAAAGTCCATGAAGAATATTCGTGCTTTCCATGAAAAGCAAAAGCAGCTTTCCTGGTTTGATACTACACCGGACGGCACGATTCTGGGACAGAGAGTTACACCGCTTGACAGTGCGGGTCTGTATGTTCCGGGTGGAAAAGCAGCATATCCGTCATCTGTTTTGATGAATATCATCCCGGCAGAGGTGGCTGGTGTAAGCCGTATCGTCATGGTAACGCCTCCCGGAAAGGATGGCAAGGTAAATCCGGTAACATTGGCGGCCGCTCACATTGCAGGTGCAACTGAGGTTTACAAGGTAGGCGGCGCACAGGCAATTGCCGCACTCGCATTTGGTACCGAGTCGATTCCGAAGGTCAATAAGATTGCCGGACCTGGAAATATTTATGTTGCACTGGCAAAGAAGGCAGTATATGGTCATGTTAGCATCGACAGCATTGCCGGACCGAGCGAGATTCTTGTGCTGGCAGATGAGAGTGCCAACGCAAAATTCGTAGCGGCTGATCTTCTTTCTCAGGCAGAACATGATGAACTGGCATGTGCAATCCTTGTCACTACCAGCATGAAGCTCGCAGAGGAGGTTTCCAAGCTGACCGATGAGTTTATTGCAGGTTTGTCCAGAAAAGAAATTCTGCAAAAGTCTATTGATAATTACGGCTATATTCTTGTTGCGGATTCTCTTGATGATGCCGTAGAAGTTGTCAACGAGATCGCACCGGAGCATCTTGAGATTCAGACCGTCAATCCATTTGAGACAATGACGCAGGTGCGCAATGCCGGAGCCATTTTCATGGGAGAGTACAGCAGTGAGCCGCTTGGCGATTATTTTGCCGGGCCAAACCATGTCCTTCCGACAAACGGAACGGCGAAATTTTTCTCCCCGCTCGGTGTGGATGCGTATGTAAAGAAGTCCAGCATTATCTACTATTCCAGAAAGGCATTGAAGCCGGTCAGCAAGGACATTATTCAATTTGCAGAGAGTGAGTATCTGACTGCTCATGCAAATTCCATCCGCGTTCGTTTTGAAAATGAGGAAGAGTAAAAAGGAGCAGAGAAATATGCAGCAGCGAATCAGTACGATTACAAGAAATACAAAAGAGACACAGATCTCGCTGACCATCAATCTGGATGGCAGCGGAAAGGCAGACATCTCCACGGGAATTGGCTTTTTTGATCATATGTTAAACAGTTTTGCGCGTCATGGCTTGTTTGATCTGACCGTAAAGGCAGCGGGTGATCTTGAGGTAGACTGCCACCACACAATCGAGGACGTGGGAATTGTACTGGGACAGGCGATTGCCAAGGCAGTAGGCGACAAGAAGTCGATCTGTCGATATGGAGACTGTATCCTTCCAATGGATGAGGCATTGATTCTTTGCGCAATCGATCTGTCTGGAAGACCCTATCTTGGCTATGAGGCATCCATCCCGTCTGAGCGTGTCGGCGGCTTCGATACTGAGATGGCAAAGGAATTTTTCTATGCGATTTCTTATTCAGCAGCGATGAATCTTCATATTCGTCAGCTTGCAGGTGATAACAGTCATCACATTATCGAGGGCATGTTTAAGGCATTTGCAAAGGCACTCGACAAGGCAACAATGGCAGACTCGCGTATTACCGATGTGCTTTCCACAAAGGGAAGTTTGTAAGAGAGGATTGTATTTTGATGAGAGAAGAAAATGAATTTACGGCAGTTCCGTTTCAGGCGGCACTTTCATGGGATGAGTTAAAAAAGGATGCCGCAGGGCTTGTTCCGTGCATCGTGCAGGATTATCGCACCGGACAGGTGCTGATGTTGGCTTATATGGACGAAACTGCTTATCTGGAGACTGCAGCAACTGGGACGATGTGCTATTACAGCCGCAGCCGTCAGAGCAGATGGCTTAAAGGCGAGACAAGCGGTCATTTCCAGTATGTAAAGTCCTTATATGCAGACTGTGATAAAGACACACTGTTAGCAAAGGTTGCGCAGAAGGGAGCAGCGTGTCATACCGGCTCATATTCTTGCTTTTTTAATACGATTACGGAGCAGGAAGAAAAATAATACAATTGCACAGCGAATCAAAATTGTGATAAAATGAGACGAAGAAAGACAAGAAAAACAGATAAAACAAAAATAGGATTGGAGAAAACGATCATGGAAAAAGATATGCTTGGCGTAAGCCGTCTTAAAGTAAATCTTCATATGCATACAACTCTTTCTGATGGCTCAAAGACACCAGAGGAAGCCGCTGAAATTTATAAAAAAGCGGGCTATGATATAGTTGCGATTACCGACCACTGGCTTCATCGGGAGAGCGGAGAGATCAATGGTCTGCGTACATTATCAGGAGCAGAATATAACATTGGCGGCGAAGATGCCAGCACAGGCATATATCACATTCTTGGCATTGGATGCAGCAGCAAACCGAATTTAACACAGGAAGCAGGCCCGCAGGAGATTATTGATGAGGTACACCGCTGTAAAGGTTTAGCAGTTTTGGCACATCCGGCATGGTCTTTAAATACAGCACAGCAGGCAGCAGCGCTCCATGAAGTGGATGCTACTGAAATTTTTAATTCCGTATCTGACGAGGGGGAATCCTCACGTCCGTATTCGGGTGATTTTGTCGATACGGCAGCATGTCAGGGCTTATTTTATCCATTGATTGCAGATGATGATACGCATATGTATAACTGTGATGAGACGAAGGCATGGATTATGCTTGAAGCTAAGATTACAGATTCTGATGAAGCATTATTACGAGCAATTAAAGAAGAAAAGTTTTATGCAACGCAGGGACCGGAGATTCATATCCGAAGAAACGGCGATGAGATAACGGTACTGTGTTCTCCGGTCAGCCGCATTTCATTCTTCTCCAACGCTGTATGGGCACCGGAGCGTGGACACAGAGGGATAGGACTGACAAAGGCAGTATGCCATATACAGCCGTGGGAGAAGTTTATCCGTGCAGAGGTAACAGATGCACAGGGAAAAATGGCATGGAGCAAGGCAATCAGGCTGTAAGATCTATTGCTTGCTTTTTTGATGCTTTGGAGAACTATGCAGCAAAAAAATGCAGAGTCGTATGAGTCATTGCCGATACCGGAATCAGTACCAATACTCCATCAATTCCTGTGTGGTAATAAATCCCATTTCTTTATAGATTTTGTATGCAGCTTCATTTTCTTCCGTCACATGAAGCGTAACTGGGAAGGTAATCTCAGACGCCTGCAAAAGTGTTTGTACTGCTGCACGACCATAACCTTTGCCCTGTTCCTTTGGATGAATGGCAAGACCGTAAAGGCTGGTTTGATCTGGCTGAATGGAGGTTAATACAAGACCGATAAGTTGATCATGTTGCTCTTTAGAAGAATCTTCTGTGCATGTAGCAGCTTTTGCAATTTTTGAATTGACTTTTGCATCTGATGAATCTACAGTATCTACGGAATCTGTCATGATACACCAGATTGTTTCACCAGAATCAAAAGACTGTTCAAGAAATGCAAGCGATTCTTCTTTTTCCATATCAAATGCAGCACTATGGATTGCAGCAAGTGCGGTCAGGTCGGTCCTGCCTGCAGGACGAAGTGCAGCAATTGGCTGTGTGGAAGAAGTATCGGGTCTGCGGTCTAATCGCATCAGATGCTCGGTGCCGCTGTACTCGCAGTCTAATACTTCCATTGTCATCAGTGCATCGTAGCTGTTGCCGTCCGGATAGAAGCATACTGGAGTTTCCTCATATCCCTCGATCAGCTTTTGAAACAGACTGGTAAATGCACCCTGACAGCGGTGGCTTGGGCTGGTGAAAGCACTAACTTCAAAATAGTCTTCAAGATCATAACAAAACAGTACACTAATAAGCTTTGGATTTTTTGAAGACTGATAATACAAATAAGCAGTGCCGTCTTCCTCATTCAGATCTGGTACGGCGAGTTCAAGCTGCTCGTAGCGGATGCAGTCATCGATCAGCTCACGAATGGAAACTTTGTCTTTTTCTGTTAATTCGGCAAATTCTTTTACTTTAATCATGAAATATCTTTATCCTTTCTGCAGAAGATCGCAGAATGCAAAACTCAATGCGATCCATCGGTTATCATAAATTGCTAAACTGCAGACAGTATACCACGACTTGACATCAAAAGACAAGCTGATATTAAGCGCATCTTTTGTCATTTGTGCTGCTGAATATCGTTATTGGACTCCACATCCGTCAGTCGTGCACGCCAGAAGCGTTTTGCCAGGGCCTTCCAGGAAAAGGGAATGACAGGATACAGATAGGAATAGCCGCTGATTGTCTTATTGCGTAGCATAGAGACGACAAATAAGCTCACACCGGCTGCAAAACCAAAAAAATCAAACAGCGCAGTCAAAATCAGTGTAATGATTCTCATAAATTTTAAAGCATATCCGAATTCATAGCTGGATTGCGTGTAATTTGCAACAAAAATAAATGCCATGTAAACCATAGACTCCGAATTAAACCAGCCGGATTTTACTGAGAATTCACCCAACACAATACCGGCGGTGATGCTTAACGGTGTGGAGAGCATGTTTGGTGTGTTGACAGCGGCAAGACGCAGACCATCAAGGGCAAGCTCTAAGATTAAAAGCTGTAAAATGATCGGCACATTAATATCATCCTTTATGGTGATAAACTTCAGCCAGTCAGGAAGTCTTTCCGGGTGCATCGTGGAAAGCAGATATAAGATTGGAACAAAATAAGTCATAAGAGAAATCAACGTTCTCGTCAGGCGCAGATACGTTCCAGTCAGGGGCGGAAAGTAGTAATCGTCTGCTTCCTCTACAATATCAAAAAGAGAAGATGGCAGAATCATCGCGCTCGGAGAATTGTCGACAAGAATAATCAGATTTCCCTCAAATATAGCGGCACAGGCAGCATCTGGACGCTCAGTAAATTTAAATTTTGGAAATGGATTGAACCATTTGTGCGGAAAGATGCATTCTGCGAGGCTTTCCTGATTCATAGTGAGAGAGGATACCTGAATAGCTGCGATTCGCTCTCGTATGGAAGTTAAAAGCTCTTGATCGACCAAATCCTCTAGGTAGCACAGACAAATATCAATCTTTGAACGTGTGCCGGCCTGTGCCGCTTCCATAATCAGGTTCGGATCATGGATTCGTCTGCGAATCAAGGCTGTATTGGAGATAAGCGTTTCGACAAAGCCATCTCGTGAACCGCGCATGGTTTTGTCCTTGTCAGGTTCGGATACACTTCGGGAGGGGTAATTGCGGCAGTCAATAATAAAAAGCTGATCGTAGCCGTCAACTAACAGCAGACTCATCCCCTTTAAGAGTGCAGTAATGGCTGGCTCAAAATGATTTTCAAGCGTAATTTCACAATAGGGAAGCAATAATTGTAAAAAAGAGGGTGCATCTTTTGGAAAGTCTTCTGATTGTTTCATGGATTTTGTTTGTTTGAACATAAATTCTATAAGCTTTTCCAGCATATCACTCTTTACAAAACCATCGATGGTGTAAATGGCAGTCTGATGGCCATTTAGATTGATGATGCGAGATGCCAGATCGAAGTTTTGGTCAATATGGAGTATTTTTGTTAGATATTCCATATTGGAAGTAATATTTTTTGAAAGTTTTTTCATGCGCGTAGTCCTTTCTGATAATTCCTTCTATAGTTTTCTCTCATTTTTGGCAAATATTCTTTCTGTTCTGTTCCTGTTTTTGGAAGAAAAGTGTAAAAAAATAGAATGCCTAAGATAAAATAAATCAATAAAAGTCAATTGCACATCAAATGAGCGGGAATTACAAGGTAAAAGAGGTTAAAATCGCGCGGATCAACATTATTTTTGTCACTTGACAATAGATACAATCATTGCTATGATTATTTGAGCAGGCAGCCAAAGGAAACTGTAGAAACATCGCCTGTGAAATGAATCAGAAGGATACAAGGGTGATTACATGAGTAATAAAGTTGTTTTTTCATTGTTGGTAGATAATGAGGCTGGTGTGCTGAGCCGCGTTGCAGGATTGTTCAGCCGCAGAGGTTATAACATTGACAGCTTGACCGTTGGGGAGACACAAGATAAGCGTCATTCCCGAATGACGGTTGTAGCAGAGGGAGAGCCGGATGTGCTGGAGCAGATTGAAAAGCAGCTTGCAAAGTTGGTAGATGTATCAAAGATTCAGGTGCTTCCTGCAGATGCGTCTGTCTGCAGAGAGTTAGTTTTAATCAAGGTGGCAGCAAAGCCGGAGGACAGATCTCAGGTTATTGCGATTGCAGATATTTTCCGTGCGAAGATTGTAGATGTCGGAGAAGAGTCTATGATGATCGAGCTTACTGGAAATGAGAGCAAGTTGAATGCCTGTACCAAGCTTCTTGAGAAGTTTACGATATTGGAGTTAGCAAGAACCGGTATCACAGGCTTGTCAAGAGGGTCAAAGAATAGTTTATCTTAATTTCATTTTTTAACATGCGACATTGCAACTCTCTACATTTTATGCAGAGTCTTGTTTTGCATATTTAAGTAGGGTATATGCCCTACAACACTATATGGAGGATAAAGTTATGGCAACAATTTATTATCAGAAGGACTGTAACCTGTCTTTGCTGGAGGGTAAGACCATTGCGATTATCGGATACGGCAGTCAGGGACATGCACATGCAAAGAATGCAAAGGAGTCTGGATGCAACGTTATCATCGGTCTGTACGAGGGATCTAAGTCCTGGGCAAAGGCTGAGTCCGAGGGATTTGAAGTATATACAGCTGCAGAGGCTACCAAGAGAGCAGATATCGTTATGATCCTGATCAACGACGAGAAGCAGGCTGCTATGTATAAGGAGAGCGTAGCTCCGAACTTAAGACCAGGTATGATGTTAATGTTCGCTCACGGTTTTGCTATCCACTTCAATCAGATTGTTCCGCCGGCAGATGTTGACGTTACCATGATCGCACCAAAGGGACCGGGTCACACCGTTCGTTCTACTTATCAGGAGGGCAAGGGTGTTCCGTGTCTGATCGCTGTTCATCAGAATGCTACTGGTAAGGCACATGATCTGGCACTGGCTTACGCACTGGCTATCGGTGGCGCAAGAGCAGGTGTTCTGGAGACCACATTCCGTCAGGAGACCGAGACCGACCTGTTTGGTGAGCAGGCAGTTCTTTGCGGTGGTGTATGTGCGTTGATGAAGGCTGGTTACGAGGTATTAGTTGAGGCTGGTTATGAGCCGGAGTCCGCTTACTTCGAGTGTATCCATGAGATGAAGTTGATTGTTGATCTGATCAACGAGTCTGGCTTCGCTGGTATGAGATATTCTATTTCCAACACTGCTGAGTATGGTGATTATATCACTGGACCGAAGATCATCACTGAAGATACCAAGAACGCAATGCGTAAGGTTCTGGCTGATATCCAGAGCGGTGCATTCGCTAAGGAGTGGCTGTTAGAGAGCAAGGTTGGTATGCCGCATTTCCTGGCTATGAGACGTATGCAGGCTGAGCATCCGGTTGAAAAGGTTGGCGAGGAATTAAGAGGTCTGATGAGCTGGAAGGATACCAAGAAGCTGATCGATAACTAATTTTTCTATAATTCACGTGTCCGGATGGCTTCAGTCAATTCCATGCTTGCATGAGGAATTCGTGAAACAACTGGACGAAGTGGATGTGGTAAATTTTGCAATGTTATGACTTTATAAAAATTTTAGAAGGCTGGCGGAGAAATCTGCCAGTCTTTTTTTGAAAAATCTTGTTTTTCTTTCCTGTATCAAGTATACTACAAGGGATATCAAAAAGTTGGGACGAAGTGGAGTATGTCCGTTTGCCGACAAAAGGGTATAACTAAAGAGAGATTGAAGGAGTTTTCGTTATGGCGAATCAAAATAATATAAACGATACAGACACAAATAGGATTAATTCGACAAGTAATGAGAATCATACAAACAACAATAGCAGAAACAATGCGGATCAAGATATGTATGAGAAGGTTTGCTATGTCTGCCGCCGACCGGAGAGCAAGGCAGGAAAAATGATTACAATATCACCGGAGATTAACATTTGCAGCGACTGCATGCAGAAGGCGTTTAATCAGGTCAACAACGGCAATTTCCCCAAAATGTTTGGAGTACCGGAGGGATTTTCTTTTGCGACAATGCCGGACGAACTGTTGAACATGATGAACAGTATGAATGCAGGTATGCCGGAACCGCAAAAAATTAAGAAAAAGAAGCCGGACGAAGAAGTGAAGCAGATTGACTTAAAGGAAGTACCAACGCCGCATCAGATTCATGCCAGGTTGAATGAGTATGTAGTTGGACAGGAACAGGCAAAGAAGGTTATGTCTGTTGCAGTTTATAATCATTATAAGAGAATGGCAGCGATTCAGCAAAAAAAGGATGTGGAAATTGAAAAGTCCAACATGCTGATGATCGGACCGACTGGAAGCGGAAAGACGTACCTGGTTAAGACCTTAGCGAAGCTTCTCGATGTGCCGCTTGCAATCGCGGATGCTACATCCTTGACAGAGGCCGGCTATATCGGTGATGATATTGAGAGTGTCATCAGTAAACTTCTTGCGGCAGCAGACAATGATGTTGAGAAGGCACAGACTGGAATTGTGTTTATTGATGAGATTGATAAGCTTGCAAGAAAGAGAGAGACGAATCACCGTGATGTAAATGGTGAAAGTGTTCAGCAGGGTCTGTTAAAACTTTTGGAAGGTGCGGAAGTGGAGGTTCCGGTTGGCGCATCCAGCAAGAATGCGATGGTGCCGATGGTAACCGTCAATACCACTAACATTCTGTTTATTTGTGGCGGTGCATTTCCGGATCTGGATCAGGTCATTCGTGAGCGATTGGCAAAGAAATCTTCCATGGGCTTCAATGCGGAATTAAAGGATCATTACGATGATGAGAAAAATATTCTGCGGTATGTGGAGACGGAGGATCTTAGAAAATTTGGTATGATCCCGGAATTTTTGGGACGACTGCCGATTGTCTTTACACTTGATGCGCTTGATGTAAATATGTTGACGAGAATCTTAAACGAGCCGAAGAATGCGCTTTTAAAGCAATACAAGGAACTTCTTGCAATGGATGAAGTGGATCTGGTGTTTGAACCGGATGCGCTGGAAGCGATTGCGGCAAAGGCATTAAAGAAGGACACTGGTGCGAGAGCACTTCGTGCGATCATCGAGGATTTCATGCTGGATATCATGTATGAGATTCCAAAGGATGATAATATTGGCCGAGTTCGTATCACCCGTGCTTATGTAGAGCATACGGGAGGCCCGATTATTGAGCTTCGAGGACAGGAACCATTTCGATTGAACGACAGGAAATAATAAATATGATACTAGGGTCAAAAGGTCAGAAAGCCGATGCAAGCTTGCTTGCGAGAGTGCAAAGCACGTAGCAATCTGGTATCAAAGGGGTCAAAATGCTTTTCGCTCCCAACATCATAAATATAGCCTTCTGAATCAATATAAACTTACATATGTTGGTATAACGGTATTGATTTCAGGAGGCTCTTTTGGATTGTCAGGAAAAAATTTATTCGGAGGAGTATGCAGACTTTATAGGAAATCGCAGTGTGATTGAGACAGATTACCAGGCAGAATGCAAGCAGGGGCTTGGACCGCTTTTTGCCGCATTGTATTTGAAAGTGTCGGGTGGCTACGAAGCCGGAATGGGATATGGTTATTATAATGTTCCAAAGCTGTATGGTTTGCAGGACACGGGAAGCGTAGAAGCGTCCGGTATTTTGCGGGTAAGAGAAAATCCGGATCTGTCACTTGATGGAAGCGGAACCCTTATCGGCTTTGTGGATACAGGAATTGACTATGCAGGTTCAATTTTTCTCAATCCGGATGGAACGACCAGAGTAGTTGCAATCTGGGATCAGACAATCCCTGCCGGGACACCGATTATGGAACGCAGGCAAGGTCAGGAAGGGCAACAGGAAACTTTGAACAAAAATACTCGGCCCCCTGACGATTTTGAATATGGAAGTGAATTTACTCAGGAAGAATTAAACGAAGCCATGAAAACAGGAAAAGTATATGCGAATCTTCCATCGCGAGACGAAAATGGTCATGGGACATTTCTTGCCTCAATAGCGGCAGGAAATGAGTTAGATGATGGAACTTTTACAGGAGCAGCGCCCAAGGCAGATATTGCTATGGTAAAATTAAAACCCGCCAAAAACAGCCTGAGAGCCTATTATCAGATTCAGAATGATGCAGCAGCCTATCAGGAAAATGATATTATGGCAGGGGTAAGCTATTTGGCTGCACTTGCAAAAAAACGTCAGCAGTCGCTTGTGATTTGTCTTGGAATCGGGACAAATTGCGGGTCACACAGTGGCAGTTTACCGCTTGCACGGCTGCTTGATACGCTTGGAGGCTCGGTCGGTGTAACGATTGTAGCCGGAACGGGAAATGAGACAGCGCGTGGCCATCACTTTGAGGGGAAGATTCGAGCTGAAAATGCATATGAAGACGTGGAAATTCGTGTGGCAGAGGGAGAAAATGGTTTTTTACTCGAATTATGGGCAGATGCACCAGAGACGTATTCGCTCGCAGTGCGCTCACCAAATGGAGAGACAATTCCACGCATCTTTGTACGGCCGGGACTGATTGAACTTTTGAATTTTGCGCTTGCACAGACGCAGGTAGAGGTGTCGTATCGACTTTCCGTGACAGGAACAGGCGAATATCTGGCATTGCTTCGGTTCATCAATATTACACCGGGTGTTTGGACAATACGTGTCTACAACGATTTGTTCGTGACGGGAAGTTACCATATGTGGCTGCCAATCGAACCATTTCTAAAGAGTGATACGACATTTTTGCGACCGTCTGAATTTGTAACACTGACGTCACCGTCTGATGCATCAAACCTTATTTCTGTCAGCAATTATAATTATCGAACAAATAGCATTTATCTGTATTCCGGGCGTGGTTATACAACTGATATCAGGATTCGTCCTGATCTGGCAGCACCCGGAGTGGAGATTGAAGGCTTTACTTCGTCGCTGTCCGGTGTAGGTGATGAACTGCGGCGTGTGCAGCGAAGCGGCTCAAGCATTGCGGCAGCATATACAGCAGGAGCGGCAGCGCTATTTTACCAGTGGACAAGAGAAAATGGGGAGCGGTATTTTAGCAGCGCAGATGTAAAGACATATTTTATTCGCGGTGCAAATCGGGAACGCTTGCGAACTTATCCAAACAGAGAGTGGGGATTTGGCACGCTTGATTTGTATGGTGTGTTTCGGAATTTACAGACACAGATCTTCTGAAATACAGAAAAGCAAACTTTGAAAAGTGCTGTACAAAAATGTGAAAATGAGGTATATTATAGGCAAATATTTCGGCAAAATAGAAAAACGAAAGGAACTTATTATTATGGGAATGCTTGACCAAATAAAAGAATATGAGGCACAGTACGAAAAAGATGTGCGTGCACTGGCGGATGAATTAAAGAAAAAACAGATGCCACAGCCAACCGAAGCGCTTTTCAGTGAATATGAAACATGTGGAAACCGCATCCGCTATGAGGCTGTTTATTTTGATAGAAGAAAGTTTCTGTCAGTGCTTGGTCTTGCCAGTGTGATCTGGCATGAGAAAGATGACATTGCAAAGCTTGAGACAGTCATAAAAGAAATCTGTGAGGAGGAGTGCTGGGCACTTCCGGCACATGTAAACAGAAAAGAAAATCCAAACTGGAGAGGCGTAATTGATCTGTTTGCGAGTGAGACAGGTCAGACATTGGCGCATATCACGACGCTTTTGAAGGATGAACTTTCCAGCGAGGTGGTAGAGTTGGCGCAAAGAGAAGTGAGAAAGCGTATTCTGATTCCGTTTATGGAGTCCAATGTGCCATATGCGCACTGGGAGCAGGTAAAGAATAATTGGAATGCTGTTTGCTGTGGCAATGTAGGAAGTACGGCACTTCTTCTCCTTGAGGAGGGTTCTGCAAAGAAAAAACTGTTGGAGCGCATTCGGTATGCGTTAACGACTTATTATCTTGGCAGTTTTGGCATGGATGGCGCCTGTCAGGAGGGACTTGGCTATTGGGTCTATGGCTTTACGTATTTCACGTTGTTTGCGCTTGCACAGAAGGAATACGATCCATCGGTGAATCTGATGGCATCTGAAAAGGCAGATGTAATTGCTCATTTCCAGCAGAAATGTTATTTCTATGGAGGCCGCACGATCAGTTTTTCTGACGGTGATTCAAAAGGCACTTACCCGATGGGTCTTACCTGCTGTCTGGCAGATTTATACAGCGGCATTCGTTTCCCGGATATTGCATATGCACAGAGGCTTGATGGCGATAATTGCTGGCGCTGGGTTGGAATTTACTGGAGTTGGTACTGGACACATCGTTATCTGGACGATGTGGAAATGAAAAAGGTGGAGGCTCCGAAGCCATTAGAACAAAGTGGTGCGGAATTCTTAGAGGATGCAGAGTGGTGCATCTTAAGAGGTGCAGAAAACAGTGCTGTTATTGCCAAAGGTGGAAATAATGGAGAATCTCATAACCATAACGATGTCGGAAGCTTCTATTATCTGGTTGAAGGGGAAGCTATTTTGGATGATCTTGGTGCAGGAGAATATACAAAGGATTATTTTTCTGAGAAGCGCTATGAAATCTTTTGCAACAGAGGAAAGAGCCATAATATTCCGATTATCGGAGGGGTGGATCAGAAAGAAGGAAATGAATATCGTGCAGATCGTTTTGAATTAAAGGAGGATCACAGCATTTTCATTTCATTTGCGAAGGCGTATGGCATTGAGGCACAGAAGGTATATCGCCAGATCCGGTTAGATGAACAGACTGGTGCGCTTACTGTGTGTGATTATATTCAATGCAGACCGGGTGTATCTGTTTATGAAAATCTGATCACAAGGCTTCCAGTAAGCATAGAAAAGGAATGCGTTGTAATTCATGGAGAAAAGCATACGGTTAAGCTTGAGGCAGAGGGACGACAGAGTGAATTTCGGATTGAGACTGTGGAGCACTCCAATCATGAAGGTAAAATGGAACAGATTCATGTAATCAGTTGGGAGATAGACTGCAGTGAACCGCAAAACAGCAAAACTGGTATTGCGGATTGTAAAATTTGTTTAACACCTGCAAGTAAGAATTTCCAGATTTCTAAAACCGTGGAATAATCATATATAACAGAGTGGGCAGAGGAAGACTTGTCCACTCTGTTTATTTTATGATACCAGGGTCAAGAGTCAAAAAACCTCTTGCAAGCAAGCTTGCATCGGCTTTCTGACCTTTTGACCCTGGTATCATATTATTGTTTTTTGAGTAAAGCAACATCCTCTTTTGTGCATCCATCTTTTGAATAGCGGGCTTTTTCGTAAAGCGTATGCAAAAGGCGTGTGCGCTCATCATTGGACAGACCGGCATACGCTTCCAGTTCTGCCGGAGTGAGCGATACAGGAATGGTATTGCCTGCCTTTTTATTGGAAGCACTGCCTTTTTGAATCTGCTTTTTGAAACGTTTCCGGACTGCTGTATTTGGATGAAACAGGGAGGAGAAAAGAGAATCATTTGATTTCTTTTCTGTATTCTCTATAAAAGAAGTTTCAGTCTTTTCGTCGATAAATTCCTGCATATCACCGACAACGGCAGCAGGCTTATAAAAGCGGTGTACAAGCATAAGAATCGCATAACCAATACCGACAATCACACCGATACTGACTACAAATGCAATTATGGCAAAAATAATATCATAGAGCATTTTCAGCCATGCAGGTGTCGGCTTTACCTCTCCAAACATCTCGGTCTGACCGGAGGACGCAAGTGATTCTGCGACAGTTTCCACAATTGTCTCCTCCTGTGCTGAAAAGTGAGAAAAGATCCATCTGAGAAAATCGCGGATGGCAATTCCAATGGAAGAAACAACATGGTCTAACGGAATGAGTGGAAGGGCTAGCATAACTATGAGAGCGAGAACCGAAAAGACCACCATCAAGGCTCGATTTGTGGAGATGATCTGCTTTCCGGGCAGATTCGCAATGTCTCGTCTGCTGTAGAGATAGCTGTTTAAACTTCTCAGATTCAGATATATGAGAAAATCAGCCAACCATGCAAATGTCACCCAATAAATTAAGTTTTGAGGATCCTGCTTTTTTAACAGTGTACACACAAAAAACAAAAGAACAAAATAGCCTAGAAAACCGACACTTGGCGAATCAAGCAGCGCACCGGATTCGCCTACATTTTCATCAACGATCTCGTAATCATCTGTTTTGTGCAGGCGGGATGGTATGCGCACGAGCATAATAATTACAGAGAGTATAGTAAGATATAGTTTTTCATAAAAGTGAACACCGAGGAAAAACAGTAAAACAGCGCAGGCAGCTCCGGCCAGTATGTAGCTGACAAAATGCTTCATCTTTTCCTGCCCCCATGCGGTAACGGCAAACGGAACCAGCAAAAGGAAGCTGTGGAAAAAGTAAAACAGATACTCGGAAGGAAAAATCAGGCAGGATAGAAATGCAGTGAGTCCGAGAATAAGCAAAAAGCCATGAAGGTGCTCAGTCAGCGCCTGAAGCCTAATTCTCATATTTGTTTACCTCCCATCGTATAATTTCCAGATTTGGTGCCTCTTTTACGCGAAGCTCCATATCATTGTATAACGGTGCAATCCACATCGCGCTGCTGCCAGTCTTGATCAGATCCCGAAAGGCGTCCTGCAGGGAATCATTCATGGAATTTGAGATCATGATGTAGAGCGGTGCGGTGGCAGTATTGTCTTTTGCAAGTTCCATAAGCTGCTGTGTGCAGGAGACAACAGTTCTTGTCAGATCAATTCGGGCAAGTACTTCTGCAATCGCATTGACGTGGCGAAGACCGCTCCCTGTGGGAATAATTGCAACCTGATCTGTGATGGCGTCACTTCCATTGCAAATCATTCTTGTCGGAACGGATGCATTCAAAAAGTAGTAGCTGATCGAAGCAGCCAGACGGATGGCAATTTCATGAAGCTGTTCATAGACCCATACTGTTTCTGTCTCCAGATTTAAAATGATGATCGCTTCCTGAGAAGATGTGGAATCATGCACATTGACCATCAAATCACCGGTGCGGGCGCTTGCTGTCCAGTTAATGCTGTTCATTGGATCTGTAAATGTATAATCGCGAATGCCGCGAAATTCAAATGGGTCTTCATACAGAAATTGGCGGCTTGTCATAGTGCCAATCATTTTTTTGAATGGTACATCAAGACGATCAATATTTAAATAGCGCGGATACACGTACAGATAAGTACTCTGTGGAAGCGTACCGACATATTCACTCGTCAAGAGAAGATTCGATGAAATAATATCAGACTGTGTGATCTCATAATAACCGCGCTTCTGGCAGGAAAAAACCAGCTTTCTGCGAATCCGCTGGTTAAACAGCACTGAGAAAATATCGCTTTTGTAATTAAAATCAGAGACGCTTGTGTTTTCCATGTTGTGAAAGACAAGATTCCGGCTGACCTGAAATTTGACGTTCAGATAGGCGAGTGGAAGCAGCTTTCGATTTTCAATTACTTCTGTCAGCGAAGCTTCCTCGCCCTCAAGTACCGCTTTGTCCTGAAAATGAATGGAGACAGAAAGATTTTTGTCCCAGAGATTCCGATAAATCCAGTCTTGCAGCAAGTACAAAAGTCCTGCCGCGGCAAGTAAAAGAAGTATTTTCATAGATTATGAACTCCTTGGTTTTATCAACGCTTTTCCCAGTTCTCAGTCGGAACAGCAACATCAGACAACAGCTTTTCAATAATTTCCGCGCCAGTGGATTGACTGCCGACACCGCGGCTTAAAACGAGACGATGGGCGAGAACCGGAACGGCAACCATTTTGATATCCTCTGGGACAACGAAGCTTCTCTCCTGAAGGAATGCATATGCTTTTGCTGCATTCAAAAGAGCAAGTGTTCCTCTTGGACTGACACCGGTGACGACATAAGGATGGCGGCGGCTCTGGCTGGAAAGTTCTGCCATATAGTCAAGAAGAAGCGGATGAACATAAATTTTCTTGTATTCCTGCTGTGCAGCGAGAATTTCCTCTCTGGTGCATACCGAAGACAATTGTGCCAGCGGCTGAGCGTGCTCAAAACGGGTCAAAATGGAAAGCTCTTCCTCTTTTGATGGAAGTCCCATCGACAGTTTCATAAAGAAACGATCCAGCTGTGCTTCTGGCAGAGGAAAAGTTCCGGTGGTCTCAACCGGGTTTTGCGTTGCAATAACAATAAATGGAGCAGGAAGTGTCCATGTGGTTCCATCAACAGTGACTTGACGTTCCTCCATACATTCAAGCAGGGAAGATTGGGTTCGGGGGGTGGCACGGTTGATCTCATCTGCTAGCAGGATATTACAAAAAACGGGACCTGGCTTAAAAACAAATTCGCCCTGTTTCTGATTGTAATAGTTTAATCCGGTCACATCAGATGGCAGTAAATCCGGTGTAAACTGGATACGGGAAAAGGAAGCATCCAGAGAGCGGGCAAGTGATTTTGCCATCACAGTCTTGCCAGTTCCGGGAACATCCTCCAATAAGATATGACCGTTGGAAATCAGGGAAGTCATGACCATATCAATTACCTTTCCTTTTCCGACGATCACGGATTCAATGTTTTCTTTTAATTTCGTTAGTGTACTCATAGAATCTCCTTTTCTAAGGCATTAAATTTTGTTGATACCAGGGTCAAAAGGTCAGAAAGCCGATGCAAGCTTGCTTGCAAGAGG
>CAVJTU010000011.1:0-54740 GCA_963652495.1 uncultured Oscillospiraceae bacterium
TCAAGAGGTCAAAAATCCTCTTGCAAGCAAGCTTGCATCGGCTTTCTGACCTTTCGACCCTAGTATCATATTATCTGTCTTTTTTCATCTGCTCTTCAATCTGTGCCTTCGTCTCCTCGATGCTGCGACTATTATCAATTACAACTCGGCATTCCGCACGAAACTGCGCATCGCTCTTTTGTCTGGCAATGGTCTGGCGGCAGCGCTCCTCGCTGTAGCCTCTTGACTTCATGATACGTTTTATACGTGTCTGTTCATCCGTGTAGATGTACCAAACGTCATCACACAGCGAAAGCAAATGTCCCTCTGAAAGAAGTGCAGCTTCGATGACAATCAGTGCATTGGGCTCCTTGTCACGAATTTCTTTAATCATCCATTCAATGCGAACCCGCACATTTGGATGCGTAATCGCATTAAGACGGAGTGTGTCAAGTGGATTTGAAAAAGCAGCTGCCGCCAGCTTCTTTGTATTGATCGTCTGATTTTCATTTAGGATTTCTTTTCCAAATGCATTGACGATATTCACATAATTGGCCTCTCCCGGCTGCATCAGTTCTCGCCCAACTTCATCCGCCAGAATTAACTTTGCATTGTATTCTTTCTCTAAGATTTCCAACACACTTGACTTTCCGGCACCGACACCTCCTGTTATTCCTAAAATCATAATTTTCCCTTTCTATTCGGTCACCACAACCTTCCGGGGCACACTGACCGCATCACTTTGTCTCATACCAGCTCTGCCCCTCAGACACCGACACTTCAAGCGGCACACGAAGATTCGCCGCCGACTGCATCTCCTCGCACAGAAGTGTCTTGATTATCTCACACTCCTCCTTCGGTGCCTCAACTAAGAGTTCATCATGCACCTGAAGGACAATTCTGGACTTTAGCTGCTCTTTTTCGAGACGTCTATTTACTTTTGTCATTGCGATCTTCATAATATCCGCAGCCGTTCCCTGAATCGGAGAATTCATGGCGATACGTTCACCAAACTGGCGCTGCATAAAACTAGAAGACTTCAGTTCCGGAATCGGGCGTCTGCGTCCAAACATTGTTGTAACATATTCGTTTGTACGACCCTCATCCACCATACGATCAAGAAACTCCTTGATGCCCGGATATGCCTCGAAATAATGTTTGATGTATTCCATCGCTTCCTTGCGCGAGATGCTCAAATCCTCGCTCAGTCCAAACGCACTGATACCATATACAATACCAAAATTGACGGCCTTTGCATTTCGGCGCAGCTGCGGTGTCACCTCATCAAGCGGCACATGAAATACCTGTGATGCAGTGAGCGCATGAATATCCTGCGCACTGCGGTATGCCTCGATCAGTCCCTCATCGCCAGACATATGCGCCAGCACGCGAAGCTCGATCTGGGAATAATCTGCATCAACAAATACACATCCTTCCTTTGGCACAAAGACCTTGCGGATGGCTCTTCCAAGTTCCATACGAACCGGAATGTTCTGCAGATTTGGTTCGGTGCTGCTGATACGGCCTGTCGCAGTGATTGTCTGATTAAAAGTGCCGTGTATACGGCCATCCGATGCGATACATGCTGCTAATCCTTCCGCATAAGTGGATTTTAACTTTGTCAGCTGACGATATGACAATACCTTTTCAACAATCGGATACTCATCGGCAAGCTTTTCCAGCACATCAGCAGCAGTGGAATAACCACTCTTTGTTTTCTTCGCACCCGGAAGTTTCAAATCCTCAAAGAGCACCTCACCCAGCTGCTTTGGAGAAAGAATATTAAATTCCTTTCCGGCAAGTCCGCAGATTTCTTTCTGAAGGGCATTGATCTCGCCCGTCAGATCGTCTCCGTACTTTTTAAGTGCTTCCTTCATCACGCCGATACCGGCCTGTTCCATACGGCAAAGATCAAACATGACCGGCATCTCGATCTTCTCATACAGATCGCCCATGCCCTCCTCTTTCAGCTGTTTTTCAATCACAGGGCCACAAAACAGTGCTGCCGCTGCCTGACGTGCCACATACGCATCGTACTCAGGCTGCATAAAAGCAACCTCAATGGCAGTCTTTCCAAACAAATCCTGGTACGATGGCAGCTCCTTTGACGCATATTTTCCGGCAATCTGCTCAATTGGATAGCTTCCTGAGAGCGGCTCAAGCAAATACGCACCGATGGAAACGTCACGAAGAGACGGATATGTGGACGCATCTGCACCCGCTGCCGCCTGACTTACGAAATCGTCTGTCATATGATGAAGAAACAGCTTCGCATCCGGCACATACAGTTTCTCGCAAGAAGCTGCCAGCTCATTTGCAAAACCAATCAAAAGGTCTTCGGTGATAAAATTCAATACCGGAAAATAATAGACTTTTTCCCCGGCAGCAACCGCCATTCCGGCAAGAAAGTCTCTCTTTCCGGCAAAAGACAGACCAAGTGTCCTTTCTTTCTTTAATTCACGGACAGTTTCAAAGCTTTCATTCATGTCCTCGATGCGCAAAATCGTAAGTTCTTCAAAGACAGACGCTGTTTTCTCCTCCTCAAAATCGAGGCGTATGCTGTGAAATTCGAGGCGGTCTAACTCCTTTTGCGCCGCTGCCTTGTCAATGTGCGTGCGAAAATGCTCCAATGGCTCGTTAATTGGAATATCGGTCTTGATCGTTGCCAATTGTTCACTCAAAAAGGCGGCTTTTTTTCCGACCAGTTCGGTATCGCTCTCCTTTAGCAGAAAATTAAGCGGAGAACGCTTCAAGTCCAGCTTTTTCTTCCAATATTCCTTGATTGCCTTCTCACCTTCCTTGTCCAGATGGTCAATTGCCTCATACAGCTTGCCTACTGTACCATACTCCTGAATCAACTTCACGGCAGAAGCAGGACCCACGCCCGGCACACCCGTGATATTGTCAGATTTATCGCCCATCAATCCTTTCAGGGAATTGACATGACATGGCTCGATACCAAATTCCTCCTTTACAAGTTCTGGTGTAAATGGAAAAACACGATCCGGCACTGCCATCTCTTCTCTTTTCAGATGATACTTATCGAACAGCTCCTGTGTCTTATCGGCAGTAGAATGCATCAGCCACAACGTCGTCTGAGCAGTTACCAGCTGCAAATAGTCATTATCCTTTGTAAGAATCTTAACTGGCAGCTGCGATTCAAACTTTTTTGCCATAGAGCCGCAGAAATCATCCGCCTCAAAGTGAGAATCCATCAGCTGACAGACACCCATATGCGCTAACACTTCCTGACAGAGTGCAAATTGCTCTTTCAGCGGCTCCATCGTCTCGGATCGGTTGCCCTTGTAATCGGCATAGAGTTCACGGCGAAACGTATCTCTTGTCAAATCCCATGCCACTGCCAGATATGCCGGCTTTTGTTCTTTTAATATTTTAAACAGATAGCGAAGGAAGCCAAATATGCCATTCGTATAAACTCCCTTTGAGGTCATCATGATCTTATGATACCATGCCTCTTTTTCTTCCTGCGTCTTTGCAAACAGGATCTCTCTCGGCAAGTTGCCGAAAAACTGTGTTGACAGCAGGCTCGAACCGTCTATTAACAGCAAATAGTCTCCCATTCTTCATCCTCCTGTTTTTATTTTTTTAAAACCAACGCATAATTTGCAAAACAGCGGCAACTGCTGCTCCTACTGCTGCCGCTATCAATGCAATGTGATGAAGCCACTGAATTGCCAAACCGGTATGCACCTGTCTGGCTACCTGGCTGATATCATGTTCAAACTGCTGCTTTAAGTTATAGGTCTTAAAGCGATCCTGATCCATACCGTCGATAGCGGTACGAACGGTATAGTAAATCTCCAAGTCCTCCCTGCAGCCGGAACACTCTTTTATATGCTTTAAAAAATGATCGGTCTCCTCTGGCGAAAGAGTTCCCTCCAAAAAAGGAACCATCATGCGGTTCGCAGTTTTACAATCCAAGAAATTCCCTCTTTTCTGTCAGGCAATGACATATTGCAAAAACTCTTCCATCTCTTCCTTCTGGCTAAATTTGGCGATATACATCTGATCGCCCATACCTTGCGCCAGCACAGCCGGCATACGGTCGCTCATCGTGATATTGGCGCGATAACGGGAAAGAATCTCGTTATGACCGTTCCTGTGCGGATTGCAATCGCGTCTGCCAACGTAAATACAGTAAAACTTATCAGCATACTCAGACAGCGTACAACGGTCAAATGCGATCATGTCCGCCCAAATCTTATAGACATTTGTGCTGTTTGCATAATTTAACATATCCGGTGTGAAACCGCCGCTCGGACGCATGTTGACCTCAAGCGCAATCACCTGACCCTTGCCTGCCACACCCGGCATATCCTTATTTAAGCGGAAGAACTCAAAGTGAATGAAACGGCTCTTTACGCCAAATGCCTTTACGCAGCGTCTGCCTGCATCGCGCACATCGTCCGGCAGCTGCTTTTCTATGTAAAAATAAGCGTCTGCCTTGTTATTTACGATGTCCATAATGGAAACCGGCGTTACATTTCCGGATTCAAATAATACATCTCCTCTGCTGTTGATGATCGCATCATAGGAGCAGATCGTACCATCTACGTACGGCTCTGCAAGAAAGCCTTCTCTGTTTCCTTCTGCAAAGAACCTGTCAAGTTCCTGATCATTTGAAATGCGGTACGTACTCTGTGCACCAACGCCATCATCCGGCTTTACAACGATCGGATAGCCATACTTTGCCGCAAATGCAAAGCAGCCCTCGCGGGAGCCAATGCGGTAGCAATCGACTGCCGGGACACCTGCCTTTTTGTAAAACTCCTTCATGTGCTCCTTTGACTTAAAAGTCTCTATCTCATTTAACTGGAATCCGCTGGTGATATGGAAATCTGTGCGCAGTCTGGCATCCTGCGTCAGCCAATACTCGTTATTGCTCTCCAACCAGTCAATGCGGCCATACTTAAAGGTAAAATATGCGACTGCACGCATCATCTGATCATAGTTTTCCATAGACTCTACCTTATAATACTCGGTAAGTACATTTTTCAGGCTATATGGAAGAGAATCATAAGCGCTGTCGCCGATTCCCAAAACATTTACTCCATTATTTTTCAGTTCCGCACAAAAATGGTAATAATTGGTTGGAAACTGAGGGGATATAAAAATAAAATTCATAAAACTAACCTCCGCAAGTTGTTACACTTTACGCAGCCATTCAGATTTGCATCCGCCACAAACGGCTGCTGTCGAACAGCTACATTTTACGCATAACAGTATACGTCAATCTTTTTCGATTTGCAAGTGATGATTCCTTTCTCACACTCCGGAAGTTCTGGTTTTCTCCACGCATACCAGAAATCCTTCAGTCTTGCAGCCATCTCGCGAAGTTCCCGATGCAATTGTCCAGCATAAACGCCATCTACATCGGCTGACACACCATATGCATTCAGCCCCAGCTGCCGTGCCAGATAGATTGCCCTATACAAATGATAACTCTGAGTCACAATTACAATAGTGGCTCCATCTCCAAAAAACTCCCTGCTGTGTACAATCGTATCATAGGTGTTTAGTCCCGTGTGATCCATATATACCTCGTCTGCCTCAACACCATCCGCCACGGCAAGTGATTTCATAACAGCCACTTCATTGTAGTCTTCATTTTGATTGTCTCCACTTACAAGCATTTTGGAAACAGACGCTTCCTTATAAAAAGATACTGCCGTCTGCATCCGATCACTTAACATTGGACTGGCTTTTCCGTTTGCCCTGACAGAACAGCCAAGCACAACAACACCATCCGCTTTAAAATTCGCCCACTGATCCTTTTTTAAAATACGCCCTCTCGTCCCCCATACCATATAGACATTGATCACTGCTGCCGCCGCCGTCAACAAAATAAGCATTCCTGCCAGCAAGCCAAACAGCCTTCTGATTTTCCTGTGCATAAGATCTTTTTGCTCCTTCTTTTTAGCTTTTGAGCAGTCTTCTCTGCTTGTTTAAAAGCCTTTGTCAAAGCGGACATTCGCAATCCGCTTCGCTACTTGCTTGATTCGTTTAAAAAGAGCCGGATCGCTCCGGCTCAAAGTTTACTGTACGGATTGCATCTTGTTGTGCATCTGTACGCACAATATACATCCACCCGTATTCATCACTACGTATCGCATAACTATCTGGTTCCAAAAATGCGATCTCCTGCATCGCCAAGGCCTGGGCAAATGTATGCATTCTCGTTCAGTTCACGATCAACATGTCCTACATACAGCTGAATGTCCGGATGAGTTTTTATCAGCCGGTCAATACCCTCCGGTGCTGCGATGATGCACATAAACTTAATCCTCTTTCCACCGTGCTGCTTGATAAAATTTACTGCCTCTACTGCTGAGCCACCAGTTGCTAACATCGGATCCAGAACAACAATCGTCCTTAACTCGATTGGAGACGGCAGCTTACAATAGTACTCGTGCGGCTCATGCGTCACTTCATCACGATACAGACCAATATGACCAATCTTTGCACTCGGAACAAGCGCAGTCATGCCGCTCACCATTCCAAGCCCTGCTCTTAGAACAGGAACGATCGCCAGTTTCTTACCTGCAATCATCGGAGTCTTGCAATTCTCGATTGGAGTCTCCACCTCAACATCCTCAAGCGGCAGATCGCTCAAAGCCTCATACCCCATCAGCATTGCAATCTCCTCGATCAGCTTGCGAAACTCATTTGTTCCAGTATTCTTATTTCTAAGCATAGAAATCTTGTGCTGTACCAGAGGATGATTGTTTACGTATACATTGCTGTATCCTTTATACATATTGTTTCTCCTTTTCTGAGTTTTGTCTCATGTTTCTTGCGCTATCATATCATTTTTTTTAATAATCTTCAACTCTTTTCAAAAAAATGCTTGATTTTTTTTGAAATCTATGCTATTATCTACGTGTTGCAGGCCGGTGTGGCGGAATGGCAGACGCACGTGACTCAAAATCACGCGGAGCGATCCGTGCCGGTTCGAGTCCGGCCACCGGCATCAAAAAAGTGTTCATGAGCGAGTTGTTCATGAACACTTTTTATTTATTCAATACAGCCTTCACATCCCTTAAAGTATAAAATCCCGGTAAGCAGATTCGGATTTCTCCCTCTGCTTACTGGGATTTTATTCAAAGTTCTTCTACAAAACTTATGCCGCTTAAACCAGATATATAACTGATCATCTCGGAGTGATTTATCTTCTTCTCGAAATGAAGCGTCAAAACTGCAATCACATTCTCACTCTTTTTGCCAGGCTTTGTGATCTGCAAATCTTCCATGCGGACACGCTTTTTACCGCATTCTTCAATAAAACGTCTAAGCGCTTCATTATTTTCAAACATCATATTCAGACACAAATACTTAGAACTTCCCTTCACTCTGAAGTCCATACGTCTGAATACAGTCATAATCAAAAACAATGCCACGCCAACCGCAATCGCCCCCTCATAGAAACCAATGCCGATTGCCAGCCCGATGCAGGCAGAAGACCAAAGTCCTGCTGCGGTAGTCAGACCCTTTATCTGATTGGTTCTTGTTACGAGGATCGTGCCGGCACCTAAAAAACCGATACCACTGACAACCTGTGCGCCCAAACGGGATGGGTCTCCCGTCTGAAACATCTGAGAAATGTATTGATTGGTCATCATGACCAGACAGGCACCCAGACATACAAGCATATATGTTCTCGAACCCGCCGGCTGATTCCTTGTAAGGCGTTCATAACCAATAATACCTCCAATTGCCATTGATAAAATTACTCTGCCAATAATGGCTACTACTGTTAATTCACGAAGTGCTTCCATGTACAACTAGTCCTTATATTTTTCGTCTTTTTATTATGTATAAGATGTTGGGTCAAAAGGCTTTCTGACCTTTTGACCCCAACATCATTTGATTGCATTCCTGTATCTTTATAATGTGCGCAGGAAATCCTCGATAAACCAGCTCTCATACAGATGAGCCTTGATATTTGGATGAGAATTTCTTCCGCCAACCTTAAATGCTTCCATGCGAAGATCCTTTGCACGAGCACAATGTTCCGGATTTGTGGAACGGTGCATCATCGGTGTGCGCTCGTCTCCATTTAAATCAATGTATGGAATGCCCCATTTCTTTGCAATCGCGATGGTTGCCAGACGGTAATCATCTGTCTCACAGCCATTTGATACCAAAATACCGATGTGTGCATATGGATGATGTGCAATCAGATATTCCAATACCACGTTCCACGCGCCGTAAAAGGTCGTGTTATCGGTATCGTCGATGGTGCCCAGATGAATAATTCCGGTCTGATCCTCCCCGTCGCTGCCGGTTGAGGATGGTCTGTGATGAGAATCGTTGATTCCGTAGTACAATGTAATATAATCGACATCCTCATCTATTGTTTTATAAATTCCATTTGAGAAAGCGTTTGAAAATGTACCCGGAACAGGCGGCATCGCCATCGTCTGTCCACCGACTGCCAAATGCTGCACAGTCATATGATTGCGCTCTGCAATCAAATAGCCATAGGTCTTATATTTTCCAGCAAACGGTCCATCTTCAAAAGCTTCGCTGTATCCACCGGAAAAATCTCCATTTGTAAAACTGTCTCCGCAAACGGCCCATTTCTTTCCATAAAGAATATTTGTATTGTCCATTTCTTCTCCTTTTTCAGTCAAATTTCCTTAAAGATGCATCAGCGCAAGACGCTCATATGACATGTTTCCGCCAAACAGATCAAGTGCGCTTCCGATTGTCATGTCAATCTTTCCTCTGCCAAGCTTTTTGAGAATTTCGATATCTTCCCAACTGTGAATGCCTCCAGCATATGTAACGGGAATGACATCAAAATCCGATAACAGCGTAACAAGTCCTGTTTCTATACCGTTGTTCTTTCCTTCGACATCTACTGCATGTACCAGAAACTCATCACAATAATCTGAAAGTTTCTCCAAAAGCGGCAATGCAACCATCTCTTTGGTGAATCGCTGCCAGCGGTCTGTCATAATACAATAACCATTTTCGGTCTTTCGACAGCTGACATCAAGCACCAGACGTTTCTTTCCTACCATCTGCATCAACTCTTTCAAACGATCATACTGTATGCTGCCGTCACGAAATACATATGATGTAACGATTACGTGAGATGCGCCTGCGCGTAAGAAATCAAGTGCATTGTCTGGTGTAATGCCGCCTCCCACCTGAAGCCCGCCTTCATATGCCTGCAGCGCTTCAAGTGCCTGTTTTTTTGTTGCCTCATAATAGGGGGAGGACTGTGGATTCAGCAAAATCACATGTCCTCCCTTTAACCCATCCTGCTTATACCGTTTTGCAAACCATGACGCATCCCGATTTGCTACAAAGTTCTCTGCTGCCTGATCGTCCTCATCATGCAGAGAACTTCCAATGATCTGTTTTACGATACCGTTATGAATATCAATACAAGGTCGAAATCTCATCTTCTCACCTTACCCTGTCTGGTTCAAAACCTTTTTTCAGTCCCTCATCCAATGCGGCTTGTTCTATGGATTCCCCACAGATTTTCCCGTTTCAGATTCAGGTACTCATTGTACGCCTTTTCGAGTATCTGCTTTTCATTTGAAAACTTCAGCAGATGGTACGCCTCATGATACTTGTAATATCCGGAATCTACAAAATACTCTTCCTTCTGCGGTTTGCTGTAGTAACTGTCTGCCATCATCAGATACCAGTGTACTTCTTTTTCTACAATATCCTGCGGTACATGAAATGTATACTCACTTACGCCGATATACTTGACAATGGATGCTTCGACACCGGTTTCCTCCCGTACTTCACGAAGCGCTGTCTGCCAGTGCTCTTCTCCGGGTTCCACGGTTCCCTTTGGTAATACCCAGCCTTCATATTTGCTCTTGTAGTTCTTATATAAGACTAAAATTTTACCGCGAAATATCACCACACCGCCACAGCTCGTTGCCTCTATCATTGCAATTCCTCCTGACTATGGTGTGTATCTGCCGGGACCACTCACACGCCCCGACATCATATGTTACAAGTATACTTGAAAATGCGTTTCGTTTCAAGACTTTTCATACAGTTTGAAAAAAATTACTCTTTATTTCTTTATTAAGTTATCGACTAAAAAAGTAGTCAAAGATCTGCCCTGCAATCGGTGCTGCCACAGCACCTCCGGCACCTCCCTTTTCGATCATAACGCAGACTGCAATTTCTCTCTCATCGTTGGTTCCGTATCCGCAAAACCATGCATGATAATTCTTTGTGGAATCATACTGTGCGGAACCTGTCTTTCCAGATACGCGCGCATACTGACTGCCGCCCGCTGCTGCGGTTCCGTTTGTAATGACGTATGTTAAAAATTCATCAAGCAGTTCTGCTTCCTCCTGTGTACATACAGTACGAAGTGCCTTGGGTTTTGTCTGCTCGACAAGATTTCCATCCGCATCGAGATAAGAATCAACCAGATATGGTGTCATCATTACACCATCATTGGCAACTGCTGCGTACATCATTAAATTGAGCAGCGGAGTAACATTTGTGCTTCCCTGTCCAATCGCAAGCTGCATTCTCTGCCATACACTGTCATCGGAAGCGATATCAAATGAACTTGTCTGATACGGAAAATCAACCTGACTTCGGTCACTCTGGTTATACCCAAAGTCCTCTGCCAGCTTTTGCCACTTCTTGGAATCAAGTGTCTGCGCAATCGTGTCAAACGCACCGTTACATGACATTCCTAAAATTCCGTAAATATCAAGTTCTCCGTGCGCAACACCATCATGACAATTTACTACATAATCACCATTTGTATAAGTTCCGGTACATGTATAATGGAAATCCTGCCAAGTATCCGGATTCTCACGGATATACTCAAGAAGCGTGATAATCTTAAATGTAGAACCCGGAGGGTATGTCCCTTGTGTTGCGTGATTCATCAGATTTTGCGTCGTATTCTCATCTGATGTCAGCCAGCTCCATTGTTCCTCAACCGTATTCGGATCAAAGTTCGGAGAGGAAACCATTGCCAAAATTTTTCCGGTGGATGGCTCCACCACAGTGATTGAACCACTATTTCCATCAAGCTGACGGTAACAGAAATCCTGCAAACCGGAATCAAGTGTTGTTACGAGTGTATCGCCCTGCGTCTTAACACCTAAAAATTCATTTTTCAGCTTTGTCCAGAAATCAATATGACTCGTCAGCAAATTTAATTTCTGCGTATCCTCAAGACCATAGCCTCCAAGCACAGAGTAACCGACTGTATGTGCATACCAGTTGCTATACGGATATGTGCGAACTTCAGTTCCATCCTCAAGCGTCTGTGTTGTTGCAACGACGACGCCATCGCTCGTCATAATATCACCCTTTCGGATTAACTGCGCCATGTTCTGCTGTCTGGTGTTATATTTGCTTGCAAGGACTTCGTCCTTTCCCTTTACTTCAAAATACACAAAGTACAAAAGCATTGCGCCAAGCAATGATACAAGTATCGCACCTGCCACCTTGATTTCATGCTGGCGGCTTGTCGGCTTCTTCTCTTTCTTTTTCGTCTGCACTCTCTTTCTTTTGCCTGTGCCTTCCTGAGACTGCTTTACAGGCTTCTTCTCTGTTTTTTTCGGATTTACGGCTTCTTTTTCAGATTGTACAGCCTTTTCGGTTTGCTTTTCTTGTGTCCCCGCCTCTTTTGCTTTGACTTCTTCCCGTTTTACCTCTGTTTTCTCCTTATTCTTGTTACTCTCCTTTTCATCCGCTGCTTTCCTATCATTAAAAATGGACTTTTTCTCTGATTCTTTCAAGTCTTTCCACCTCATTCTGACGTTTGATATACAATTCCTGCATAATTCCAAAGATGACAAATGTACTTAATACGGAACTTCCTCCGTAACTGACAAGCGGAAGCGTCACACCCGTAAGCGGAATAAATTTAATACCGCCTCCAATCGTCAAAAAAACTTGCGTGCCATATATTGCCGCCAACCCGATTCCGATCAGCTTATAGAACGGAAGATACAACTCTGCTGCGACTGCGATAAACATTAACAGACACGCAATGCAGATCAAAATCAGGCAAATGCCGATAATGCCGCCGAGTTCCTCGCAAACTGCTGTAAAGATACAGTCCATGATGACCTCCGGTGTCTTGGATGGTTGTCCCTTGTAAAGTCCCTGTCCAAACCAGCCTCCTGTTCCAATGCCAAAAAGTGAGTTCCCGATTTGATTGCCTTTTCCATAAAAGTCTGCAAATGGATTAAGCCAGGTCTGTACACGAACACGCACATGTGCAAACAAAAAATAGGCCGCAATACTCGCAAGCATACCTGCAATCAGGCCAATGAATAAATAAGTTCTCTGCTTTGTAGCCACATATAACATCATCAGATAGGATACAAAGAAAATGAGGGCCGCACCAAGATCTCTTGATGCGACCAGAATCGCACCATGCAGTGCCGCGATAAATGCCGACAACAACACACGCCTCAGATCCGTGCGTTCACGTAACAGAACTGCAATCAGCAATACGAAACTAATCTTTACAAATTCAGACGGTTGGAAACTGAAAAATCCAAGATTGATGTAAAGATTTGCACCTCTTGTCAATTTTCCAACAACCAAAACGGCACCCAACATCAATACGCCGACAATGCCCATAACCATTGCCCAGTTACGTGCCGCCTTTAACTTTGCAAACATTTTCGGAACAATCAACGTCAGCACAGATGAACCTACTACAATAATGTACTGCTTTATGGACTGTCTTGAATTGAGTCTTGTAAGCAAAATAAATCCAATTGTCAGAAACATCAGCATATGACTTAATAGTGCCAGATTTGCCTTCGGATACAGATGCCGGTATACCAGAAGGTAAATGATAAAAAACAGTAAAATCGCCGCATAATATCCTACCATCAGAATGCGCCGCTCATTGATTGCAATCACCGCAAATCCAAGCGTCAAAAAGGAAAAGGTCAGCAGATTCATTCCCCAGTAACATCCTCTCATATTCTCAACGCTCTTATATTTGAGTGACCAGAATGCCAGCACGGTATATAAGATCATTACAATGATCATCGAATATTTACATACACTTGTTATTAACGTTGCCATCTGTTCTTCCCTTTCGTTGTTTTCTCCGTCATTTTTTCTCAAAAACTGCCTGCGGCCGCAAATGCCCCTCAAACACTTTTTTGCTTACTCGGCACCTCTCTTGTAATGACCGCGCGTCGTATTCTCAAGCTTTATTGATGTCCGCCCCGTGCGGGATACCTCTTCATATGCAGCAAGCACATTCCGAACCTGCTTTTGTGTTTCTGTAGTGAAGCTCAATCTATATCCGCGAAGCGGCAATGTCCGTACCGATGACCACTGATCTGCAAGCGACAAAGGCAGACTATTATAGATCACATTATAACACTCTCTGCAGATATTCTTCACCGGAAAGCGGTTTTTCATTCGGTCTACAAGTACAAGCTCTGCCGGCTGTTTTTTGCAGCCGATTGTATTTTTGCAAATGCACTGAGCTGACACCATCATTGGGATACGTCCGTACACGATCATCTCACTGTTCTCATCAGCTGAGGCCTCCAGTTCTTTTCTATTTAACTCAACCGAAAGCGTGCGATACTGACTGCCCCATGAAGCTATTTCCTCTGCTGCCTGCGTATTCCAGGTATACAGGCTGTGATCTGCGGCTACCTTCCCCGGCAGCAGATATTGCTGTGCAAACAGCCATGCCTCCGGCGTAGATGCCAAAATCCCATCAAAGCCTGCTGCAATGATGGTTTCTCTATGTGACAAATACAACGGTTCGTCTTCTTCACGAAATACTTTAGGAAGATACAGATAACAGATCTTATTTGCTTCATGTACACTGCGTACCAGCTTTTCATAGCCATCCGGCTCGCAGATATGACCGTCAATTGTCACCTGATGAATCCACTCCTGTGTCAGCAGGCAAATAAACTGCTCCATCGTCTCGACAGAGGCATGCCAGATCACGAAATCAGAAGTTTTGTTGTCCTGCCTGTCAGCTGTTCCATTCGTTATTTTATCCATTTTTTGGATATTAGCTTCTCTATGCCATACCGAAAGCAGCTCGTTTTGAATTGCTCCGATGGCATTTCGCCTCAGTTCATTTAACACGCCAACCGGACAGAAGGATGCTTCATCTGTCTCAATCGTAAGAGATTCCCATGAAAAGTCGGTATCACCAAGCTTTTCCATCTGCTTTTGAATGGATTCTTTTGTGAGCGGACGACTTTTTGCCTCCTGCACCAGACCTGCACGAACAGTAACTTCTTTTTTATGAATCTGCTGTATGTCACCTGTCTGATTTCGTATCCCATCTTGTACTGAATCCGACAGATTTTCTTTATTTACAGCAGCAGTCACAGTTAATATAGCAGGTTTTCCCTGATAAATCTTTACCGTTCCCTTTATATTTTCTTTCAATTTTGTGCCAATATAGTCGGTACGGATCTTTTCAAGAAATTCATCCTCTCCAGCACGAAAATCAGGTGCCGTGTATGTTATCATAGAAGATCCATTATGTCTGGTATAGTAGCCATCTGTAAAGCCTTTTCGGTTAAACAGTCCCAAAAGGTGCCTTTTGTCCGCCTCGGATACGCGATATGCCGCCTTCGGATTTGACAGATAACGATCAAGGTATTTTCGGTAAATGCTGACAACTCCAGCTGTATACTCTGGTTTTTTCATTCTTCCTTCAATTTTCAAAGAATAGATTCCTGCCTCTATTAGCTGCGGCAGAAGTTCAATCGTACACAGATCCTTCGGACTCAAAATATAGCCCTTTTGCTGCGGCAGGATGACCTTTTCGTTTTGCTCGACTATGTATGCCATACGACACGGCTGTGCACAGCGTCCTCTGTTACCGCTTCGTCCGCCTGCTATGCTGGAAAACAGGCATTGACCGGAATAACAATAGCAGAGCGCACCATGCACAAAGCTCTCGATCTCAAGATCACAGCTTTCATGGATGCGTCGAATCTCAGCAAGTGACAACTCACGCGGCGTTACAATACGTGTTGCGCCAAGCTCCTTTAGTTTCAATGCAGACAGCGCACCGCTCATTGTCATCTGTGTGCTTGCATGAATCGCAAGATCCGGAAAACACTCACGTATACGGCGAAATACGCCGAAATCCTGCACGATCACGGCATCAAGTCCCTGACGATAAAATGGCAGCAAATATGCATACAGATCATCCATTTCCTGCTCTTTTAACAGCGTATTGACGGTCAGATACAACTTTTTGCCATGCAAATGTGCATAATCAATTGCCTCAAGAAGCGGCTCGCTTTCGGCATTGTCTGCATAAGCACGCGCACCGAAACGGCTGCCGCCAATATATACCGCATCCGCTCCCGCCGCAAAGGCCGCATACATGGTCTCTACAGACCCGGCCGGTGCTAGCAGCTCTGCTCTTTGTCTCATCATTTATGCCTGCCTTTCTAAAACACAAAGCCCCGGCACTCTGCCCGGGCTTATGAATAATCACGATTTGGTTATCTTTTTTTGTGTGTCGCTGCGCTGTGCACGAATGTCCCATACGGCGGAAGCGGCTTTTTTGACTGCGTAACTTCGGACTGTACAGGCTCTGGCTGTTTTTCTGTTTTGGCTTGTTGCTCTATGTTCTTTTTATGCTCCCCGCAAGCCTCAGCTGCTTCTGACTTTTCCTGCAATAAATGCAAATATGGACATACCACCTGAGACGACTGCTTCTTTTCCTCAAGCTCCCCTTTCATATTTGCCATAGCCAGCTGCATATTAACCATCTCGCGCTTCATATTGTAAAACTCAGTTTCCTGCTGCTCATATCTTTTCTGTGCTTCCTCTGCCTGCTGCTTCATGCGGCAGTAATCATCTGCCATATTCATCAGTACAATCATCTGCCGAACGCCGTTTGGCTGTTTGCTGTACTCCGGCTGACGGTGCAAAAGTTCCATCTTCTCGTTGATATACTCTGCAAGCCCTCTTACATATGCGGCATCCCGATCAGTGCTGATGGTATACATCTTATCTTCTATTATAACATCTGTACTATTTCTTTCCATGTTCTCCATATCCTCAAAGCCATATGGCCTCTATTTTCCTTACTTTCCAAATATCACCACCATGTAAATGACGGTGATATTTATTTCCGACTTACACCTCAGGCACCGGTCTGTGGAGATGTTCGTATGCCAGACGGGTGATTGCTCTTCCTCGCGGCGTGCGCTCGATCAATCCATTCTGAATCAGATACGGCTCATACACATCCTCAATCGTACCGGAATCCTCGCCAAGTGCTGCCGCGATGGTATCAAGTCCCACCGGCCCGCCACCAAACTTGTCCGCAATAGTCTCTAAAATTGCACGGTCGCCCTTATCCAGTCCAAGGCGGTCTACTTCAAGGAGATCAAGCGCATACTCGGCTACCTCTTTGGTGATTATGCTATCGTAACGCACCTGCGCGAAATCGCGCACGCGCTTTAACAAACGATTTGCCAGACGCGGCGTTCCTCTTGAACGGCGAGCAAGCTCTAACGCACCCTCCCGCTCCAGCTTGACATCAAGTACAGCAGCAGAGCGTTCCAACACCTGCACCAGCTCATCTGTCGTGTAAAAATCAAGCTTATGTACGACACCAAAACGGTCACGAAGCGGTGCTGTCAAAAGTCCGGCTCTGGTGGTCGCACCAACAAGCGTAAATTTTGGCAGATCCAGACGAATGGAACGCGCAGTCGCACCCTTTCCGATCATGATGTCAATCTCAAAGTCCTCCATCGCCGGATACAAAACTTCCTCGACCTGACGGCTGAGACGGTGAATCTCATCCACAAAAAGTACATCATTTTCGGAGAGCCCATTTAAAATAGCTGCCATATCGCCAGGCTTTTCAATTGCAGGACCAGATGTAATCTTAATGTTGCTTCCCATCTCGTTTGCAATGATTCCGGCAAGCGTGGTCTTTCCCAGTCCCGGTGGCCCGTACAAAAGTACATGATCCAGCGCTTCCTTTCGTTTTTTCGCTGCCTCTATATATACCTTTAAGATCTCTTTTGCCTTTTCCTGTCCAATATACTCAGACAGGTATTGAGGTCTTAAATGATTTTCCAGCACGTTTTCATTCTCTTCGAGCTGGGTCGTGATAATTCTTCTTTCCATGTTGTTCCTCTGCTATCTTCTTTACAGGGTCTTCTTTAATGCCGCCTTGATGATCGCCTCGGTGCTTAGTGTCTCGATATCTTTGACACCAGATACTGCACGCACTGCCTCAGATGCACTAAAACCAAGTGCCGTCAATGCTTCAATCGCCTCTGCGCGATTTGCCGAAGCTGCAGAATTTGCAGCACCTGCTCCTGCAATCTCTGCAGATTGCTCTGTAAGCGTATCGGCAAGCGAAACCTTATCCTTTAACTCGAGAATCATCTTCTGGGCAGTCTTCAGTCCAATGCCAGGTGCTTTCGCGATTGTCTTTGCATCCTGCGCATAGATGGCAAAACGAAGCGTATCCGTCGACAATGCAGACAAAATTCCAAGCGCGCCCTTCGGGCCAATGCCGCTGACACCAATCAGAAGTTCAAACATCTCCTGTTCTTCTCTGCTTATAAAACCATATAGCTGCATCACATCTTCCTTTACATGAAGATAGGTATACAGCTTAAACTCACTGTTTTTTGCCGGAAGACGATTCAATACAGTCTCCGGTACCCGAATGCAAAAACCAATGCCATTGCTTTCAATAATTACAGCATCTGTGCTGTGTCCGGCATAAATTCCTGAAATATAGGAAATCATTGCTTCCTCCTTTAACGTGCCCGTAAAACAAAAAGGCATGTTCGCTTTAGTATAGCATGGAAAAAGGCGATTGGCAAGACTAGTTGCCCAGTAGTTTTACGAAGGCGGCTTTGCATCTCATATAAAAAAAGAACGTGTATGCGGCAAAAGTCACAACACGCTCTTTTCTTAATATAACATTATGTTTTACAGATGTGCAGCTGGTTACAGATGTGCAGCTGGTTACAGATGTGCAGCTGGTTACAAATGTGCAGCTGGTTACAGATGCAATACACGTTCCTTAATCTCCTGCGTCCTTCCCTGATTCCAGAACTGGGTTCCGATGTAGCCGCAGGTACGTCTTGCGACATTCATCTTGTCCTGATCGCGGTTGCCGCAGCTCGGACACTCCCAAACAAGCTTTCCGTCATCATCTGATACAATTTGTATCTCTCCGTTGTAGCCGCATACCTGGCAATAGTCGCTCTTAGTGTTCAGTTCGGCATACATGATATTTTCATAGATATACTTCATGACAGAAAGAACAGCGTCGAGGTTGTTCTGCATGTTCGGAACCTCAACGTAGCTGATTGCGCCGCCTGGGGACAGTTTCTGGAACTGTGCCTCAAACTTCAGCTTATCAAATGCATTTATATGCTCAGTTACATGAACATGATAGCTGTTTGTGATGTAATTCTTGTCCGTGACACCCGGAATGATACCGAAACGTTTCTGCAGACACTTTGCAAACTTATATGTCGTGGATTCAAGCGGCGTGCCATACAGACTAAAGTCAATATTATGCTCCGCCTTCCACTTTGCACAGGCATCGTTCATATGCTGCATGATCTCAAGTGCAAATGGTGTGACCTGCGGGTCGGTATGGCTCTTTCCTGTCATGTACTTAACGCACTCGCACAGACCGGCATAGCCAAGTGAAATAGTGGAATAACCATTATAAAGCAAACTATCAATCGTCTCGCCTTTCTTTAAACGGGCTAATGCACCATACTGCCACAGAATCGGTGCCACGTCAGACGGAGTCCCCTTTAAGCGGTTATGACGACACATCAATGCGCGATGACACAGTTCAAGACGCTCATCGAAGATCTTCCAGAAACGATCCATGTCCTTACCGGAAGAGCATGCCACATCGACCAGATTGATCGTGACAACACCCTGATTAAAACGTCCATAGAATTTCGGCTTATCGTTCTCATCATGATATACGGTCAAGAAAGAACGGCAGCCCATACACGGATAACAATTTCCATCCTTCAATTCCTTCATGACTTTTTCGGAAATATAATCCGGCACAAGTCTCTTTGCAGAACACTCTGCGGCCAGCTTTGTCAGATAATAATACTTGCTGTCCTCGTGAATGTTGTCCTCCTCAAGCACATAGATCAGCTTTGGGAATGCCGGTGTAATCCATACACCTTTCTCATTCTTGACACCGCGGATACGCTGATGAAGCATCTCCTCGATAATGGCTACCAGATCCTCTCTTGTCTGCCCCTCCGGTACCTCATCAATGTACATAAATACGGTAATAAATGGAGCCTGCCCGTTTGTTGTCATCAATGTGATGACCTGATACTGGATGACCTGAACACCACGGTTGATCTCTTCCTTTACACGCTTCTCCGCGATGGTATTAATCTGTTCTTCGGTCACTTCCATGCCAGCCTCTTCCATTTCATTACGAACCATACGGCGGAATTTTTCACGGCTGACCTGTACAAATGGGGCAAGATGTGCCAGAGAAATGCTCTGACCGCCGTACTGCGAGCTGGCTACCTGTGCAATAGCCTGCGTGGCAATGTTGCAGGCAGTGGAGAAGCTCTTTGGCTTTTCAAGCATCGTCTCACTGATTACCGTGCCGTTTTGCAGCATATCCTCAAGATTGATCAGACAGCAGTTGTGCATATGCTGTGCATAATAATCAGTGTCATGGAAATGAATGATTCCATTGTCATGTGCTTCCACAATATCCTGTGGCAAAAGAAATCTTCTGGTAAAATCTTTATTTACCTCACCTGCAATGTAATCTCTCTGTACGCTGTTTACAGTCGGATTCTTATTAGAGTTTTCCTGCTTTACCTCTTCGTTGTTGCACTCAAGGATACTTTTGATGCGGTCATCAGTCGTGTTATGCGTTCTGGCTAACTCACGTTCATAGCGATACTTTATATAATTTCTCGCTACAGAGAAAGCCTGCTCTCCCATAATGGCATTTTCTACAAGATCCTGTATTTCTTCCACGTTTAAGGAACGGTTCACTGCAAGGCACTGCTTCTCTACTTTTTCAGCAATATGAGCGATCTGATGCTGGCTCAGTCTGTCAGCCTCTACTACGCTGTTATTTGCTCTCTTTACAGCCTGTGCAATCTTATTTGAGTCAAAGATTGCCTCTGCTCCATTTCTTTTAATAATCTTCATTGTGCAGCCCCCTTAATCAAGTTGTTCTTCCTTATTATACAATATCTTGTGTTTTTGTCAATGTATTTATACTGTATTTAGTGTCTAGCGATTTTATGGTTGTAGTGGGTGCTTTTGCAACTTTGATTTTTTTTTTACAGTTTTTTCGCGCAATACAAATTTGCGTTCCCTATATCGGTAAAATATTATGATGTCTTTTGGGAAATCCTGTCATATCGTCTGACTATACTTCCTGCGTCTTTGAAATGAAAGACTTTCGATAATCGCTTGGAGAACATCGCATGACCTGATGAAAGACCTTTCCAAAGTATGCCGGATTGGAAAAACCGACCGCCTGAGCAATCGCAGTAATGCTGTCCTCCCCCCGAATCAGAAGCGGCAAACTCTTCTCAATGCGATATTCAAGCAGGTACTCGAAGATCGTCTGATTCATGTGACGCTTGAAAAAACGGCAGCATTCACTCGCACAGATATTGACGTGTTCCGCGATCGCGCCGAGCGTCACATGCTCATGATAGTGTTCCTGAAGATACGTAATTGTCTTTCTTAAACGTTCAATTTCCTTGTACTGAACCGACGGATCGGACGGAATTGCACTCCATACGTTCAAATAAAGTGTATTCCAAATAGTTAAAAGTGTCTGACAAATCACGAGTTCAAATCCCGCCTCATGTGCCTCATACGTTTCTGCCAATTTTTGAATCAGAACCAACACCTTTGTCTGCCATCCATTATCCGGCACAAGATGCAGTCCCCCTAATGAATCATTTCGCGTCACTGGCTCAACGTAATGCTTATCCACAGCACTTCCCTCAAAGCCATAGATCATGCGCGGGTGAAACGTTACCGACAGATAATGACAGTCTCCCTGATTGAGCATATGACCTGTATGAAGCGCATTTGCATTGCAAAACAATCCCTCTCCCTGCTTCAAATGATATACCGTATCATTCACCTGATACGCAATCTGCCCTTCCTCAATATAGGTTAACTCAACCTCCGGATGCCAATGCCATGCGAATGCACCTCTCTCATAGGCAGACAGAATCTCATGGCTGACAAACACAGGAAACTCATAGCTTCCATGAAATTTCAATTCTTTTTTTTCATCATTTATTTTTATCTGCATAGATACCTCGTACAAAATAAATATGATCGTCTTCTATTTTCTATATTTCTATTTATCTCAAAATAGTTATACTTTTTTCTAAAATAGTTGTTGCCATACTACTCCTCTCTCATTATAATTGTAAGTAACGGAAAGTCAAGTGTCTTTCCAATGCACGTTTAGGCAGTCGGTCAGCGCTGCGGTTGATTTGCCTGCACACCTGCACATATTGCCTTTTGTCATAAATACATCCTATGCATAGCAGCGCAGAAAAGGGGTTATCATGAAAATTTTAGTTACCGGTGGTGCCGGATATATCGGCAGCCATACCTGCGTAGAACTGTTAAATGAGGGATACGAGGTTGTAATCATGGACAACCTGTACAACGCTAATAAGAAGGCTGTTGACCGTATCGAGCAGATTACCGGAAAGAAAGTCACCTTCTACCAGACAGATATGTTAGATCGTGAAGGTGTAAAGGCGATTTTTGACAATGAAAAAATTGATGCTGTGATTCACTTTGCAGGACTCAAGGCCGTCGGTGAGTCTGTTGCAAAGCCGATCGAGTACTACACCAACAACATGTCCGGCACGCTGGTTCTGTGTGACGAGATGCGCAAGCACGGCGTTAAGAACATCATCTTCAGTTCTTCCGCTACCGTATATGGCTCACCTGCTGAGATTCCGATCACCGAAAACTGCCCGAAGGGCATCGCTACCAACCCATACGGTTGGACAAAGTGGATGCTTGAGCAGGTTCTGACGGACATCCATACCGCAGATCCGGAGTGGAATGTCATCCTGCTTCGTTATTTCAATCCAATCGGTGCTCACAAGAGTGGTCTGATCGGTGAGGATCCAAAGGGTATCCCAAACAACCTGCTCCCATATGTTGCACAGGTAGCCATCGGAAAGCTTCCATGCATCAATGTATTCGGAAATGACTACGATACACCGGATGGAACCGGAGTTCGTGACTATATCCATGTAGTCGATCTTGCAAGAGGTCACGTAAAGGCCATCCAGAAGTTAGCAGACAAAGAAGGCGTCAGCATCTATAACCTCGGTACCGGAAAAGGCTACAGCGTTCTGGATGTCATCCACGCATTCGAGAAGGCATGCGGCAAAGAACTTCCATATGTAATCAAGCCGCGTCGTGCCGGTGATATTGCAACCTGCTACTCCAAGTGTGACAAGGCTGCTGCTGAGCTTGGCTGGACTGCGCAGTATGACATCGACGAGATGTGCGCAGATTCCTGGAACTGGCAGACAAAGAATCCGAACGGATACAACGATTGATTCCTGATTTAAATGTTAAAAGCGGACATTTGCAATCCGCTTCGCTACTTGCTTGATTCAGTTAAATGTTAAATAAGAATCACCCGCTCGTATTTTTACAAGCGGGTGATTCTTACTTTTATAAGTAATTTTCTTCTATTTATATCCCTACATTTTTCTTATGCGAAGTTTTAATTGCGGCTGCCAGCAAAAGCCACCCCAATACCGCAGCATTGTAAACGGAACTGGTGAACCTAATATTGAGAAAATTATTCCAACCACAAAACTACAATTTTAATTCCTGTTTGGTCAATTCCCATTGAATTATTTATTTTTATTCTTATAATGCGGCTATCGCATCGGTCAATGCTTTGATCTGCTCATCGGTTGTCGCCCAGCTTGTGCAAAAACGCACAATGCTTCCATTGCCATCTGGTGCTTCTCCCCAATATTCAAATGCAAAATCTTTGGCAAGTGCCTCCTTCTGTGCATCCGTCAGAATCGGAAATTGCTGATTTGTCATAGAACTTCCATACATCAAAATCCCTTTTGCCAGAAATGCCTCTCGCACAGCCATTGCCTTCTTTACCGCCTCATTGCAGATCGTATTATATAAATCATCGGTAAATAATGTGTCAAACTGAATACCAAGAAGACGGCCTTTTGCAAGCATACCACCGCGCTGCTTGATCAGATAACGAAAATCCTTTTTCAGCGATTCCTTTAAAATGACAACTGCCTCGCCAAACAATGCACCACACTTTGTTCCGCCAATATAAAATACGTCGCAAAGTCGTGTTAACTCTTTCAATGTAATATCACATGCCGGACTTTGCAAGCCATAGCCAAGACGCGCTCCATCAATAAACAGTGGAATATCAAGTGCCTTACAAACCGTATAGATATCAGTCAATTCCCGCTTACTGTACAATGTTCCGCTCTCAGTTGGAAAAGAAATGTATACCATACCCGGCTGCACGATATGCTCATGACTGCCATCTTCGTAGTGCTTCTTTACAGTCTCCTCAATCTGCGCTGCTGTAATCTTTCCATCTTCAGATGGAAGTGCCAGTACTTTATGACCAGTTGCTTCGACTGCTCCTGTCTCATGACACGCAATATGACCGGTATCGGCACAGATTGCTCCCTGCCACGGCTTTAATGCCGCCGCGATGACCGTCATATTGGTCTGCGTTCCGCCTACCAAAAAATGCACATCTGCATCTGGTCTTTCGACTGCCTTTTTAATCTTCTCTCTTGCGCTTGCACAGTACGGATCCATGCTATATCCGACTGTCTGCTCCAGATTTGTCTCTTGAAGCTTCTTTAAAATAGCTGGGTGACAGCCTTCCTCGTAATCACACTGAAAATAAATCATTACTAGTTCCTCTCTTTAATTACTCGCTTTAATCGCGTGCTTTGATCACTCATTTTAATAAATTAGCAGACTTTGGTGCAACAATCAGCTTTCCATTTTCTGCATTTACGGTACCGCCCACGGTATACAAGAACGTATTCCATGTTCCTGGCACTTCCAGAACAGCCTCTCGGTCTGCCGGATTGACAACAACAAGAATCTTCTCGTCTGCACTGCTTCGGATGTAGGCAAGCGGCGCACCATCGGCTCCGTCCGACACAAACTCAATGTCACCATCGCTTAACAGCGCACTGTGCGCACGGCGGATGGCAATCAGCTTCTTTACCTCATGATACAGCGAGTCTGGATTCTTTATCTGATCCTCTGCGGTTGGGCTGTTTGGCTCTGGATCCGTCGGAATATAAAGCTTTTCTGGTGATGCATTGCTAAATCCAAAGTTGACACCGTGATTCCACTGCATCGGAGAACGGGAACCGGTACGACTGTAACCACCTTCAACAGAAACCAGATTTTCCACATAACGAAGACCAATCTCGTCTCCATAGTAGATAAACGGAGCACCCGGCATGGTCAAAAGGAAGGCAAATGCTACCTTTAACTCGTCGCCATGCAGCGTTCTTGCCAGACGATCCATATCATGATTTCCAGACGGAATGCAGATTAAGCCCTTTGCGCCTGCCTTCTTGCGGCTTTCCTTATATTTTTCAACAAATGCTGCCGCACTACCCTTTCCTCTGGAGGAAAAATATGGCTCTTCACAACGAAACAGATCATTATAGTGGGACGGACCAAAGTGAAGCAGAAAATCCATATCAAAACCAGCCTGCAAGGACTTGTCCGGCTCTCCCCATTCCGATACCATGGCTGCCTCTGGAAATTCTTTATCAAGGAATGGACGGATACCCTGCCACAGACGAATTGTTCCAAGACCATCCGGGTCATTCTTTACAAGAGAACCTGCCATATCAACGCGGAAACCGTCACAGCCCATTTTCAGCCAGAAACGCATAACCTTTTCCATCTCTGCGATGGTGGCTTTCGGACCTTCTGCATCCATCGGCTGCTGCCACGGACGCTCACAGATATAATGACCATAATTCAATGCTGGCTGATGAGAGAAGAAATTTACTACGCAGCAGCCGTCACGATCGGAAATGCCCTTAATGGAGCCAATGCCCTCCGGCTGCTCCCAGATATTGTCGGTCCAGATGTAACGGTCGGTATACGGATTTTTCTCTGCCTTAAGAGACTCCTTAAACCATGGATGATCTACCGATGTATGACCTGGAACCAAGTCAAGAAGAATATGCATTCCTCTTTTATGTACTTCATCAAACAGATGCTTTAAATCCTCATTTGTTCCGTAACGCGGCGCTGCGGTGTAATAATCAGAGACGTCATAGCCCGCATCACCAAATGGAGATGCAAAACACGGATTCATCCAGATTGCATTGCAGCCTAATTCCTTAATGTAATCCAGATGGTCAATAATTCCCTGAAAATCACCGATTCCGTCTGCGTTTGTATCCTGAAAGGACTGCGGATAAATTTCATAAAAAACCGCATCTTTTAACCACTGTGCCATACTTCATTTCCTCCTTCTTGACTGTCTTTGTATTTAGTCTTTGTTATCTGGACTGCTCTTTTAATAGTTGTTTTAGCTGCTGCTTTGTCGCTTCATCGGTGAATGCGGCATCTGCTGCTGATAACAGCATACGCTGCTCCTGCTCAAATGTAACGCCAAGTGTCTGCGCATAGGCAAACTCTTCTGCAATGGTTGTACTAGAAATTGCTGGGTTATCGGTATTGATCGTAACACATAAGCCCTTCTTTACAAAATCCGCAAGTGGGTAGTCTCTCATATCTGCCACGGCGTGAGTCTGACGGTTGCTTGTCGGGCATATTTCGAGTGGAATCTGACGTGCCCGCAATAATTCTAGTAACGCTTCATCCTCGAATGAACGCACTCCATGGCCGATACGGCGAGCCCCCATCTCAATTGCACAGCGTACACTATCAGCTCCCACCGCCTCTCCTGCATGAATTGTAAACGGCACATCAAGCTTTGCAGCAAGTGTAAACAAATCCCGATAATCGCTTGTCGGAAAAAGTCCCTCTGCGCCCGCAATATCAAATGCTACCACGCCACCATGCGTTACCAGATATTCTTTTGTCAAGCGCAGCGTTTCTTCATTTGCTGCCTCGCGCCCTGGCCCACGCATTGCGCATAAAATCAGATTGCCGCAAAATGAGGTGCGCGCTAAGCCCGCAAGTGCAGCCTCTACCACCTCGCGCTGAGTAAGCCCGCCCGCCGTAAAAGACTGCGGTGCAAAACGAAGCTCTGCGTAGATTACATTTTCCAGACGAAGCTGTTCACTTACCAGAAATACGGCTTCACTGATGCTTTCCTTTGTCTGTAGCAGTGAAATCGGCAGATCGAAACGCTTTAAATATTCGTTCAAATCCTCGCAGTTCTTTGGAATGCTAAGAAGCTGCGCCAGTTCTTCATCGGATGAAGCTGGAAGCGTTTGATTTTGCAGCTGTGCCAGACGCTTTGCAATCGGTAGTGTAATCGCGCCGTCTAAATGCAAATGCAGATCAATAAAATGCTTGGGCAGTCTCATTGCCTGTGTCTCCATAATGTTCCTCTCTTTTCTTTTATTTGCATTCATTGCCTTTTACTATTTTTATTTTCTTTCATCTTGAAACTTCCTGAAATAGCAATCCATTTCTTCGGCTATAAACCGGGCGTTTTTTTTAGGTCATCACTTGTTATCTTTCTGTATACCTCGGATAATTCTAGCAGATATTCAGACTTTTTGTGCAACTTCTCTAATGTCATCTGAATATCTACTTTATTTTTTTTTGGCATTTTTATTTTCCTTTCCCCTAATACTAATCAATTTTACTTTCGCTTTATTATACATCAACTTTTATTTCTTTTCCAGACTTACCTTCAAAAAAGAAGCCACTCATCAGCGAATAACTCAACTAATAAGTAGCTTCAATTATTTATTCTTTATCTATTCTAGTATTGTCTTACTCGTGACGAAGTGCCTCGATTGGGTTTAAGTTTGCCGCCGAAATAGATGGCAACAGACCAAAGATTACACCGATCAGTGTAGAAAATCCGACCGATACGATTATTGATGTCACATTTATTGCAACCGGTGTGGACGACATTTTGGAAATAACTTTTGCCAATGCTACACCCGCTGCTACACCGAGCACGCCTCCCATACTAGTAAGAATTGCCGCCTCGGTCAAAAACTGTCCCAGGATTCTGCCTTTCTTGGCTCCAATTGCCTTTTTTAATCCGATTTCCTTAGTTCTCTCTGTGACAGAGACGAGCATGATGTTCATAACACCGATTCCTCCGACTAAAAGAGAGATGCAGGCAACCCAGATTAACATATTGTTGGTCGAGCTTTGCGTTTCCTGCAGCTGCTTTGCCTGCTGCATCAAATCTTCTGACCGATATGTAATGCTTGAATTTGACACATTCATATTTTCATTCAGGATCGTTGCAGCTGCTTTACCTGCCGCTGCCATCTCGTCTGCTCCGCTTGCCTGCAAAATCAGATTCTGAGCTTCATCAAACTTATAGACAGTTCCCCATACGCCTTTTGGAATATAAATTGTTCCTGATGACGAACCATTCTGATAATACGTCCAATATTCCTCCTCCGAATTGATAACAAGCTCACTCTGGCTGACTTCACTGCATATACCAACTACCGTAAACGGTTCCCCGTGAATTTCTATCGCTTTTCCGATCGGATCTTCATCCGGGAAAAGAGAACGCTGCACACTCTCATCAATCACTGCCACCTGACGTTTTTTATTATTATCATCCTCCGTGATTGCGCGTCCGCTCTGTGTATGGTATCCTGCAGTACCAAAATAATACTGGTCGATTCCAAGCACACTACAGCTGCTGAGTGACTGATCCTTATAAAATATCGAGTCATTATACTCGGAGCGGATTTGATAAAATGCAGCCCGAATGACATTTGGAATCTCAAGGATTCGCTGTCTGTAGGATTCATCAAAAATCGGAACCCCTTCCGGTGAACTGTTCCATGTACTGATATCATATGTGTAATCGTCCTGTGACAGCTGCACTTTTACCGTATGGCGGTTGTTTCCCATCATATTCTGCTTAATCAGCTCATTTGTTCCCTCAATCGTAGAAACAATCGCGATAATAGCCGCAATACCGATAATGATACCAAGCATCGTCAAAAAGGAGCGCATCTTATGCGACCAGATACCCTGAAATGAAAGCCTTATATTCTCTATCATTTATCGCGCCACCTCCCCACTATACATTGTGGTTGGAGTGTTCACCCCATCTTGCACGTCAAGTCCGACATTTGCATTGTCTTCCATCGCTTCATTATCAAATGTGGTTACATCATAATTCATGTCATTATTCACATCATCATTGACACCATTTCCATTGTCTTCCATAGTGCCGTCCAAGTTCACACTGTCATAGCTATCCATACCGTTATCCTGTATCATGCCATCATCATATGCAGTGCCATCCATACCAGTATCAATTCCTGAATCAATACTGTCATCGCCATATTCGCTCGTTGTCTTTACACCCTCTTTTACAGTCTTTCCAAATGGTACAGCTATCATATCGTCATTTGTCAAACCTGACTTAATCTGATAATAGCTTCCATAAAGGCTCTTTCCAATCGTTACATAACGCTTCTCAAGAAGACCTGTCTTACTATTTCTGGCATATACGTAATAGCGGTTATCTTCCTTTTTGACATACATCTGACTAATATAGAGAGAATCGCTGTCTCCCTGTGTTGTCAAACTGATATCTACATAAGATCCGGTTGTAAGTCCGGTTCCCTGGTCTGCATCTATAAATGCCACAAATGGATAATATGACAGATTCGGATTCGATGAGCCACCTATTATATTTGTTGTAGGATATTCAGACACTTCTGTCACCGTTGCCATGCAAAAAACGGTTCCTGTCTCATTCCAGCTGGTGCATGTAATTTCAAGCCCCGGCTGGAATGTATCCAGAAGATTTTCTGCAACTGTTCCCTGCACATAGTATCCTTCTCCGCCATTTAACACCACAAATGGCTTTGAATAATCGATATCATCTACATCCTGCAAATCTTCTACTGTACCCTTTACAGTGCTTGTGATGATACTATTTTTGCTAAGTTCCTTTTCCTGCTTGGCATATTGCAATTCCAATTTTCTGCGCTCCAAGTCCATATCGCGCAGACTTTCACGCTGTGACTGAATCTCTTTTGCAAGCTCTGTTGCCGTATATGAACTAAAATCCTCTTCCTGAAACGTCGGCATTGTAATATCTGATATGCTGTTTCCTGATTCATTACTTTCATCGGTTGAACCTGCTGCTGTCAATATATGACGCACAGATGCAGTCGCCAGCATGGCAGTCTGCTCCTCAGACACACCATACGCATTCTCTGAAATACCTGCCGATGAAGGCTCTGAAACCGTCGGAGGCACATAATTGGGGTTTGCTTCTGTTTTGGTTGCTCCGCAGACCGTGCATTGATAATAATTCCATTGTCCGGTCGTGCCGCCATCGTAATATAATTGGTATTGATGTGCATTTGGATCCGGATCTGTCTGCTCTGTTTCAAGAAGACCACACACACTGCATTGCCTTACAACATAACCCTTTGTCACACATGTGGCCGGATTATTTACAATCTGTGTAAATGTGTGTTGTGCCGTTTCTCCTTCTTTCACAATATAAGCGTCTCCGCATCCGTCGCATCTGTAAGTTATTATCGCAGGCGACAAACAGGTCGCTTCGGTACGACTTTCTTCTATATAATTATGCGTATGGATAATCGGCTTTTCATCCTCTCCGAGAATCATCTTTGACAGATCAAGATCGTAAGCAGGTATTCCACTCTCATTATAAAACCGAATGATCGCATAATTTTTATTCTGTACCAGCTGACGAATCAGCGCATTATCAAGCTTCGCATCTGAACCGCACAAAAACAGATATGGATTTTCCTTTGTTCCATTTCCGCTTACTGCCTGTTCAATTCTGGAAATTTCTTTTCCAATAAGCGTCTCGCCCTGTGCGCCTGTCGGATCCGGTACCTCAGTTGACGGAGGCTGTGTGCTTGACTCTTGCGTGTCCGACTCTTGCGTGTCCGGCTCTTGTGTGCTTGGTTCTTGCGTACTCGACGGCTGTGCTGTACTTTCTGTTTGACTTTGAGACTCTTCTGTAGACTGTTCTGTACTTGAAGAGTCCGTTGTGGAAACTTCTGTGCCGGACGACTGTTCAGCCGTGCTTTCCTGTGCTGATGTGCTTTCAACCGGTGATGTACTTTCATCTGGCGACGTATTTTCATCTGGCGATGTACTTTCATCCGGCGATGTGCTCTCATCTGGCGATGTGCTCTCAATTTGTGATGAGCTTTCTTCGGGGGATGACTCTTCTTCGGACGATGACTCTTCCTCGGACGATGACTCTTCCTCGGACGATGACTCTTCTTCGGACGATGACTCTTCCTCGGACGATGATTCTTCCTCGGATGACGATTCTTCTTCGGACGATGACTCTTCTTCAGAGGAACTTTCCTCCGGAATGATAGGATAATCGTCCGGCCATGGGAAATCATCATTGCCATCCGGATTGTACGGTGCTGCCGGAGTGGTTTTTAACAATTTATCAAGCCTCTTATAACCATCTGAAATCTCAAGAACTTTTTTCTGAATCTGAATCTCAAGATCCTGTAAATTCAGATTGTCCATAGTTGTATCCATCTTTAATATCGGATCGCCAATGTTTACTTTGTCGCCTTTTTTTACCATTACCTCCGTAATTTTCTGAGATGTTGTAACTGTAATCTCCTGACGCTGATTGTTAACTATCGTTCCATACATAGACATGTTTGAACCATAATCCATTGTCGATATGGAACTTACAGGAACTACCTTTACATATGTATTTTCCTGCTTTTTCTTCTGATATACATAAACTCCGGCTCCACAGCTTCCAACGATCAGTGCCGGAACAAGAATATATACTGCCAGCTTTTTCATGATACCTATCCTCATTTCTGCTTTCTAAGCCTTACACACTTAGACTTACCGACTTGCTGCAAGTCTAAGATATGCATGACATCAGCCAAATTTTCCTTCTACGATCTGACCATCACGAATGTGAATAACTCTCTTTGCATGAGATGCTATCTCAGAATCATGTGTAATCATTATAATAGTAACGCCCTCATCATTCAGACTTTGAAATAACTCCATGATCTGTGCGCCGGACTTCGAATCAAGCGCGCCTGTCGGCTCATCTGCCAATAAAATCTTTGGGCTGTTTGAGATCGCTCTCGCGATTGCCACTCGCTGGCACTGACCTCCTGAAAGCTGCGTTGGCTTATAATTGATACGATCCTCCAAGCCTACTCTGGTAAGTGCCTGCGTTGCGATCTCTTTTCGCTTACGCTTCGGTACTCCTGCATATGTCAGCGGAAGACATACATTTTCGAGGGCTGTCTGCTTCATCATTAAAAAGAAACTCTGAAATACAAATCCTATCGTATTCAACCGCACTGTAGAAAGTGCATTGTCCTTGTATTTTAGAATATCTTTTCCATCCAGATAGAAGCTTCCGGATGTGGGCTTATCCAGACATCCTATTATGTTCATCAATGTAGACTTTCCTGAGCCTGACGGTCCCATGATTGCGACATATTCGCCCTCATCAACACAAAAGTTTACATCTTTTAAGACCTGCATCTCCTGTTTTCCCTGAAAATAGCTTTTATTGATATTTTTTAGTTCTAACAGCATAGCCCCTCCTACTCTGCGCTGACACCGGAATCCGGGATCACAGCCTCCATGCCTTCCTGTGTCAGTTCATCCGGATATGCAATATAGTCATCCTTCGTCAATCCGTCTGCAATCTGATATTCCATAGCCTCGTCATCTGTCTCCCCAATGCTTACTTCCTTCTTGCATACACGCTTTTTATCATTACAGCTCCATACATAATACGAATCCTCGTCCTGTACAACATAATAACTTGGAATCCACAGACCTGTCTTTTCCTTCGTATCTCCGGTATCTTCTTCCATAATGACATGCTGACCCAGCATCAAATCCATTCCGTTATCAATTTTTACATAAAAATGATATTTTGTAGTCTCTCCTGACGAATCTAAATAATTATTTGTATTCGTGTCAGTCGCAGCCTCTGTCTCTATTTTTGTGATCTCACCTGTGTATGTCTTTTCTTCATCTGCACGCGGATGAATCACCATCTTCTCACCAACATACAAACTGTATATATTCATTTCGTTGCATGTACCCTTGATCCGATACTCGCCCGTCGCCAGAATCGTCATGAAAGCGTCTGATGTTGACGAATCATACGAACTGCTGCTCGATGAACTGGAATTGATCGTCTTTACCACGCCCTCAATATCTGCATAGACAACTGCATTGTCGATATTCTTTTCCAACTGTGCACGCTCCAACTGCTTTACACTAATGTTATACTCCTGCTTATGAATGGAATTCTGTGCGGAAAGTATCTGAAGATTATATGCTTGCTTTTCTGATTCCTTTGCCTTTGCCGCCTGCGTATTCAGTTCATTTAACTGCTGATTCATCGTCTGAAGCGTGTTGTTCATCTCTTCGAGATCCAGATCTGCCTCCTGAAGCTTTTGCCTCATGGCTTCCACATCATAAGAAAATAATGCATCTCCGACCTTTACCTGATCTCCTACTGACACGAATATTTCCTTTACTGTCTTATCCGAATCCAGCTTAATGTCCTTCGATTCCTGCGGATCTACAACACCAACCAGCCGTGTACTCATCCCAAGCGCCCCTTGATCCATAATGTCAGACACCTGACTCATGTATACTGAGCCTTCAGCAGTCTGTGTCTGCACGAAATCTGCTTTCTTATAATAATTTTTATAATAATACCAGCCTCCACCGGCAGCAGCAAGCAGCACGATCCCAATCAAAACCGTTCTTTTTTTCATATTTTCCATCCCTTCCCGCAGTCTACTGTGCGGTTTGTTGTTCTTATTTTAATTAGATACAGTATACCACTTTCTGACAATATTTAGAAGCGTTCAATTCTTACGATAAATTTAAGATGCAATTTCAGTTTTTAACTTTTCTTTAAGTTCGATTAACCGGAATAAATTCTATTGGATTTTCGCCTGAAAAATCTGAATCCTGCCAACAAAAAAAGGAAAGGCAATTTTAAAAATCACGAACTAGCTTTCCTCTTTCAATAAAATCTTATGTTGTAAAGTAACCCACTTTCGCAAAGCAAGCCAACTGCTTCCGATTTCCGGAGTATCCTACCTTCACTCATACGCTAGTCACAAGATGCCAAAGCCATGCGTTGCGCTCTTCTGCCCATGAATATCTACGCATATATTCGCCATTATACTTAATAAGTGGTTTCTTTTCCCCCGCCAAAATGCGGTAAATATCGCAGTCAACCAGCTTTGTGTCGATATATCGCCGCCTTCCGTCAGAGACAAGAATATCCGAAATCCCCCATGCTTTCAGAATCCCAACTAAGCGGCTTGCCGTTGTACGATAAAGCGCAGCAGTGTTATTATCGTTTGGACGGTCAGGCCACAGATTTGCCATTGCCTCTCCTGATGTCAGTCCCGCATCGCCTCGATCAACCATCAAAGCAAACAGTTCCTCAACCTTCGGTCTGCTGAAAACAGCAACTTTGCCATTCAGCTTAACCACAACATCAGGTATTGTTTCGATAACTACCTCTATACGTTTTTTCGGATTCATCCGAATAGCCTTGTCGAACTCTTTTCGCAATGAAATACTCGTAAACGGCTTCAATATGTAGCCAATAGCATCCAGCGTAAATGCCTGCATTGCATATTCCGGTGATTCGGAAATAAAAATAATATTTATGTTCTCGTTAATTGACATCAGTTCCTCTGCAAGGTAAAGAGCATCACAGGCAGGCGGGTCTATACTTAGAAAAGCAATGTCCGTTTTGCTTTTCTTTGCATATTCTGCTGCCTCATAAGCGGAAGAAAATAATACCAAACTATCAATCTCAACGAAGCATTTAACGATTTGATTGAAGCTTTCCAGACAAACTAAATCGCTGTCCACGTAAATAACCTGCATAGTTTACCTCGTGTTTTATAAGATTTGTAACTGTTAGTTGCCCTTTGAAATTCTCTGCCGTTCAACAAGTTCGGCAAAGAATCCCTGCGCATCAATCAGTTCATCGTATGTTCCCTCTTCGATAATTTTTCCTCCGTCAAGCACGATAATACGATCACACTGCTTTATTGTGGAAAGACGATGCGCAACAACAATTCTTGTACACTTGAGCGCGGCCAGCGCATCAGAAACCTTTTTCTGCGTAATATTATCCAAGGCACTGGTTGCCTCATCAAAAATCAAAACGTTGGGTTTCGGTGCAATAGCACGTGCTATCATAATTCTTTGCTTTTGCCCGCCGGATATACCACCTGCGCCCTCGCAGATCATGGTATTCATCCCCATCGGCATTGCTCTTATGTCATCGGCGATTCCCGAAATTTCCGCTGCCTCCCACGCTTCCTCTATTGAAAGCTGCGGAGCAGATATAACAATATTAGAATAGATGTCGCCACGAAACAGCTTGCCATCCTGGGTTACAACACCAAGTTTTTTGCGAAGAGATTGCAAATCAAGACTTGAAATATCCTTTCCGTCATAATAAACAGCCCCCTTTTGCGGCTTCTCAAAACCCAAAAGCAAACGGATAAGTGTTGACTTTCCACAGCCTGTCTTGCCGACGATTGCCACATATTGCCCTGCTTTGAACTTCAACGACAGATTGTCTAAAATCGGCGGTTCGTTATCATTATAGCGAAAGGAAACATTGTTGATCTCGATGTTACCGGAAATTTTTTCAACAGGGGTAAGCACCTCCGCAGTCTCAGGTGCGGTTTCCATGATAGGTTTTGCCATATCAATGACGGGTTTAATCTGTGCGATTGTTGATGCAACGGAAACGAGTGACAAAAATGCACCTGAAATCATTCCATATGCGGTATTAAACGCATAGTAATCGGCAACTGCGACCTTACTCTGAACGGACATGTAATATATCACTATCACTCCGACGGAGGAAATGATCAATGAAAATACATTGCTAAGCTTCAATATAGTCGGAGGATTGTATTGAAGCTGCGCGCTTTTTGCAAAAAAGCCTCCCCATTTTGCAAACGCACGCTTCTCTGCACCAGACAGCTTGATCTTCTGGATTCCGGCAATCATTGAATAGCTAAGTCCGGAAACCTCTGCCTCATGCTCCATATGACGCTTTGACACATCCATCTGAACAAATGTCGTAACAACAGAAAGAATAACAGTCGCAAGTATGATAAACAGTGCCGGAACCACAAGCGACGGCGCAAATACAAATATCTGCGCAATGTAAATCAACGAAAATACTGATGTAATAGCAGTCGAAAGCAGTGCATTCATTATCATCTGACAAAGTGAACCGATATACATTGAACGATTGGTAAGTTCTCCGGCGCTGTAATTCTTAAAGAAGCTCGTGGGAAGCGACAGTATTCTCATCATTGTCGCTGACTGGACGGCTATTGACACCTTTGTCGTTATCCGTGCATTAATCAATGCTTTTACCGCGCCGATAAGTGTTGTACTGATTGAAACGCAAATTGTAAATATTGCAATAGCGAAAAGCAATCTGACACTTTTTGACTCGATTACAGTTGAAAAGAGAAGCTGATTGAGTTTCGGGGAGATCAGCCCTACAAGCGATACAAAAAGCGTCACTGCTGCAACAAGGACAATCTCAAAGGAGCTAAGTGTTCCAAAAGCGTATCTCATTAATGATACAACGCTTAGTTTTTTATTCGGAAGCGGATTGTAAAAAGCAATCGCTTCGTTGTCAAAAAGCTTTTCCGTCATTTTGTTCAGCTTTTTCTTTTTGCCATCGGTATCATAAAAATAATAACCAGAGATCTTCCCTGGCAAAAGTGCTGTAACACCGCCTTTTTTTCGTGCAGCAAGCATAACTCCTACAGCATTTTTGTACCAACCCTCATCAAGACATACCGTTCTGTACATTATTCCGTAAGGACGGACTGCATAATCGATCTGTTCTTTGACATCTGTAATTTTTTCAGGCATGTCGCACGGTCGCTTTCCAAAATAGCCAAGCACCTGGTTTATGGCATCAAGAGAGCGCAGACGCTCATCGCCAGTCGATGCAGATATGCGTTTCCATGTAACCGAGTTTGTGATCTGTTCGAGCGCATCTGAGACGACAGCATCATCATTTAATTTTCTTGTTTTCAGTTGTTCTTCAAATAAACTCACGATGTCACCTCCTTAATCACTTGTTACAAGCTTTGTGTAAAGACCGCCTTTTGCGTAAAGCTCATCGTGAGTTCCGCGCTCGACTGCCTTGCCGTGATCAAGGACGATTATCTCATCGCAGTCACGTATGGTTGAAAGACGATGTGCCACGACTATGGTTGTAATTCCGCGATCCTTTATTGATTTTATGACCTCATATTCGGTTTTCGCATCGAGCGCACTTGTCGCTTCGTCCATAATGATAATCGTCGGATCCTGTGCAAGAGCTCTTGCAATCTCCAGGCGCTGCCTCTGCCCTCCGGATAAATCGCGTCCACCCTCAATAATCTTGCCCTGATAACCGCCCTCTCTAAGCATGATGTCCTCATGAATATGGGCATCACGGGCAGCAAGAATAACCTCAAAGTCTTCGATTGTATTATCCCACATCTTTATATTATTTGAAATCGTGTCTGCAAACAGGATGATATCCTGGTCAACAACGGCAAGAGAACCCGTAAACACATTGCGTCCAATCTCCTGCGGCGTTTTCCCGTCAAACAAAATCTCTCCGCTCCACGGCTGATAGAGTCCCGAAATAAGCTTTGACAGCGTTGATTTTCCGCAACCGGAAGAACCGACGAGAGCCACACTCTTGCCCGGTTTCAATTCCAAATTAAAATTCTCGATCAATGGAGCTTCAAGCTTCGAATAACCAAATGTAACATGCTTCATAGTAATATTACCAGAAAGCTTTCTGTTGCTTTGAGCGCTGTCTTCTTTGTCACTGTAAATGCTGTCTTCAGGATATGCCATAACATCTTCTACACGCTCCATTTCGGTACGCATCTCTTGAATCGTCTGACCTGCACTGATAAGTTCAAGTGCCGGCGACGTAAACGAACTAAGAAAACCCTGAAAAGCAGTTATCATACCAATAGTAAAGCTGCCATTCATAGTAAAATATACACCAAACATCAAAACAGCTATACTACAAAGCGACGAAACAATGGATGGTATTATGCCAAGATACTGATTTATCTTCTGTTCCTTCACCTCTGCAGCATTGACATTCGCCTGATATCCCGCCCATCTCTGAAAAAATCCTTTTTCTGCACCGCTCGCCTTTATGGTTTCGATCATTTCGATACCGGCAACAGTTGCGCCGGAAAGAAGTCCGCGGTCACGCATCTGAACTCTGGTTATATTGATGCGTCTATTTGATATAAATTTCGACACAATGAAATTGATAAAAATTGAAAAGATGCCGATAATCGTCAAAAGCCAACTGTAACGTATCATTACTATAAGATAGAATAACATCATTCCCGTATCCAGCAAAAGCGGCACGAACGTATTCACAAGCGTATTTGCGATTGACGCGTTTAATGCCTGTCTGCCTGCTATATCGCCTGCCATTCTCTGCGAGAAAAATGTCATCGGCAAATGTAAAATATGCCAGAAGTAGGTTGCATTACCGACTGCAGCGAATTTACCATTGATTTTCAGCGAATATATCGCACGAAGCCATTCAACAACTATGCTGATAAAAGTAAATGCCGATATAGCGATTATAAACGGTACGAACCAGTCAGGATTTTTTCCTGTCAGCAGCCTGTCAATAAATATCCGGCTGAATGTCGGCGAGATTATCCCAATAAGGGAGGCAATCACTCCTGTAAACATAGTAAATGCAACCTGCGCACCCGCACCTTTCAGCCGATTTGCGGCAAATTTTATCACCGACTTTTTCTTCCCACTGGGTTTAAACTCCTCGCCCGGTTCAAACATCAGGCAAATTCCGGAAAATGAACTGTCGAAAGTCTCCATAGAAACGGCATATGTACCTTTTGCCGGATCGTTCAATATCGCCTTATTCCCGCGAAATCCGGTAAGCACAACAAAATGGCTGAAGTTCCAGTGAATTATGCAGGGGAATTTTCCCTCATTTCTCAGGCTTTCTGTTTCATAGCGATATCCTTTGGCAACCAGTCCGTAAGACCTTGCCGCACGAAGAATATTTTTTGCCTTGGAACCATCACGCGAAACGCCGCAATCCGAACGAACTTGCTCAAGCGGAATCCATTTTCCATAATATGCAAGCACCATTGTAAGGCAGGCTGCTCCGCATTCAAGTGCCTCCATCTGCATAACAACAGGTACTTTTGCAACACCTCTTTGAAGTGGTTTCTTAATACGCTTTAATTTTTCCATGCCGCACCTCAGCTGTTTCAATTCACAATCGGTATTTTCACGGGGTCTGACCAGCCTCATGTCAGTGGGGGATACCGATTTTTCTCCGCCCGCCACTGCCGTTATGTTTTTTTTATAATTCATCCCACCGCTTCAGAAGCAGAAAACTTCTTATCTGCTGGTGTTAAAAATAAAAGACATAGGTGAGACACTTTCGGCAACTACTTTCGCACTATATGTACCAGCAGCAACGAATGTAGTGGACGGTTCGAGTGTAATTTCATAAACCCAATCGGTATCTGAAACGCCGCAAAGATATTTTGCACGTTCACTTCCTGCAAGTGCAGCACAATCTGCTACCTTCACAGCACTGGACGGAACGCTGGCGATATAGTAGATCTCATCCTCAATTTTCACTTTCTGACCAATTTCAATGGAAGAAATATCGTCAGACTCCGTCAAATAACAAATTGCATCGCTTCCATCAGATATGACAACCACGTTAATCGTTGTTTCAAGTCTGCCCAGGATGCCCCATACACAGACTCCGACGAGGAGAATGATGATCGCAGCAAGCGTTACCCAGATTCCAGGGTTTGTCACTCTGATATACTCATTCAATTGTTCGGGAGATGAAACCTTTTTTACTGCTTTTTCACGAAACAGTTCCTTCCTCACAGCTGTATACCTCACTCTTTCATTTAATATTCAATACGGCTCATTATACAATAGAAATCACTTCTTGTCAAAAAATGACATATCAAAATTTATTTTTTTGCCAAATGAGCCGATAGCCGTATCAGGAAACGGCACTCGGCTCAATCATAGCTTATATTATGATGTTGGATACCAGATTGCTACGTGCTTTGCACTCTCGCAAGCAAGCTTACCTCGGCTTTCTGACCTTTTGCCCCTGGTATCATATTATTTTGGAAATACCTTTTTTGCGAACCTTATTATTTTCATACCATGTTCTGTCTTTTTCTGCTCCGCAAGTGTTGCAGAATACGGTATGTCCGTCATCATACGGCACCCATGATGTATCATTATTGCAGACAGCGCATGCACACAAAAAATCTGAAAACTCCGGTGTTATTGGTGCTTTTCTGCGACCCAATCGATCGTTCCCCCCGACAACAGCATCAAGAGCTTCATCACTCAGTTCAAGTTTCCCAAATTTTTCTTCGTCAATATCTTCTTTATTTTTCTTCATAGGTCACTCCAAAAAAACTCTATCATTATCGTATGATTGCCGTATCATATTCCTACGCTTTCATCTGTAAATGTTCCAAGTTATACGGGATAGTTCCTCTCACTCTTTAATAACCGACAAATTCTCCCAGCCACTCAGCAGCTCTACGATTTTATCATAATACCCATTTCCAAAAAAGAAGCACTTTGACGGATCGGATGCCATTTTATCACCTGAAAGAGCAAGTGCGATCGCTCTGCATCCTCCACAGCAGTATTCAAAATATTTGCATTTCCCACATCTGGTATTTACTTTCCTCAATGTGCCAACAGTTGTGCAAATCTCATCCATGTATCTTCCAGCGCAAATAAGTTCCTTCAGGCTGCCCTTTTTAAGATTTCCCAAAACGTCGCCATGCTGCTCATAGTAGCCTGACATCTGATGACAAGGGAAAACATTTCCGTTTGCAGCAACCGCTATCATTCCGCGGTTTCCTTTGCAAACAGGCGCATCTTCACGATATTGTCCGGCTGAGCATTCCACCGGTGACATTTTAAAAGATTTGCTTTTTGGCATCATCGTTCCTATCTGCCACGATGTCAGCCTCATTTCATGCTCTTCCTTTGAATATTCACGCCAAAGTTCAAGCATGGCATCCATGTACTCTTTGAATGTCAGTGTTGAATCGTTCGCATTCTGTTCCCATCGGGGTGATTCGGTAGTTCTTATCACGCGTGTTTCCCTGACTCCCATTTTATCGAGCATTTTAACCGTTTCAAGCACTACCCCTATATTTTTTTTATGAACATTTGTCTGAACCATAACAGGAAATCCATTTGCGACGCAGAGCGAAACAGCTCTGATGGTATCAGCTTCTGCGCCCTTTCTGTTTCTCAGCCAGTCATGCCAGCCTATACCGTCAAATGAGATCTTCATAAGCGGAACACATCCGACATTCTTCATTCTGTCAAGCGCAGCCTGATCTATGAAGTGTCCATTCGTATTAAGCTCGTAAACATACATACCACGGTTATAAATACCCTCAAGAATTTCAAAAAAATTCTTATGGACCATAGGTTCCCCGCCCGTGATCGTAAAACCGTTTATGCCACAGTCTCTCGCCTGATCAAGAAGAACGTTTGCTTCTTCAAGCGACCACTCGCTCTGCAGCGGAGCATTGTCTACCGCATTGAAGCAGTGCAGACAGTTATAATTGCACTTACCCGTGATCATCCAGTTCATCGCCGGAAAATATCGGTTATCATAAGTTTTATCCTGCCAGTCAGTCAGCGCAAATTGTCCCTTTTCGCACGGAATTGCAAGACCACGCTCTATAAACTGCCGAATCAGTTCTGAGTTTTCTATATCATGCTCTGCATCGCACAGCTTTAAAAGTTCGTATTCCTCTTTTTTGAGCCGTTGTGCATTTCTTATTCCTTTTACATAATATGCATAAGGAGAACGCACCCACGATCGCAAGCCTATTTTTTTATTTAATATACAATACAAAATTTTAAAGTCCAATCTATATTATTTTAATGATACCAGGGTCAAAATGCCTTTTGACCCCAACATCATTTTAATCCTATTCAGGCAAAAAAGACAACTGCGCCGCACACTCCGGTCATAATCAATGACGATTATATCAGGCTTTTACCTAGATGCTAAAATTACACCGATAAGACCAGCCTCATCTGAATCAGGTACCTGGCAGTCTCCACCGGACACAGCATCAAGCTCGTCATCGGACAGTTCCTTTTTGCTTTCAAAAAAAGCCTTGATCTCTTCCTTGGTTGATGTACAGCCGTTTTCAGAAAGAAATTCTGCTACTTTGCCATCTTTTGCAGCGGCGGCATATGCCTTGCGAAGTTCCTCGTCTGCGATAACTTTCTTGTACAATTCTTCGATTGTCATAGTTTTGTCTCCTTTTCAATTAAATTTTGTGGGAATCCCCATCTCCCAGATATTATTGTACACGATGACCGTAACCGTAACGTAACCGGTTGACGATTGTCAAGCGGATATTCGCAATTGAAGCAGGAAACCTCCCTGATCCCCCCAAAATACCTGTCTGGTTTATTCACCTTTCCGTATTTTCAGTTGTTTTCTTTCGTTTCTTGTGGTATACCTATTTATGTATTCAAGTAACTGTGACTCGCCGATTCAAAAAGGAAAAAAACCTTTATGTGCGAGTGTGATTGACTGCAGTTACCTATTTATAAGAAAACGACTGACTTTGAGAAAGGCTTACCATTATACATATGAATATTCAAAACATTGACCTATTTGAAATGCATGAACCCCTTACGGGTTCTTTTCCTTTTGCTGCCCTTACGGCCACTTTGCCTGATGACATCTTTTCTGTTTCGATTCATTGGCAGGACACGATGGAAATTCTCTTAATCCGTGAGGGAATCGGACAGATTTCAATTGATCTTGAAAAATTTTCAGTAAAAAAGGGCGATATCTGCCTGATCTTACCGGGTCAACTGCATTCCATTAACACAGAGCAAAACTCCTCACTGAAGATTAGCATGATTCAATTTCCACTGTCCCTTCTTTACGGAGGCACTGAAAATGACGATGCCTTTGCCTTTTTAGAGCCGCTCTCAAGAGGTGAGCAGATCATTCCATGGCTAGTCACGCCTGAGTACGGCTGGTATGATGATTTTCGCCAGTGTTTTGAGGAAATGTTTCAGTTGCAGACCTTCTATTCAGCAGCTTATCCGCTTGGCATTAAAAGTAATCTGTTTCGGCTTTTTTATCTGCTCTTCTACAACGATCCGTCTGTGAAGCCAAAAAGCCGTCCGCAAAAATCAGTGGCAAAGACGAAGCAAATCATCAATTATATTACAGAACACTATGGCGAAGTGCTTTCTACTGAACAGATGGCAAAGGTATGCGGCTTTAGTGAGTCTCATTTTATCAAGTTCTTTAAGTCCACAATCGGCATCACCTTCACTGAATGCTTAAACAGCTATCGTCTGTCACAGGCATCCCGACTGCTATTGTCAAATGCATCTGAACCGATCATGGACACAGCAAGAAAATGTGGTTTTCATAGTATTTCTTATTTTAACCGCGTTTTTAAGAAAAAATATGGTATTACGCCAAGTATGCTTCGAGCAAGTAATCTGCCTGCCCGAAACGAAACCGTTCCAACTGATACAGAAACATCGCTAAGTGATAGTTCTTCTGAACCTATCGGCACAGAATCTTCTCCAACGAAGGCAGATCCATCACTCTCATAACGATATCGCAATCCGCAGTCTCTCCCTGTGGTGACAGATTGGAGTGAATATAGCAGGCTCCCATGCCAAGTGCTTTTGCAGTGCGAATATCATCATACTCACTATTTCCGATCATCATTGTTTTTGACGGTTCCAACCCCTCGGCTTCCAACAGTTTTTTGAAATAAACCTTATCCGGCTTTTTGCAATGATAATCGGAAGACAAACATACCTTATCAAAGTATTCATAAATACCAAGACTGCGCATCTCGCTTTCCGTAAAGACCTGCTGCGCATTGCTTAATACATAGAGTTTTTTGCCTTTTTCCTTTAAATGGGCAAGAAGCTCTTTTGCTCCATGATACAGACGGATATATTTTAAAGAAAAGCTTCGGAATACCTGAGCTGCGTCAACTGCCTCCTGCACGGAAACACGCACTCCCTTTTCCTCATAGAGACGCATAAATACACGCTCCACCTGAGGCTCCGGAATCTGATCCGAACACTTTGCCAAAAGCTGTTCCTCCTCATCACGCACCAATTCTCCGTAACGCCAGCGAAGTTCCCACGAGCCATACTTTGCTCCCTTATAAGCATAATATTTCGTCATAAATTCCCACAGCGCATCTTCACCTTCATCCGTATGAATGTCAATGAGCGTCCCATACAGATCAAAGAAATAGCTATCATAGTCGGACAGCTTCGGTGATACGATCGGTGTATATCGCTCACTTTTTATGTAGGTTCCTTTTTTACCGCAATGCGCAATGCAAATGCCTTCGCCATCATTGATTGTACAAATGCTTCGACCTGTTTCTTCTTTATAGCTTGTCAAAATCTCATCCGTCTGCGGATAGACTGTCAGATAAGCCAGATAATGCGGCATAATATTCAACGGTACAATGCCAAATCCATTGCAATCTACATTTTCTCCGACCTCCTCGATGCTGCCGGGTTCAATCGGGCAGGCAAATTCCATCGTATCTCCAAGCACCATACTGCCGGCACTGATCCCGACAAGCACATGACGCACGGCAAGCTCCGTTAAAATCTCCAGACTGTTGTTCCATTTTTTCAAATGCTTACGCAGATAGAACGGATTTCCTCCCATCAAAATGACAACATCATATGCCAACAAAAGTGCCACATCCTGAAATTCCACGTCCACGCACTCCGGCTCCAGTCCAAATCTTCGCATCAGATTACTTAAAGCAGGCACATTGTCATCCTTTTCCTTGTACCGGCACGAGGCGGTTGTCACTAATGCCGCTTTTTTTGAGATTGGCACCAAAGCCTTTCTGATTTCTTCCTCCAGTTGTGGTGAGGTTATGCCGTCCGATGTCAGTAGTATCATTTTTTCCTCATTTCCGCAAAAAGAAAGCTCCTTTTTGCACTAATTTTCTGAACCAAGTATACCCTTTCCTACTTCAATTTGCAATACAAAAGGCGCGCACCTTTCAGTACGCGCCATTCAAAGTTATGTATCTAAAAACAGCTTAGAAGTCTACTTCCTCATCGTAGTAGCAGCACTTCAGCAGCTTTGCCATCTGCTCCGGGTTAATGCTTCTCGGATTGGAACCGGTACAAGCATCGCCTACAGCCAGCTCTGCAACCTTTGGCAGTTTCTCCATAAATTCCTTCTCATCAATGATGCCGCCCTCATATTCCTTGATGCAGGTCGGAATATCAAGCTTTGCATTCATACCCTTGATATGTACGATCAGTGCGTCAACCAGCTCTGCATCGGTGCTTCCCTCCAGATGAAGGAATCTTGCGATATTCGCATATCTCTTCTGTGCTTCCGGCTCAACTGCATTGAAGCGGATAACCTTCGGCAGATACATTGCATTTGCACATCCGTGAACAATATGTCCGCCGCTGTAAGCTGCACCAGTCTTATGTGCCATGGAGTGAACAATTCCAAGAAGTGCATTGGAAAATGCCATACCGGCTAAGCACTGAGCATCGTGCATCTTTGCACGGGCATCCATATCACCATTGTAGGATGGGATCAGATACTCGCTGATCATCTCGATTGCATGAAGCGCCAACGGATCGGTATATTCACAGTGAAGTGTGGAAACATATGCCTCGATTGCATGGGTCATGGCATCCATACCAGTATGAGCAGTCAGCTTCTTCGGCATAGTCTCTGCCAACTCAGGATCTACGATTGCAACATCCGGTGTAATATTAAAGTCAGCTAATGGATACTTGATACCCTTCTTGTAATCAGTGATAACAGAGAATGCAGTCACCTCAGTAGCGGTACCGGATGTAGACGGAATCGCGCAGAACTTTGCCTTTGTACGAAGTGTCGGGAAGTTAAATGGAATGCACAGTTCCTCAAATGTGACATTTGGATACTCATAAAATGTCCACATAGCCTTTGCTGCATCAATTGGGGAACCTCCGCCGATTGATACGATCCAGTCCGGTCCAAACTCGGTCATCGCTGCTGCACCCTTCATGACAGTATCCACTGATGGATCCGGCTCTACGCCCTCAAACAGCTTAACCTCCATACCTGCTTCCTGTAAATAGGAAACAACCTTGTCCAGAAAACCGAAACGCTTCATAGAACCACCGCCGACAACGACAAATGCTTTCTTTCCTTTCAGGGTCTTCAGTGCTTCCAGCGCTCCCTTTCCATGATACAGATCTCTTGGTAATGTAAATCTTGCCATGATAACTCTTCCTTTCCAGCTTAGCCTTTCTCTGACCAGCTATCCATTTTTTGATTCTTACCTGCTCTTTTTTGTAGTAATACTTTGTTTGTTAATTATCAAACAAAGTTACTTTATCATAGTTTCTCAAAATAATCAAGCAATTTTTTTGTAAATTTCATAAAAACTTTGTGAAATAAGAAATCCCTGCATCCGTTCATTTTAACAGATACAGGGATTTTTATGGAATCATATTATTGATTTAACAGCTTTGCCAGAATTTCATTGACAGCTGCCGGGTTTGCCTTACCCTTCATGGCTTTCATGGTCTGACCTACTAAGAATCCGATTGCCTTTTGCTTTCCTGCTTTGTAGTCCGCTACTGACTGCGGATTTGCAGCGATAACTTCTTCTACTGTCTTTTGCAATGCATCGGTGTCATTGACCATGCCAAGACCATGCTCTTTTACATAGCTTTCCGGCTCGATATCATCTGAGAAAATCTTCTCAAAGACTTCCTTTGCAACCGTCTGGTTAATCGTCTTTTTCTCAACAAGCGCAATCAATGCGGCCAGATGCTTTGGTGAAAAATCAAGCTCGTCCGGCTCCATCAAATGTTCTTTTAACAGGCGCATCGTCTCTGTCATTAACCAGTTTGACACTTTCTTTGGTGCTGCGCCAAGAGCTACGGTCTGCTCAAACAGATCCGCCATACGCTTTGAACCGGTGATGATATCGGCATCATACTCCGGAATCTCATACTCGTTCTTATAACGCGCAAGCTTCTCATCGCGAAGCTCCGGCTGAGCGGCCTTTAAGCGTTCAATCCACTCGTTTGGAATCTGAAGCGGCGGCAAATCCGGATCCGGGAAATAACGGTAATCCTGCGCATCCTCTTTGGAACGCATCGGATAGGAATACTCTTTATTGTCATCCCAACGTCTTGTCTCCTGAATGACTTTCTTACCCTCCTCGATCAGCTCAATCTGGCGCGCACGCTCGGACTCGATTGCACGCGCAATGGCTTTAAAGGAATTTAAGTTTTTTGTCTCGGTACGTGTTCCGAAGCTTTCCGAACCGACAGGGCGAACCGACAGATTGACATCGGCACGCATGGATCCTTCCTGAAGCTTACAGTCGGATGCACCCAGATACTGGATGATCAGACGAAGCTTTTCCAGATATGCAATGACCTCATCGGCACTTCTCATGTCCGGTTCGGACACGATCTCGATTAACGGCACACCGGAACGGTTGTAATCGACTAAGGAAACATCCTCCCACTCATCATGGACAAGCTTTCCGGCATCCTCCTCCATATGAATCTCATGGATACGAACGATCTTTTTCTGACCGTTTACAGTGATCTCAACACCGCCGTCGTGACAAATCGGATAATACAACTGAGAAATCTGGTAGTTCTGCGGATTATCCGGGTAGAAATAATTTTTACGGTCAAACTTGCAATACTGGTTAATCTGACAATTTGTCGCAAGACCAACTGCCATTGCATACTCAACAACCTGCTTATTTAATACAGGAAGCGAACCTGGAAGACCGGTGCAGACCGGACAGGTATGGCTGTTTGGTGCGCCTCCGAATGCGGTAGAGCATCCGCAAAAAATTTTTGTTTTTGTTGCCAGCTCCACATGAACCTCAAGACCGATCACGGTTTCATACTGTGCCATCACGCTTCCTCCTCTCTTGCCTGCTCATACGCAAAACCTGCGCGAAGCAGTGTCTTTTCTTTGAAACAGCCGCCAAGAAGCTGCATTCCGATTGGAAGTCCGGACTTGTCCTTTCCACATGGAAGAGACAGTCCCGGAATTCCGGCAAGGTTTGCCGATATCGTGTAAATATCGCTCAGATACATCTTCATCGGATCGCTTAAGCTGCTGCCTAAAAGCGGTGCTGTCGTTGGAGCCGCCGGTGCGAGGATAATGTCATATTTTTCAAATGCTTTGTCAAATTCGTGCTTGATCAGTGCCTTTGTCTTTAATGCCTTTAAATAGTAAGCATCATAATAACCGGAGCTAAGGACAAAGGAGCCCAACATGATACGACGTTTTACCTCCGGGCCAAAGCCCTCAGAACGCGTCTTTTTGTACATGTTATGCAAACCTGCATATTCTTTTGTACGATAGCCGTATTTTACGCCGTCAAAACGCTCCAGATTCGAGCTGGCTTCTGCCGATGCGATAACGTAATAAGCCGGAATCGCATATTTTACAAGGCCCAAATCAAACTCTTCGACAATGGCACCCATGCTCTTAAATGTTTCTGCTGCCTTGAAAATGGCTGCCTTTACTTCGCCGTCAAGACCTTCTCCAAAATAATCCTTTGGAAGACCGATGCGAAGGCCTTTCACATCCGGCACTAAAGCAGTCAGAAAGTCACAATCATCGCGCTTAATCGAGGTGCTGTCCTTTTTATCATAGGAAGCAATTGTCTCCAAAACAGCTGCACAGTCGGTGACATTTTTTGTCATTGGACCGATCTGATCCAACGATGAGCCATACGCAATCAGACCATAACGGGAAACAGTGCCGTAGGTTGGCTTCATTCCTGTAATGCCGCAAAAGGCGGATGGCTGACGAATGGAACCGCCTGTATCAGAACCAAGTGCGAAGTAGCATTCATTTAATGCAACTGCTGCTGCACTTCCGCCTGAGGAACCGCCCGGAACATGCTCTGGGTTGTGCGGGTTTCTTGTCACGCCATAGTGTGAGGTCTCAGTCGTGCTTCCCATCGCAAACTCATCCATGTTGGTCTTTCCGATGATTACACAGCCTGCGTCCGTCAAGTTTGTAACCGCCTGTGCCGTGTAGGTCGGAATATAGTTTTCCAGAATCTTGGAGCTGCACGTGGTCAGCAGCCCTTTCGTACACATGTTATCCTTGATGGCTGTCGGAACTCCTGCAAGCGGTCCGGTCAGCTCACCCTTGTCAATTTTTTCCTGCACAATATCTGCCTGCTTATATGCGCCCTCACGGTCAATCGTCACGTATGCATGATACTGTGCCTCTGTCTTATCAATCTGCGCGAACGACGCATCGAGTGCTTCCCGCACAGAGAGTTCTTTTTCTTTTATCTTTTTTCCCAGCGAAAACGCTGTCAATTCCTGAATCTCCATTGAACTGTCTCCTGTCTGCCTGCTGTACAATCAATCCTTGCGCACTTATACGGTCTTTGGAACCTTGAATGCTCCATTTTTCTGCTCCGGTGCGTTTGCCATCGTGTCACTGCTTCCGTCTGCATTTGTGACTACATCCTCACGAAATACATTGAAAACAGGGAATGCGTGGCTCATCGGCTCTACATTGGACGTATCCAGTTCACCGAGCGTATCTATATAATCAAGCATGTCGGTCATATCCTTTTTTGCCTGCTCTTTTTCCTCCGGGGAAAGCTCAAGCTTTGCTAAAATGCCGACGTAATCTATTGTTTCGTCATCGATTTTGTTCGCCATCGTGGTTTCCTTCCTAATACACATACTTATAATCTATTCTTCAATTTACGAAAGCGGTTCGACGATTGTTTTGTCGGCGTCACTTGTTCACGCGGCACCTTCTACGCACCTTTTCGTCTCAGTTACTGCGTAAATCCGCTCCCACACGTTCCGCCTCGTAAAAGCAACTCGTCTCACCGCTCATTCACGTTACGGCTCCAGTCGGGAAAGGTCTCTCGGAAAGAGGCATGTTTCACGCACATTGTCCTCGCCGATTATCTTCATGGTCAGACGCTCCAGACCAATACCAAGTCCTCCGTGCGGCGGCATTCCATGCTTGAAAATATCAAGATACTGTTCCATGCCCTCGGTTGTCATTCCCTTTGCCTCGATCTTATCGAGAAGCATCTGATACTCATGAATACGCTGTCCGCCTGTCGTGACCTCAAGTCCCTTAAACAACAAGTCGAAGCTCTGCGTAAAGGTCTTATCATCCGGATCATCCATCGCGTAGAACGGACGCTTTTTGCTCGGATAATGAGTGACAAATACGAAATCTGCGCCATACTCTTCCTCGAAATAACGACCGATCAAGGCTTCCTCTTCCGGTTCAAGATCGTATGGGTTGCGAATCTGTCTGTTATATTTTTCGGATACGAGGCGCTTTGCCTCATCGAAGCGCACCTGTGGAATTTCATCAACCTTTGGAAGTGTAATGCCAAGCATATCAAGCTCTCTTGCGTAATCCTTCTTTAACAGTTCCATCGTATACCGTAAAAATCCGGTTTCCATTGCCATGATATCCTCGAAGCTGTCAATAAAGCCCATCTCAAAATCGAGACTCGTATATTCGTTTAAGTGGCGCTTTGTGTTGTGTTTTTCTGCACGAAATACCGGGCCGGTCTCAAACACGCGGTCGAACACGCCAACCATCATCTGCTTGTAGAACTGTGGACTCTGTGCAAGCACTGCCGGATGATGAAAATAATCAAGCTTAAATAAGTTCGAACCGCCCTCTGCTCCCTTAGCTCCGATCTTAGGAGTACGGATTTCCGTAAAGCCCTGAGTAGTCAAAAACTCGCGGAATCCTCTTGCGATCCCCTCCTGAATGCGAAACTTTGCGCGCTCACGAAGGTTACGAAGTGATAAAGGACGGTAGTTCAATTTTGCTTCCAGTGAAGTGTTCAATTTCCATTTGCTGACAGCTAATGGCATTGCAGCAGACGGCTCAGATAAAACAGTCACTGCCGTAAGGCGAATCTCCCTTCCAAAAGGTGCTCTCGGCTCCTCGCACACTACACCCTCCACACGGACGGCGCTCTCATCTTTGAGTTCTCCCAGCGCAAAACCTGCTGTTTTCTCCTCATAGACACACTGAACGAGTCCCTCTGCTTTTCTTAAAATAACAAATCGCACATCTCCCATATCTCTTACGGAATGAACCATACCTTCTGCACGGACGGTCTTTCCATCGCAGGTACCTCCTGCCAGTTCTTTGATGCTTACATACTCTTTCTTGCTGATTCCACTGATAAATTCCATATTGTCCTCTCTTTTTCAGCCAATATACGAGTCTCCGGGGCGATTAAATGCCTGAATATAAATCTCTATGCCACAAGCAGCTGCGAAATAAGAATCTCTTGATGATCTGTCTGATACATCAAAAAAGCCCCGGAAACTATGCACATACACAGTTTCCGGGGCGAAACGTCTCTGTTCCGCGGTACCACCCGCATTTAATCCAATCGGATCACTCTATGGTTATAACGTAGACCAACGTGCAAACCTACCTTCTTACTCACGGCAAAAACTCAGCCTGCCCACTCCGGAGTGTTCCCACACCCAGTCCCTCATGACGGCGCTCTCAGTCGGTGACGCCCTCTTCCTGTCAAGATCGTTGGGATAGAGTCTCTTTCATCGCGTTTCCTATGGTTCAATACTATAGCACATGAAAGTGGAAATTGCAAGCAGAAATTTCATTTTGCAGCATACATTTATTGGAAATTGTCACTATTGACAAGATGCCACAGACGAAAACGCATTATTCTTGTAACCTACAACTGTTTGAACTTGTGGTTCATTCGCTCGCGGCACCAGTTTCCAATCTCAGTTAGGCATAAAAACAGCACGATAAGAAATGCACCGGGAATCAGAATCACCCACCATGCGCACATGACAAAAGCATTATCTGCGAGCGCCAGCATACTGCCCAACGAGATCGTTTCCAGCGAAAGCCCAAGTCCCAAAAAGCTAAGTGTTGACTCCTCTATAATGGCATTTCGCACATTCATGATAATCATAAACATGACAGATGGCAGAAAATTTGGGGCAAGATGCCAATACAGAATGTGAAAAAATCCGCCGCCCATGCATTGAGATACTGTGACAAAGCCTTCCTCTTTTATGGTGCGTACCTGCGTGCGCACCACCTTTGCCATCGAAAACCAACTGCACACACCTATTGCAGCACTTATGGAAAAAACATTATTTCCTACCAAATCCTTCACATAAAAAATGAGAAAAATAGCTGGAACGCAAAGCAGCAAATCTAATGCACGCATTAGCAAACGATCCAGCCAGATTGGAGCAAACGCACTTGCCGTACCATACAAGATTGCCACTATAGCAGACAGAACTGCTGATAAAATTCCGATGGTAAGTGAGACGCGCCCGCCATGCCAGATACACGCAAACACATCACGTCCAAGCGGATCCGTACCAAAGAAAAATTCACGGCACGGTGCCTCGCCTGCATTTGCCAGATCCATATAAGACGGATCCTTGCAGAATAAATCTGCAAACAAACAGCCCATGATTAGTATTCCAAGAACGATAAAAGACAAAACCGGAGTGCGCCGTTCTTTGTTTTGCTTTTTATGTAGCATCTGTTTTACACCATTTCTTTGCTGCTTTATCCATTCTGTACAGAATGCATTCAATTTGCTCATTCTCTTCTTCCCTATTTTCTGTATTTTTTCGTAACTGTTCAATACCTTCACTGCTACGATTTAATTGCGGATTTAACCTGACATTGATCAACTCCGCTGCCGTATTTGCCGCAATCATAATAATTCCTGTCAGCAAACATAATACCATGAGCATGTTGTAATCGGATGCCTTTGCACTCTCATAGGTAAGCATGCCAATCCCCGGATAACCAAAGACAGACTCGACAAGATACGTTCCGCCTAAAATGTGTGCCACGGAGACCGCCATTAAGCTGATATAAGTAGGAAGCACATTTTTCAGGCAATGCTTAATCAGGATCACGCCATCTGCAATGCCCTTTGCACGTGCCAGCAATACATAATCCGAACGTGTCTGCTCACAGAGCATGTTGCGCACCATATATGCATAATACCACAAATGCCCGGACACACACGCAATCAAAGGCAGCACAAGATGGCATATACGATCCATTATGCCGCCTCCTCCAATGGTATATGCGCCGCTGGCAGGAAACCACCCAAGCAGCACACTAAATACAAATATCAGGATAAGTGACATCCAAAATTCCGGGATGCAGCTCATAACTGTGCCAAGGTGCACCATCAGCCGATCAAACAAACTGTTTTCTTTCCAAGCACACAACAGTCCCACAAGAAGCGCACCGATAAATAAAATCACATAGCTTGTTCCGCCCAAAAGGAGTGTATTTCCTATGCGGTCTTTTATTACCTTCACTGCATCCTGCTTATACTTGTAGGATATTCCAAAATCGCCCGAAAGTGCCAGCTTCAACCAGCGCACATATTGTATCGGAATCGATTCATTTAATCCCAAACGCTCCCTTGCGCTGTTTTTTTGTTCCTCACTCATTTTCTCCGCTCGCTCGCCATAATAGGACTGAAGCGGATCAATCGGTGTAACTCGGGATAAAGCAAATACAACAGCGGAAAGTACCCATATGCTCATAAAAAATATAGCTATCTTTTTTAAGAAAATCAAGAACCATTTGCTTTTTTTCATTTTGCTGTTTCCCTTCTTCTGACTGTGTCCGTTTGCTGATCAGTCTGCTGCAATTGTCCAGTCGCAGACATTCCAGAAGATTCCGACACCATGATGACCAAGCACAGTGTCTTCGTCAATACCCTGAATGGTATTGTCTGCTGCGTAGATGGCATCTATATAACAAAAGAATGTGTATGCCGGTGTCTTGGCAAGTTCCTCCTGAAATTTTGCATAGGCTTCTTTTCGCTCGTTTTCATCCTCCGTCTGGCGTGCCTGTGTCAGATACTCATCGACAAGTGCATTTGAATAACCCGAATAATTCGCACCTTTATCCGTACCAAATACTTTGTAAGTATGGTCATCTGCGTCAAATGGCGAACCCCATCCGATAATGCAGCATTCCTGCCCTGCCCAATCAATTCCTCCTGCCGGAACATCTGCTTTTACGTCAAGTCCGGCCTCGCGAAGCTGCTGAGCCGCAATCTGCGCCATATCAATACGCACCTGATCTCCGGCAGTCGCATTTAGCGTAAATCCAATACGCTTGCCATCTCTGCACCAATAGCCATCTGCATCCTGTGTGCAGCCCGCCTCCAAAAAGAGCTCGGCTGATTTTTCCAGATTGTAATCGTAATGTTCAACATTTTCATCGTTGTATTCATTTCGCTGCAATGGGCCATATGCCACCTCACCTTTGCCCAATAATACGACATCCAGAATCGCCTGACGGTCAATTGCATAATTAATCGCCGGAATCAGATCGGCATTTTCCTGCCAATATTCATTATTAAAGTTGTAGAGAATCCCTCTATAATCAGAAGTCGTCATATCGTATACCGTAAAACCGTCACGGCTGTCAAACAGTGCTTCCTCCTTCGGCGTAATCTGCGCCAGATCTAGTTCACCGCTCATTAATTGCATCGCCTTCGCATTGTCATCGGTCACAATCTTAAATACAATCGTGTCAATGCTTGGCGCACCGGCAAAGTAGTCCTCATTTTTCTCCATGGTAATCGCCTGTCCTGCATCCCAGCTCACAAATTTATATGGTCCGGTTCCGACTGGTGCGCGGAAAAAATCGGATGTCTGCCAGTCCTCGCCCTCCAACAGATGCTTTGGCAGAACAGGTCTTGTCATGTACTCCAGAAATGCCATGTTGACCGCAGACAGGTGAAATGCTACTGTATAGTCGTCAATAACTTCGATGCTCTCCACGTCTTCGTAATCCGGTGCGTTCTCAGACTCATTTTCCGGATCCATGATTGCCTCGAACGTAAACTTGACATCCTCTGCCGTAAACGGCTCTCCATCGTGCCATTTTACATTCTCTTCCAGATGAAATGTATACGTAAGTGAATCTGCATCATACTCCCAGCTCTTCGCCAGACGCGGGATGATCTGATTGTCCCCGTCGTGATCGGTCAGACCGTCAAATAAAAGTACGTTAATTTCGCAATGTTCATCCATTGCCGGGTTGATGCGTGTATAATCCGTGCTTCCATATACAAGCGTGGTTGGATTTGTCTCGTCTGCCCACGTTTTATTCATGCCATACGATGTCATTGTGATGCCAAAAGCCAGTACTGCCGCCATCATTCGTGCCATATATTTTTTTCTCATGTTGTCTCTCTCCTTATCCAAAAAGTTGTTCTGCCTTGTTTATATGATAGAATGATATTAGGGTCAAAAGGTCAGAAAGCCGATGCAAGCTTGCTTGCAAGAGGATTTTTGACCTCTTGACCCGCCAAAAACATGAG
>CAVJTU010000012.1:0-50453 GCA_963652495.1 uncultured Oscillospiraceae bacterium
CCGCCTTCATCCCCCACCTAAGAGGTGGAGGACTTCTAGCGGATTAGGTTAAAACACTGTCAATAAGGATGCTATTCGAGTCATTGAGTATTTCTTCTAATATTTTTTTTCTTCCCTGATTTTAATGTATATTGAAACCAATCGTTTTTAAAACAATGCCACAAACTTTCCTTTTCAACAAAAGATTTCACTGCATCTGTTGTAATGTACCTGATCCCTTTTTTTGGAGAAATGTGATCCAGTTCAATCCAGTTTTGAATACACATTACATGATTATCTGCTGTTTCATACAACTTTTCCCTCTTGACAGGAACAGCGATCTTCTTTCCATTCTCACTCATTTTTGCAAAATAATGATTAACAAATTTTATCTGATCAGCATCTCTCAATATCATTCCCTGTTTGGCATCTTCTGAGACAAAAAAAACTTCTTGTTCTGAAATCACAGCACCTGAAAACAACTGCCCTTCCCATCTGTCAGTTCCGTACACAATCAATGGGGTATATTGTGGGCAGTCGATCATTCTTAAAAGCATTCCGCATACGGTATGAATCCACTTTGATACATTTGTGGTATTTTCTGAATGAATCACATGCAAATACTGAATCCCTTTTGAATATGGAATGGAAGACAAACTTTCTGCAAAATCTTCATTTCCACATATTTTTATTTGACTTTTCTGAGCATTATTCAAAAAAGACATCAGATATCTTCTTACATCCAGATCTCCGTAAATCACCCCCCCACAAAGCCCAGGTTCAACATATCTTTTTTACAGAGAGAAATTTCTGACGTAAGACTTTCACTTTGGAGAAACTGATAGATTTCTTCTATACAATTCCACGCATCTTTTTTCTTATATTTTCGTGACATATACTCTTTTGTCCAGGCTGCCTTTACCTCATCGCGCGCAGCTGCTGAACATCGAATTGCAGAAAGCAGTTTGCTGACCCTTTCTTCATTTTCCGGAAAACGGTTTCCCCTTTTATACTTTGATATGTCATCCGGACTGATTCCGGCAAGCCTTGCGATTACAGCCGTGTTTTCCGGCTGTCTATTCAATAAAGCATTTAGCTTTTGTGCAAATTCCGTCATTTTCCTCTCCCACCTACGCAGCGCAACACTTATTATGCAATCCGCATCATGATTGCCTTAAATACAGTTACACTTCAAATAATTACAAACATCTTTCTCAGTATACCATCATCACTATGCCTCATTCAAGTGTTTTTTTTAAGTTCAAACAAGTCTCCACCCGCTGTCTTATACGACACACTCCACGTTCCAGATCCTGCCTTTGCACAAAAAAGTCCATCTTCTCCACGCTTCATGCACAGATCGCCCTGTATATCAGCTGCATTTTCTTCGAGTGTGAGCGTTGCTGTTGTGTTGGCAGGTACACGTATCGTCACGAATGTCCTGTCGTCCTTTTTCTCCCAGCGAAGCGCCACTGTTCCGTATACGCTTTCGTAGCTTCCCTGCGCCCATGTGAGATTCCCTCCCGTCTTCGGCGCGAACAGAATATGACGATAGCCCGGATTGCTTTCGTCTATTTCGATACCTGCTATGACGCGATACATCCACTCACCGATTGCGCCATATGCATAGTGATTGAAAGAGTTCATATCCGGACTCCACATAGTTCCATCCGGTTTTAAGCCGTCCCAGTGTTCCCATACGGTGGTAGCACCTGCTTTTACCTGATACAGCCATGACGGAAAATCTTCCTTTAGCAGCAGTTCATATGCCTCTTTGACACAGCCATTTTGACTGAGCGCATGGCAAAAATAAGGTGTTCCCACAAAGCCTGTGACGAGATGTCCGTTTTCTTTGGCGAGCAAACGTTTCAGACCTTCAATTGTTTTGGTCTTCCCCTTCTGAGGAATCAAATCAAAGTACAGTGCCAGAATATGTGCTGTCTGCGTCTGTACCTTCATCACGCCATTTTCGTCCAGAAATGTTTTCTGGAATTTTTCCACAATCTGCTCATAGCATTTTTGATATTCACAGGCTTCTTTTTCTTTTCCCAAAGCGCGACATATCTTTACGAACAGTCCTGTTGAGTAGGCATAATAAGCTGTGCATGTAAGATCATTTGGTGTTGCACCAAAATAGCTGCCTTCCTCTGCATCGAGTGCCACCCAGTCGCCAAATTGAAGCTTGTAATTCCAGATATTGTCTGCGGAATGCGTTCTCATAAAGTCAATCCATTTTTTCATGCTGTCAAATTGCTGCTCCAAAATAGCTTTATCACCGTAAGCCTGATATAGTGTCCATGGATTTATGACTGCTACGTCTGCCCAGGCTGCCGCCGAATGCGTTCCCTGTCCTAATAGCCAATCGGTAATTTTGTGGAATGGCATAATGTCAGGAACCATATGAGGAACACCGCCCTCCGGCGTCTGGTCGTATGCTACGTCCTTTAACCACTTGGAGAAAAATGGCCATGTATTTCTTAAAAATGTTGCTGTCCGGCAGAAAATCTGCGCATCTCCTGTCCATCCCATACGTTCATCTCTCTGCGGACAGTCGGTAGGAATATCCAGAAAATTGCCGCGAAGTCCCCACTCGATATTATGCTCAAGCTGATTGAGAAGTGGATTTGAGCAGGAAAAATGACCTGTCTCCTCCATCTGTGAATGGATCACACATGCTGTAAAATCGTCCTTAGACGGCATTGTCTCCCAACCTTCCAACTTTGCATAGCGAAACCCCTGGAAGGAAAACTGTTCGCGATAAATTGCCTCACGATCATCCTTGCAGATATAGCTGACCTGTGCTTTTGCTGTGCGCAGATTGTCAAAATAAGCATTTCCCTCTGCGTCTAAAATTTCAAAGCAGCGAAGCTTCACGCAAAGACCTGCGCGGCCTTTCACGCGAAAACGAATGCAGCCGGTGAGATTCTGTCCAAAGTCTACTACCGTTTCCCCTTTTGGTGTGACAAATAGTTTTTTTGCCGGAAGTTCCATCTCCACATTTACTCTGCAGCCCGGCTGTGCCGTCAGTACATCCTTAGAAAATGCAACCTTTTCTGCTGTATGCCATGCAGTTGTATGCGGTCTGTAGGATGACGCAATCTGCTTTTGCCGTGCCTTTTCTTTGTCTGTAAATGGATACTGAAACACATCACGCGTGAGTGCTTCTTTTTCTGCCTCGCTCAAACGATGAAATTCATTGTCTGTTTGCGGTACAAAGTCCGGCGCACTCCATTCCGGCTGCTCCAGTCTGGCATCGTAAATCTCTCCATCGTAAATCTCTGAAAAGGTTACAGGCGAATCGCAGCCAAGCCAGCTTTCGTCTGTGCTTATGATCTGTGTGCCGCCATCCTCATAACGAATTGTAAGCTGAAGCAAAAGTGCCGTCTGGTCGCCGTAGTTGTTGCGCTCATGCACAAAGCCCATCAATCCTTTATACCAGCCTGCACCAATGTGCGCACCAATCACATTTTCTCCTGTGCGAAGCTGACTTGTTACATCATAAGTCTGGTAACACAGGTGATGATGATAGGATGTCCAGCCGGGAGCCATCTCGTCGTTTCCTACCTGTTCATTATTTAAATACAGATGGTAAAGTCCAAGTGCCGTGGAGCAAATATAGGCCTCACGCACACTTTTTCTTACTTCAAAGGATTTTCTGAGGTAGGTTCCTTTTGAATTTGACTTATCTGCCTTTGTCTCAGCCGATACAAAATCGCCATGCCACTCATTTTTCAGAAGACCTGTCACAAAGGAAACAGGTGTACTGAAATTACTTTCTTCCTCATAAACTTCCAGCATCTTTTCTTGAGACTTTCCTTGTATTTTTTCATGAAAACCTTCGCTGACCCATACTTTTACCCGTATCCAATAGCGGCTGCATGAATCCAAATCGGAAGCATCACATGTTTTTATGCCTGACGATTCGCTGCTTATCACTTTTGTGCTGTCGTACCGTATTTCTTTAAAATCTGCATTTTTTGACAGCTGAATTTGATAAGCAGTCTGTATTACGCAGACCATGTCGCTTTGTATTACCCAGCTAAGTGAAGGCATGGTGCCTGTTCCGATGGCCTGCTCGAAATAATCCATTTTTATGCTCTTTATTTCTGTCATTTTCACTCCACCCCTACGTATATGCATTTTGCGTTTGCAAGCCATAACCATCCGGTCTTGCAAACAATAAGTGTTTTTTTACTGTGCAAACGTTCTGCTGCTCTTTTACTCTTTCTTTAATACCCATACATCGTGCCCTGCAATTTCACAGCGTCCTGTTTTTGTCTCTTTTGTCACCAGATTGGTCAGAATATCTTCTCCCAAATCAACCCATGACGGCTGATGATTGTGATTTAGGACAAAAATGGTTGTCTCTTTTTCATTGACTCTTCTTGTCACTTCGACAGCTTCCTCTGCCTCATAGACAGGTTCTATGCCACAGTCCTTGCATACCTGATCGAAGAAATCTGCCAGAAATTCATCGTCCGGATCCGTTCCGATATAATAAGCCATACCTTTCTCAAACTGATTTCTTGTCACACATGGCATTCCTGCATAAAAGTCACTTTCGTATACGGCAAGCGCTTCTGCCTGTCTTGTATGCAGCAGATCACATAAAAATCCGCAGGAATAGGAAGCCTTCGGAAGAGGCATTACGCCATTCATCTGCATGCGATTGCTCTCATATGGACGAAGTGCATCTACTTCCTCTACCCAGATGCCAAGCACTTCTTTCAATTTTCCCGGATATTCGCCAAAAATGCAGCGGTCGTTTTCATCGACAAGGCCGGACATTACAGTCGTTACTAATGTCTTGCCCTGTCTGACAAATTCGGTAAGCCGCTCTGCCACACCTTCCTTTGTCATATACAGCATTGGTGCCACAATCAGATCATATCCATCAAATGATACAGACGGGTTTACGATGTCTACCGAAATATTTTTTCGGTAGAATGCGTGATAGTAGCGCGAAATTGTCTTTAAATAATCCATATCTTTGCTCGGACCGCTGGCAAGTTCTAACGCCCACCAGTTGTTCCAGTCAAATAAGATGGCTGCTTTTGCCGGTGTGCGCGCTGTCAAAAATGCATCTCCAATCTGCTCTAACTCATGACCAAGCGTCTCACATTCTCTGAATACTCTCGTGTTCTCGTGACCGGCATGGCTGATGATTGCTCCGTGAAATTTCTCCTGTCCGGCGATGGATTGTCTCATCTGGAAGAAAAGACAGGTATCTGCACCGTGCGCCATTGCCTGATAGCTCAAAAGGCGAACCTCTCCCGGACGTTTCAGCCTGTTATATGGCTGCCAATTCTGCTGGTTCGGGGACTGCTCGGTAAGCACATAGGACTGACCTCCCTTTAACCCGCGCATGATGTCATGTTTCATCGCTACAAAGTATGGCGGATCATCCGGCCACGGATAGTTATCCCATCCGACCACATCCAGATTTTTTGTCAGCTCGGACTGATCGAGTTTTTTGATATAACCGGACATATTGGTCTGAACCGGTATTTCAGGATTGTATTTTTTCAATACGCGATACTCATTTAAAAAGCACTCGGCAGTGGAATCGGTCACAAATCTCATGTAGTCAAGCTGAATCGCCGGGTTAAAACGATAGTCATCATTTAACTCAGTCGGAAGCGTCACTTCCTCAAAGCTTGTTAGGATTCTGCCCCAGAATGTTGTATGCCAGCGATTGTTTAATTCCTGCACGCTTCCATAACGCTTTCTCAGCCACAGACGAAACTTTGCCTGACAAGTCGGACAATAGCAATAGGTTCCATATTCATTTGACACATGCCACATGGCAAGTGCCGGATGATGGGCATAGCGTTTGGCAAACTCCTCTGCGATGGCGGCTGCGCGCTCTCTGTATTTTAAACTGTTCACACAGAAAAATACGCGCATTCCGTGTGTTCGTTTCCTTCCCTGAATATCGACAGGAAGCACCTCCGGATAGCGGGTGGACAGCCATGCCGGCTGCGCTGTCGTCGGTGTGGCAAGGCATACATAAATGCCATTTGCCCAGATCTTGTCAATGATTTTATCCAGCCATTCAAAGTCATACACGCCTTCGTCCGGCTCTAACTTTGCCCATGAAAATACAGGAAGCGTCAAAAGGTTAATTCCTGCCTTCTTAAACAATCTCATATCCTCATCAATTGTCGCATCATCCCACTGATCCGGATTGTAGTCTCCTCCATAATAAATTCTGTCTGCCTGCTTCATATGTTACCTTCCCTTTCCTTCGTCTGTCTCGCTCATACCTGTGGTATACGAACTCCAGCTCTCAATAACCGGACTCTTTAAAAGTCCTGTGCCTGACAGCTGCAAATGGGTGGATGCACCGTCCTTTCGTTTCCACACAAGCGTTGTGGAAAATTCCAGACAAAGCCTGTTCTTTCCATTTTTCAATGCATCCGTAATCTCAATACGTCCCGGAAAATTCGCCTGATAGCCACAGTCAATTCCATTTAAAAATATCTGCGCCGTATCCGACCCCTTATCCATTCTCAAAAAATATCTCATATGTTTCTTTTTTTCAACAGAAAACTCCGTCTCATAGCGGTAAAATCCTGTAAAACACGGAGCAAATTGAGGCCCGTTCATGCTTACCAGTTCATTTTCCTGTTTTATCTTTGTAACGTGTTTAAACTCACCATAATACAATTCATCACAACGGCTGACATCCCATGAAGGTGCAATACGCTCTTCAAACACTTTCTCTGCCCTTGTCTGACAGCATTTTTCTGTCTCCATCACGAAAAATTGTGCTTCTCCCGGCTCTAAACATATCGCAAGTTCATTTTTTGCAATGCCAAACTGCTCTGCTTTGTTGCTCCACGGATCGTATTGCATTGCCGACAAAAACGGCTTTTCTGTCTTTTGAAAGAAAATCGTACCGCTTATTTTTCTTGTCGTACTTTCATTAAAAAGCATAATCACTCTGTTATGCCCATGCGCCGTCTGGTACAATCGAAGATCACGCATCGCATCTTTTGTACGATCCTCACTCAATACATATGCATAGCTGCCGGCCTCCTCGCGTATCCAAAAAGGCAGCTTTTCTCGCGGCACATTTCGTACACAGTCTTTAAACTCATCCGACAGCAATCTTCCATATGTATCGTGTGACGGTGTCATGTCGGATGCATAGATTGGCAGTCCCTTTTTCGCTGCCTTTCTTACAAATGCCTCTACAGCCTTATCCACGCATATCGCTCCCGGAAGGACAAGACAGCTGTATGTCATATTTCCAATATGCAGCTGCTTTTCTTTTACATATGACTGCGCAAGTGCCTGCACAGGAATCACATCACAGTCGATTTGATTTTCCATGAGCGTGCGCACAGGCTTTTGAAACAGCTGATAGCTTTTTGTGCTCCACTCCGATTCCGCGTGGTACAGAACTGCGGCGTCAATAAGCGGCTGACCAGCCGTTAAAATATGTGCTGCGCGCTGCATGTAGTGCATCAGCTGTACAAATGCAGGAAACTGCGGATTGTTGCCTCGTGCATAAAAATGAGGCGGACAATCCCGGTCAGGGTAGGTCATGGAAAAGGCATGCGGTGTAAACTCATTGATGCCGCGCACCAGCATATGATTTGTCAGCCATTTCATAAGTGAAACACCTTCTGCCCAGCCATAATTTCCAAAAATCTCACAGAGTGCTCTGTTTTTCTTTTTCTCATCGATATGAGCAGCAGAGCTGGCTAACTTGGCCAGTCCGAAATGAAAGAACTCACCGTCGCTGTCACCTGCTATCCATTGGTGAATCTTTCCTGTAAAGCCCGGAACGATCTGGTGATGGACCACATCGACACCGGCCATATGCTGTCCTCTCATTTCCTTAAAATAATGACCGATGCTGCAACCAAGTCTTGTATGTGCATTGTCATCCTCAATGATATGACCGATGTACTCCACACCGTGATCACTGCACCATTGTCCAATCTGTCCGGAGAAGCACTTATATACAAGGTCGGTCAGCTGCTCCATATATTGCGTGCGGATGCGGCCTGTCTTTTTTCCCATGTCATACCACAGTGCCGGCAGATTCTCCAAAAAATTTTTCTTCCACTGCTCGTGAAGACATATGCTCAGTTCCTCACTCCATGGCAGATGCACATCCCTCTTTCCAAGACCTGCATCAAATGGATAACCATTTCTATTGCCAAGCTCCGGCTCGTCTGAAAAGAATCCGGCGATGGTATTGCCAAAGAAATCGGAATAATGTTCATAATGCTTCTCATAGACTTCATCAATCAGCACACGAACCGATTTCGTGTCGATCAGATTCATATAATGTTCTCTTCCGCCGCCTTTTCTTGTCGTAAACAACAGAAATAGACGGTATGCACCCTCCGGCAGATCAAAATAGACAAAACCATCTTTCATTTTGTCTGTCAGATCAATGATCCCATCTGCACTCACTCCCAGTGTATCCGTATCCGGCTTTGGGCACGCAAGTATTCCGATAAGCTTTCCATCCGGATAGAGGAAATTTTCGACAAGAACGACTCCGTCTTTGCATGGTCCCATGATATCCATATGGCGTTCTGCAAGATAAATCTTTTCATGCTCCTGATTTCGCTCAAAGCCGCCATTTGCGTAGCCTGTCGGAAACTTTCTGTCATCCAATATCCAAAGCTTCATGCCTCTTCTTTTTGCCTCTGGAACCAGAAAATCCATCGTCTCCCACCAGCGCGGACCGCAAAAATCCGGATACGGACGTGACTCCAGACAGATTTCCTTTATGCCGCATTCTTCTATGCGGTCAAGTTCCTCGCTTATTGTTAACGTATCCTCTCCCTTCATCCATAAAAAAGGAAGGATATGACTGCTGCATGAAGCATATTGCAGCTGCTCGAATCGTTCAATCATCGCTTTCTCCTCGTATCGTGAAATGATAGGTTCCGGAACCTACAACCTGCTCCACCTTTTTATCCTCTGACAAAAGGACTGCTGTTGTATTCGGCGGAACTGTCACCGTCATTTGTATATCATCTGCCTGTCTTTTCCATAAAACACATATCTGTCCATATGGATGCTTCATCTGTACGCTGCAGGCATCTATTTTCTTGGCTATATGAGGACATATTTCAATACAGTCGAAATCGGTATTGGTGCGTATGCTCTTTATTCCGCCAAGTCCGGCAAAAAACCACTCATCAATGCTTCCTAACATCAAATGATTCTGTGAACCGTGCGGGTGCTTTGGATCCGGTCCGTCCCATTCCTCGGTAAGCGTAGTCGCACCTTTTTCCACCTGATAGCCATAACCCGGACGATCCGTGATATTCGTCATTTCATTTAAAATGTCATTCATCTGATATTTCATGAGTGATGCCACAAGATACGGATGGCCGACATCGCCTGCCGTGATTGCAAAATCACGTTTTACAACTTCATCCTTTAGCTGGTTAATTGCCTTTTTTTCATATTTTTCAGGAACAAGACCTGCCATCAGACTCATTGCCTGACAAGCCTGACTTCCATTTGCATAACGACCGGTTTGATCGTCCAAAAACTGACGGTTGTATTCCTCGTAAACGTAAGCTCTCTGTCTGGCAAACTGTTTCTCATCCTCTGTTTTTTTCAGTCTGTGTGCCGCCTGCTCCATGATCGTTAGATCCATATAATAGATACAGGTAGCTGTTATGAAAACAGGCGTATTCTGCGAGTATGGCGTACACGGGCCAATATCAAGCCAATCACCTAGTCCATGATGCAAAATGCCATATCTTGTTTTTGACGTCAAATAATCCACATATTTTTTCATCGGCTCGTACCAATGCTCTATAGCCGAGAAATTTCCATATTTTGATGACAGAAGCCACGGATTTATTATGCACGCACTTCCCCACTCCGGCGAGTCCACAAAACCGGTATGCCACTTATCAAATCCTGTCACATATTCCGGACAGATATCGGGCACAAGACCGTCTTCATGCTGCGAGTCTGCAATGTCCTGTTCAATCTTCTCATAAAATAATTCCAAATTCCAATTGCACATCATGGCTGGCCCGATCAGATGCGTTTGCTCCAGCCAGCCTAACTTTTCGCGATGCGGACAATCCGTAAAATAACTCTTTATATTCGACAGCATCGCCTGACGGATAATTTTATGAATCTGATTAAACAGCTCATTTGAGCAGGAGAAGTTTCCTGCTTCTTCTAACTTCGGATAAAGAAACTCTCCCGTCAGAGCCTTTATTGTCACGCCCTTTGGCACTGCTGCTTTCACGTAGCGAAAGCCTGTATATGTAAAATCAGGTGAAAATTCCTGATACTCACCCTCATTGCACAGATAAGTCCATGCATACCCCCGTCCTGTCACTCGCTGGTCTGGCTCACCATCTTTTGTCAGGATCTCTGCTGGTGTCAAAACCACTTTTTCTCCTGCTGACGTACCGTCTGTTTCTATACAAAGCCGTACCCAACCGGAAAAATTCGTTCCAAAGTCGTACAGATACGAGCCATCTTCTTTTTTTATCACGGATACCGGCTTATATTGCTGCATTACTTTAAGAGGTGGTGTCTGGCGGGCACAAAGCTTTCCTTTTGGTGCTTCGCATACGATTGCCTTTGTCCAACTGCTGACATCGCACCCCCACACTCCATATGCCTTCCAGTCAATTCTGCCGTCATAATCTTCTCCGCCATAAATACAGCAAAATTGAATCGGACTCTTCCCAATTTGCCAATCATCACTTGTGGCGATTCGCTGTATATGACCATCCGCATATGTAATCCGAAGCACAGCTAACAGCTTTCGCTCTCCATAGCTTCTTGGAAAATATACATATCGACCACCCGGCACGTTATACATGCCGTCTCCAAGCTTAATGCAAATGGCATTTTCCTTATCCTTTATAAGTGCGGTCACGTCGTACGCACAATATAAGCATGTTTTTCTATAATCCGTCCAGCCTGCTTCCAATACAGCATCCGTCACAAGCTGACCATTTACGACGCATTCCTGATGACCCAAACCACAGATAAAAAGCTTTGCCGATGCGACATTGCTGCCTGCTTCAAATTCAGTCCGGTAGAGATGATAAGCATCCTGCGGCTCTGAAATCCACTGCGCCTGCCAGTCTTTATCGGAATAAAAGGCTGTTTCAAAATAAGCCATTTCCGATAGCGTCTGTTTGTCACTGCCTTCCTTCGTAACTTCCACATTCCAACGATAGCGACTGTCACTTTTTAATGGTGCTCCCTGATAGATAACCTGATTCATTGCTCTGCTGCATACAACACCACTGTCCCATACAAGATGCGTTGTCATACCGACAGCCGCCTCCCATACACGGATTCGATAGCTTTTCTGATACCAGTTTTTCTCATCGGTATCTGCTCTCCATGAAAAACGCGGCTGTGCGCAGTCGATTTGAATCGGTGCGCTTTGATTTTCTGTCCTTAAATCAATAATCTGCATTTACGGATCCTCCGATATCACAAAAAGGGGCAAATCGACTCTGCCCCTTTTTGTATTAAAAGTTAATGATGTTGGGGTCAAAAGGCCTTTTAACCCCTTTGATTACTCAACTACCGAATTGTCATTCAGCATCTGGATGGTCTCATCAAAATCCTCATCTGTCTGAGACTTTACACCGTCGATGTAGGACTGCCATGCAGAATCATCCTCAACATCATACTCACCGGTGATGAACTTCAAAGCCTCTTCCTTTGCATAGGTCTCACATGCGGTTGCTAACTGAGACTTTGCTGCTGCCTGATCGGAATCTAAGTTTACAACTGCCGGACGGTCATATGGAGATACGGAATCTTCTCCGCCAAGACGGTCGGATTCTACCCAGTACTTTCCTTCATAATATCCATCCTCTGCATTCCACCAAGGCTCTGTTGTCGCTGCAACCTGAACAAGTGCGGAGAAGTTCTGCGGTGTGAACGGGATTCCGGTACGGCATACTGCGGATGCCATCATACCATACTCTGCACTCTTTGTGGATGGAGAATCTGCATTCATAATCTCATCGCTGTAGGTCTTCTTGCCATCTTCATCTTCGGTATATGTCATATCCTTAACACCCCAGTTCAGAAGTGTTGTCATCTCATCCGAATACTGATAATCGATCATTGCTACCATATACTCAGGATTTTCTGTCTCAGCTCCGATGAAGATACCCATATTTGTATTTAAGGACTTGCCCGGAAGCTTTGAACCCCACTTCCATGCCGTTCCGTATGTCTCATTTGTCGGCAGATAAGCAAGACCCCACTCGATGCCAGAGTCGGCTGAAGCTGCTGTATTCCATGAATTTGCAGAACCGGACCAAAGTGTCGGGCAGATCAATGCCTTTCCGGTAGATGCTTTCTCATTGCACATATTACTGTCTGCTGTTGCAAACTCAGAATCAATATATCCTGCATCATATAATCCCTTTAAATATTTTAACATTTCACGGAAATTATCCTCGATTGGTCCGAATGCCCACTCTGTTCCGTTCCAATATAAGGTATCCCATGTATGGAAGATGCCGACAAAGCCGCGATAAAATGCATAATCCTTTGTGGAGTTCATGATTACGGCATCTGCTGAAATCGTTCCATCATCAATCTTTGCCTTTAAGTCTGCACAAAGCTGTGTAAATTCATCAAGCGTCGTAGCAGGTGTAAGACCAAGCTGCTGCAGTACATCAAAGCGATATGCAAATGCCGTAAAGGACTGAGCACCCATGATATTATCTTCATTATTCATTGCATCCATAAAGTAGTACATGGAACCGTCTGCATTGATTGCTACATTTCTTCCGTTTGGATGTCCGTCTACATAATCCCAATAATACTTGATATAATCCTGATAATCAGCCAGATTTAAGACAACACCGTCCTCGCCATATTCCTGAATCGCAGTTCCATAAGAATAGGTATTCGCATCTGCTACATCATCACCGGCCAGACGTACCAGCTCGTTTGTGCGGTAATCTGCCCATGGTGTACGGTTGAATGTCACTTCCACATCGACACCTAAGTAATGCTCCATTGCCTGCTCCCACAGTTCCTGAATCATGGTTCCGTCTGAGGACTGGTTAAAATCGGCAATGTTTGCCTCTACCTTTAACACGCCGCCCTCTAACTCAGGAAGCTTGATTCCGTTGTCGGCTGCTGTTGCGTATTGACTCCAGTCAATCTCCGGAACACTTGTCTCATCTGCCATTGCCATACCCGGAACCATGCTCATTGCCATTACACCGGATAATACCGCTGCAGACCACTTTCTTGCTTTTCTCATTCTTTCTTCCTCCTAGTTTTCTTTTGATTTTATAGTTATCCCTTTACTGCTCCTACCTGAACGCCCTGAGCAAAATACTTTTGCAAAAACGGGTAGATGCACATGATTGGAAGTGCAGTCGCTACTACACATGCATACTGAATATTCAGCGTATTCAGCTTACCATTGTTCATCATCTCGGTTGCCATTGCCATATCGCCGCTTCCGGTTGATGTAAATACAATTTTACGAAGAATCATCTGAATCGGATGAAGCTTCTCATCCTTAATATAGAGGAGTGCATCGTAGTAGCTGTTCCACATGCCTACTACCGCGAACAATCCAAAGCTTGCATATAGTGCTTTTGACAGCGGCACATAGATCTTTAACAGGATTTGAAATTCTCCTGCACCATCAATCTTTGCCGCCTCGCGTACCTGCGGTGAGATTCCTTTATAAAATGCGCGGTATACGAATACGTTATATGCTGACAGGCAACCCGGAACAATCAGTGACAGCCAATTGTTAAACCATCCGATATCTTTGATCAGTAAGTACGTCGGAACGGTTCCGCCGCTGAAGAACATTGTGATCAAAAGCATGATCGAAATCGGTTTGTGAAAAACAAACTCCGGGATCATCATAACGTATGCCAAAAGCGATGTCATTGCGAGGTTGCATACGGCAAATCCAAGACAAATGATAACTGTGTTGCCATATGCCCTCCAGATATTTCCTTCTTCAAACAGGATTTTATATCCGATAAGACTAAATTCCTTTGGAAACCATGTAACCTGTCCGGTCGTGATCATCGTATTGCTCGACATGGATACGGCTACCACGTTTAGAAACGGGTAAATAAAGATGATCGTCGCTACAGAGAAAAACAGGTACAGAAGAGCATCTGCAAAACGGCTTCCAATATAGATTCTGTTTTTTTTCTGCGTTTTTACTTTCTTAGCCATTTGTTTTCTCCCTCCTGCTTACCACAGACTGTTTTCAGGACTCATTTTTCTCACAACCAAATTTGTTCCACATACCAGAATCAGACAAATGATTGACGAAAACAGGTTGACAGCTGTTGAATAGCTGAACTCTCCACTCTCAATACCCTGATGGTATACGAAGGTTGCAAGAACCTCAAGCTTACTTGTATTTGTCGTATTCTGCATCAGAAGGATCTTCTGAAAATCCGCATTCATAACAGAACCGGCATTCATGATAAGAAGTGTTGTGGATGTTGGCATGATCGTCGGCCACGCAATGTGACGTATCTTCTGCATGCGGTTCGCTCCGTCAAGGTTCGCTACATCATATAATGAAGTATCGATATTCGACAATGCGGAAAGGTAAATGATGGAACCCCAGCCGACACCCTGCCATACAGCAGATCCGATATACTCAAGTAAGAAATACGTATCACCGCTGTTCATATCGACTCTGCTCATTCCAAACAGTGCACGAACATCGTTGAACAATCCGTTTAAAGAACCGAATCGATTCAGCATGGAGCAGATTACTACGACCGATATAAAATGCGGTATGTACGATGCAGTCTGTGCAACACGCTTAAACTTTTCATTTCTGATCTCATTTAATGCAAGTGCAAAAATGATCGGAAGCGGATAGGTAAACAAAAGTGTCAGCACACCAACCCGAAAGGTATTCCATATAATGTAACGGCTGTTTACATTTTTAAAGAACTTGAGGAAATTCTTAAACAGTGGATCGCACCAATCGCTTCCTAAAATGCCTTTTTTCGGCTTATAATTTTTAAAAGCAATCAGGATGCCATACATCGGAACATACTTAAAAATAATCAAAATCGCCATGGGCAATGCCGCCATCAAGATCAGTGTTCGTTGCCGCCACATCTTCTGCCAGATATTTTGCCTGTGTACGCTCATCCCGGCAGAAGGTTTTTTTGCTCTTTTCTCCATAATAATCTTCCTTTCCGTGTTTCACTGACGTAAGTATATGGCATTTTATCTAATTTTAAAATGGAATTTCTCTCTTCTTTTATGGACTTTTATTTGTTTTTTATGTGCAATCGCACGTTTATATGTACTTTTTACATATTTTCTGTAATTTTTTCCATGGCTATCATGTCTTTTTGTGTTATACTGTAACTGTTCAGTACCTTCATGGTTACGATCACTACAGAAAGGCTGGTTCTTTCCCATCATGAACAGACATAAAAAACTGCAGCCACTGCAAAAGCAGCTTATTCATCTGCTGCTTATTTTTGTTATATGCGTTTTAGGCATTGTTGTATGGAGCGTTTCTGATTATATAAAGCTTCAGCGCAAGAATCTTGAGGGTTCACTTGAGCTGTATGCCGGACATCTTGCACAAACTGCGCGCCAGTCCTACATTTCCTATGAAAATATTGCCTACAGCGTTGCCTACAATACACTTGTTCAGGATTACATTCAGGAAACAGATTCGGTTAAGCGTTATGAATCTTATCAGCAGGTTTATAATCTGCTCAGCAATACATTAAAGCTAAACTCCTATCTGGCTGACATTACTGTTTTAAGCGATGGCAACTCGATCTCGCTGACTGCATCACCGTCTCTGTACAGCTGTTACGAGGATCTTTTGTCCACACCCAGCTATGCCTTTTGTTCAATGGGTACGTTATGCATCCGCGGAGTAACCTGTCACATTCTGTCGATGCCTGTCCATAAACTCTCGACAAGCGGTCAGTCGCGCTATCTTGGAAATGTTTTTCTGGCAATTCAAAGCGAACGTTTCTTTACTACCAGCATCGCATATGAGCAAAATGAGAATACACCTGAGATTCTTCTTGTCGATGAGTTTGACAATCCTGTATATGGTGATGAACGCTTTTTGCCAAAGCTTATCACGCATACAGACAATTCTGTTTTTCAAATTACGTCAGACAGCAAGACGTATGAGGCTCGCATGTTCAGCATCTCTGAGTCTGGAAGCCGGCTATATGTTTTGTTCGATACTTCGTATTATACTACTGCATCGCTTCAGATTGCAGTCCGTTTGGGCATAGGGATCCTCGCGGCCATGTTTTTTGTTCTTGTATGCTTCGTTCGCGTATGCTTTCCTGTATCAACGTCGCTGCGCTCTCTCACGGAACTTATGGAGCAGATTACGCAGGAGGGTCAGAGTGCAATCAAAAAAGGAATTGATCTCACAAATCTCAGTTACAGCTGCCGTGAGATACAGGATATCTACAAAGCCTTTCACGATATGATCGATGAAATCAATCGCCTTAACCATACGATATTCAATACTTATACAAAAATGTACGAGTTGGAGATGAACAACCGTCAGACAGAGATTGCATTTTTAAGGAGTCAGATCAATCCTCATTTTCTCTACAACACATTGACTACCATATGCGGCATGGCCGCTTCCAACATGAATGACCGGATTATTGACGTGACAAATGCACTTTCAAGGATCTTTCGTTATAGCGTGCGCGGCGGCGACATGGTCTGTCTCTCTGAGGAGATGGACATTATACGTTCTTATCTTATGATACAGTCCTGCCGCTTTGAAGATCGCTTCGGTATCGAGTATCTGATTTCAGACGATACGCTTGGCTGTAAGATACCGAAGATGATTATTCAGCCACTTGTCGAAAATGCAATCGTACATGGTCTTGAACCAAGCTTAAAGTCCGGAAAGCTTATCATAAGCACATCGCTTAGTGATGACAAAAAGCTTCTGACGATCTCCGTCATGGATACAGGCGTGGGGATGTCTGCCGATAAACTTTTACAACTAAAAACAACACTCGCCGAATCCGTGCGTCACAAAAATGCAAACGCACAGGATAATCTTTCTGCCTTTGACAAAAAAGCGCATGACAGTATCGGCATTTTTAATGTAAACAGCCGGATTGTGCTCTATTATGGCGATCCATATGCACTCAAGCTCGATTCCTGGGAGGACTTTGGAACAAATATTCAAATATGCATTCCGGCACAATGGAACTGATTTTTCAGTAAGGAGGTTTTTTCATGTATCAGGCAATCATCATCGACGACGAAAAGTGGGTTGTAAAGAGCCTTATTGCCACTCTTGGCGATATGCAGGTCATGGAGCATTTTCACATTGCTGCGGAGCTGTATGACGGCTTGTCTGCCATCCACTATATAAAGGAGCACCAGCCTGATCTTGCATTTGTTGATGTGCGCCTCCCTGGCATGAGCGGTCTTGAGATTCTTCAGGAGTCAAACCGTCTCGGACTCAAGACACTTTTTATTGTCATAAGCGGTCATGCCGAATTTGCCTACGCACAAAAGGCAATGCTGCACAATGCGATCGGCTACTGCTTAAAACCATTTTCGCGCAGTGAACTGTCTGATTCCATTCAAAAGGCGACTCAAATTCTTGAAAAGAGAAAGGATTTCCAGCCGGTCGCATCGCATACGACTGACAATACGCTGTCCTCGAAGGGCAACTTTGTCTCTATAATGGTTGATTATATAAACTCACACTATATGGAAGACATATCGACTCAGACGCTTGCCGATCTGTGTTCAATTAATTCAAATTATGCCGGACAGCTTTTTAAGCAGAAAATGAACCAGACCTTCAGCAGCTATCTGGCTGATTTTCGCATCAAAAAGGCAGAAAAGCTGCTAGTGGATACGGATATGCCCATTGCACTTGTGGCTGCATCTGTCGGATATCAGGATTATTTTTACTTTGCAAAAGTCTTCAAAAAACTGACCGGCTCTACTCCAAGCAGCTACAGGCACGAGGACGAGATTCACTCATAAAAGGAAGGTACCTGTCATGATAAAAAAGCTTCTTTCCATATGCTCATTGTCTCTTGCTTTTGGGACATTTCTGTGCGGCTGTCATCAAAATGCGCAGGCACTTTCTTCCTATCAGGCACTTGACACGCTTGATGTCAGCATCGGTTATTGGAATATTGAGGATATGTCTGATGTTCAAAAGGATGATATGCGCGATTATGTTGAGAACATGTTTTCCATCAAGATCACACCCATCTCTGTTGACTGGTCAAATTATAAGGATTACTATCAAATGCTCAGTGCTACAAACAGTCTTCCTGATGTCTTTGCCACTCTCACAATCTCCTCAAACGATTCAAATGACTCGGCATATTATGAAAGTTTGATACAATCCGGCAGCATCCGTTCTCTTCCGGACGATTTAAGTGCCTGGCCAAACCTCGAAAAGCTGATGCAGCAGCTAGATTACACACGCTATAGTGACGGTCATTTTTATGCAATTCCCCGTGTATCATTTGTCGATTCGTCTCTGGCCTGCTCAGATGCCGCCATGATCGTTCGCCGTGACTGGATGGAAAACTTAGGTTTTGATGATCCGCAAACTATTGACGATTTTATCGAACTCATTGCAGCCTTCGCTAATGAAGATCCCGATCAAAATGGCATTGATGACACGATCGGCTACAATGTAAATGCGCTTAGTGCGCTTGGCAAGTGGGTAATGCTTGGCATAGCACCGGAGTGCAATACCTACTCATGGATTGAGCAGGACGGCAGCTATATTCCTTCGTGGTATAGCGATTCGTTTCGCGAGGTCGTCACATATTACCAGAAAATGTATGAAACAGGAGGTCTTGACCCCGACTTTTATCTGAAGAATCCAAACGAAGTCATAGCAGACTTTGCCGCAGGACGGCTTGGCGCACTTGAATATAAATCTTCTCCAAGTTCCATCCAGCTTCTTGAGGAACAGTGGAATCTTTACAACGACAAGTCATTTGAGGAATGTGTCGATATTCTCCCCATGTTTCCTGCCTCTGACGGCACTATCTATTGCAACAGCAGTTCTCCTTTCTGGTCGGAGTCTTTCATCTCTTCATCTGTTGATGACGAAAAGCTTGATCGTATCCTTGCCATGTTTGATTTTCTTTTGTCGGATGACGGCATGCGCATGAGCAAATATGGTCTTGAAAATGAAGATTACCGCATTGATTCTTCCGGCAATTATATATGTCTTCTTGATACGTCAGGCACATCACTTTTGACTCTCTTAGAAAACAAATATCCAAGCGTTACTTTGTTTGGAGGTCTTGCTACCTGGGGCGGAACGGATGATGATTTTGCATTAAATGACATGAATTATGCCCGCTACGGAAAGCATTGCGTAGTCCTGGCAAACAAAGATGTCACCTGGAACAAAGAACATGCCGTGCTGATCGAACGCCCTTATGATTTTTTGATCTCTCCAAAAGAATCTTCCGAGCTTTTCAGCACTGCAAATGCGTTTTCTCACTTTGTCAAAGCAATCATCGGTTCCGAATCTGCACTGTCCATATGGGACGATTTCATAGACGAACTTAGAGAACAGGGGCTTGATGATTATATCAAACGCCAGAATGACAGCTATCATAAGCTGCAGGGGGAAGAAAAAAAGCAGGCATAAGAAAAAGCACAAGAAAATGTAAGAAAAAGCGCAAGAAAAAAACAAACACACAAAATGCAAGAAAAACGCAAAAAGAAAGGATCATGTTATGGACATCAAACAAACAACGATGATTGATTGGTCATCGGTACAGCAGCCAGTCCCTGAGTGGTTTCAGGACGCAAAATTCGGACTTTTCTTCCACTGGGGGCCATACAGTGTCCCTGCCTTCCAAAATGAATGGTACTCCAGAAATATGTATTGCAAAGGTTTAGAGCAAAACCGCTATCACGAAGAACATTTCGGCTTCCTGCACGATTTTGGCTACAAGGATTTCTTTCCAATGATGAAGGGTGAAGCCTTTGATCCAGAGGAATGGGCGGATCTGGTTGTAAAAAGCGGCGCACGCTATGCCGGTCCTGTCACGGAGCATGCCGACAATTTTTCCATGTGGGACAGTGATGTAAATCCCATCAACAGTGTCAACTGCGGACCCCATCGTGATGTCTTCGGCGAATGTGCGAAAGCCTTTCGCAAGCGTAACATTAAGCTGATTGCCACCTTCCACCATCAATGGCTGTGGGGATGGTTTATGTCCACCGATAACGAGGCTGATGTCTACGATCCGAAAAATGAAATTTATTACGGCCCTGCGCTCCCTCTTGAGACAAACCGTTATCTGCCATACCGTTATCCGGATGACAAGTTCAACACCACCTGGCGAGACAAGGTATTTGAAGTTATCGACAAATACAGCCCGGATGCCATCTATTTTGACAGCCGCACCTGCATCATCGGGGAATCGTATCGTTATCAGATTGCGGATTACTACTATCATACCACTGGACATAAGGATGGCATTATCACCTACAAGCAGGAAGACTTCCCACAGGGAATCGGTGTGTACGATCTGGAGCTGGGCCATTTTGCTTCTCCAAAGCCTTTTGTATGGCAGTCGGATGACCGTCTTGAGGACAACATTACCTGGTGCATCGTGCAAAATCCAAAGTACAAGTCTGCCACAAAGATCATTCAGCAGCTCTGTGATATCGTCTCAAAAAATGGCAATCTTCTGTTAAATGTGGGACCTCAGGCAGACGGTTCCTTCCATCCGGAAGCGAAACGCCAGCTGTACGCAGTCGGCGACTGGCTAAAGGTAAATGGCGAGGCCATCTACGGTTCCCGTCCATTTACAATTGCTGCGGAGGGCCCGGCTGCCCAGAAAGATGAAAATTTTGATATTGATAAGCTGCACGAGCAGATCAAAAACGGAGATGCGGCCGACGTTCGTGGCAACGCACTTGGCGAACACGATTTTCGTTTTACTACCAACAACGGCTTTCTGTATGCCATTGCAATGGGCTGGCCTGCCGACGGCACACTGAAAGTCCAAACGCTTCGCACAAATGGCGCGCTTTCTCACATCGAATCGGTCACTCTTCTTGGCTGTGATGAAATGCTTTCCTGGGAGCAGACCGATACGGCACTTACCGTACAGATGCCAAAGACAAGACCTTGCGAGCATGCATTTGTTTTGAAAATCCCAATGAAATAATACAAAATTCAAGGGTCTGTAAAAAACAAGAAATTATTTTTTACAGACCCTTGAATTTATTTTGTCATTTTCACAAACTGATGAGAAATTGCCTATCTCTTTTTTTATTTTTGAACTCTTGGCAAGGTTCCCATAATGCTTCTTGCCTCATCTGGTGTGGCTACCTCTAGTCCCATCGCATGGATCAACTGCACAAGACGCTCTACCACCTCATAATTTTTCACAGCTTCTTTTCCCGGTGCCAGATACGCGCTGTCCTCAAAACCGATTCGGACAATGCTTGCTCCCATTGCAATCGCAGCTGCTAAAAACTCCCAGTTATCGCGGCCAAAATGAGTCACCCCCCACTTTGCATCGGATGGTACTGCCGAACGAAATGCCTGCAAACAGGTGATGTCCGGCTGCATGCCTCCCTTATGGCCAAATACCAGATTGTAAAATACAGGCGTGCGATAGGCTGTATTTTTCTTGCTTCGCTCGATGTTATAAATCATTCCGATATCAAATACTTCTACTTCCGGAATGATTCCTCTGTCATAGGATGCCTTCGCGCAATAATCAATCTGATCAAAGGTATTGATGTAAACTGCATCTCCGAGATTCGTTGTTCCGCCATTTAAGGAAGAACTCTCCACTCTCCAATAACCAAGCGGATTGCATCGTTCTTCAATGGTCAGATCAGATACACCGCCTGTCGATGCCTGCACAACGACATCGGTTCTTTTTAAGATTTCCTCAAATTCTGCAATAAATTCCGTCGTATCGGGTGTCAGCGATCCATCCGGGCGGCGGCAGTGCAAATGACACATCGCTGCACCTGCCTTGACACATTTTTCTACATCCTCTGCCAGCGACACGCGGTCAATTGGCGTGCCTGCCTTGACAGGTGCCAATGAAATAATGATTTTTCTCATATATTGCCATTTCCTTTCCAATACTTTTCCCGTGATTTTCTTATTTTCCCCTATGCATTTCCTTTTGACCTGCCATGATTTTCTCAATGTTCATCTGTCAAAATCTCCACAATTTTTTTAAGTGTATCTTCCTCTCCTACATTTCCCGGAAAGATTATATATGGCATTCCCGAAAAACGGCTCTCACTGCCTGTCATCCATACCGGAATACCCGGCTGCACCTGTCCCATTACACGCGCTTTTTTTACAGCCAGTGCAATCGTTCCCACATCACTCGATGTTATGCCGCCCTTCGCGATCAAAAAGCACGGTCGTTTCGTTAAGCGGCTTACAATGCTCGTTACCGCATCGGAAATTCGCACTGAAATAGCAAGAAGCTCTTCTGCGGATGCTCCGCTAAAATCGACTACTGTACGACTAGTATAGACAACGGCTGTTTTTCCCTGTGCCATCGCCTCCTCTGCAAGCTTTGCTGCAAACACGGCTTCCCGTTCAAGACCGCCCTCGTTTTTCCACTCACTTACATGAAATTCAATCCATTCAAGCGGTTTTTCAAGCTGCTTTAAGCATTCGAGCTGTCTTGTCGTTTTCTTTACATGAGAGCCAACTAAGACCATACCGCCTTTTAAGCAGGAATCATCTGAAGGATCATGCGTTCCTACTAGCTCTGCCTTTGTTAAAAGTGGGCGATTTGATATATCTCCAAATACCTTTGGAACGGCTGCCGCACTTCGTATCAAATACTGCTTTCCACGCTTCATAAGCCGCATCAAAACGATTGCAAATGCTTTTACATCTGCTTCTTCAATCGCATCCGCCACGATCCATGTATAATCTTTCTTTTCGCACAGCCTTGCTTCGATCGCATCGAATTGCAAAGTGCGAAGTTCCTTTAATGTGACAAGTTCCACATCGCCTGCCTGTACGCTGCCGCCACTCTTTTCTTCTATATATTCTGGAAGGAAGGAATGCTGATAGCCAAAGGTTTTATCCTTCGCAAACTCTGTCTGTGCTGCCGGAACCAGATTTTCCTTTTCTTTTACATAATGAATACCATTAACGGTAAAGCGGCCTCCTTCTTTAAAGAATGGGCATAGTATCTCACCGTCAAACTTTACCAAAAGCTGTGCTTCCAATTCCATGCGAAGGGTTTGTATTTCCAGCGGATAATGACCGCGAAGCGTTGAATCTCCACGGGAAATCATCAGAAACTCACTGCCCGTCTTTGTTGCCGCCTCTGCCGCATTTTTTGCAATCTCGGTATGAGCCTGTACGGTTTTCTGTGCCGAAAAGCTTCGCGAATTGGTCAGCACAAAAAATAGCTTTTCAGGTGAACTTAAGCCCTGCTTTAAACTATCTTTTGTCCAATCGGTGTAGACATCTACATCATGCACGGTCTGAATGCCCGTCGGATCGTCATCTAATACAATCACTTTCTTTGTAAAATCCAGATATTCCTTTTCAAACAATTCGTCAATTTGCATTCTAGCATCACTTGTCTGAAACAGCTTCTCGCATTCTTCAAAAAGCTTTTCTGTATTTTCCACTTTTATTCGTTCTTCCATATTTGAAACCATGTTCCTTTTCACTATCTTTATTTGAAACCATGTTCTTTTCATCGCCTATGCTATGTACGCTTCATATACCAATTCTTAAATAATAGTAGTAAAACAGTATACTAATCCCTTACATTTCGCCATGCAAGCGGCATCCAGATCATCATCTCACCGCGTCCTCTGTTGTCCCATGCATAATATGGAATCATGCGAACGGGAGTGGCCTTTACCGTTTCTGGCTTTAATTCCTGATACAATGCATCCCGCTCAAAATCCTCTGGCTGATGGCAAACCTGAAGCATGGTTCCTTCTAATGCTTTGATCTTTCTTCCCTCGATCTCGTAATCAACTGCCTTAAAATGCGGATCAAACGGCATCAAAAGATCTTCCAGATATTCGACATTGGCATCCGGGGACTCCATGCAATATACAAATGGACCATATTCCACTGCAACCTGATTGCGATCCTCCTCGATTAGTCCATGACCTCTTGTAAGTCTTGCTTTCATGTCAAGTTTCAAACAAATGCAAGCATTTTTCGGATCTGTTATCTCGATTGTCTGATAGGTTTTTGTTTGCTCTTTTCCAAGGCAAATAGCGTTGTTTCCATTTGTAAGTGTCCCTTGCGTTACCCATGACGGAATACGAACATGCAACGCAAACGGCACGCCGTTGCTCTCCTCTACTTCAAATGCAATCGTGTCCTCCCACGGATACTCGGTCTTTTGCACAAGTGTGAAGCTGGCACCATTTTCCAGCTCGAAGTGCGCTTTGTTTGCACCATATAGTCCTGTCCACACCCCATTTTTATCCGTTGCATACGCATACTCGGCAGACTCTGCAATGGTTCTTGCCAGATTTGGCGGACAGCAATAGCTTAGAATATATTCAGTACGCTCCTGACCCCAGACAAGCTCATATGGAAGTTCTTTTGCACGGCGAAGCATATTTTCATAAAAGAAACGTTTTCCGTCCATGCTGATTCCTGCCAGATTTACATTTAGCATCATGCGCTCTAACATGTCCATATATTCAGCCTTTGGTTCCATGCAGAACATGCGCCATGCCCAGAACACACCGCCGAGTGACGCACAGGTTTCGTTGTAGGCAGTCACATTGGGCAGCTGATACTCGTAGCCATACGCCTGATGCACAAGCTGATGATGGAAGAAATTTCCATATGGAGATGCACCATTATATAGCGCACCACAGCCTCCTGTCAGATACATCTTCTGTGTTACAAGGTGATGCCATACCGATTCCAATACCGTTTTGTACTCCGGATCTCCATTTTCCATATACAAATCAGCTACGCCTGCGTACAGATAATTGGCGCGCACGGCATGACCCACAATTTTTCGATGCTCCTTTAACGGAATGCGATCCTGATTGTCATCAAGGCCTTCTTTTACGGAATCACGAAGTTCTACTGCCAATGCTGCCAAATCAAGATATTCTTTTTTTCCGGTTGTGCGATACAGCTCAATCAACCCCATATAGTGAGACGGGCAGACAGCTGTCTTGACCTCTCCTGTGCGAGCTGCTTCTTCATATAGATTTTTCAAATATCCGGCTGCCTTTTCTGCTACCTTTAAGAAACTGTCTTTTCCGGTCAGACGATAATACAGGCAGGCTGATGTAAACATATGACCCATGTTATAAACTTCAAAGTCGTTAATATCACCCTGACGCGATACTCCATTCCCCTGACGTTCTCCAATGATCTGCTTGGTTGACAGATAGCCATCCGGCTGCTGTGCTCTGGAAAATAATGCTATATATTCCTCTAACTGATCCAGAAGCGTTTGATTTTTTGTCTTAACTGCGGTATAGACAGCCGATTCCATCCACTTATAAAAATCGCCGTCACCAAATACCGTTCCGTCAAAGTCACCCTCTGCCTCTCCTGCTGCGATTTTAAAATTCTCCACCACATGGCTAATATCCTTGCTCTCAAACATGTGCTGCAAATGGGAAACCGTCACGTTTGCACAGGTATCAAAACGTTCCTTTAAGACACCACCCGTCCACTCAACATCCTGATATGGGATTGAAGAAACACTTGCATACGGTGATTTTTTTGTATCTGTTATCATACCGGCATTCCTTTCTGCTGTAATGCTGCCTTAAGTGCTGCTGCGCCAAAGCGCGGACTGGAAAGTACAGGAATGCCATATGCCTGATGAAGATCCTCTTCCACGTAGGCCATGGACCCCTGCGCCAACACAATTACATCAACCTCATCCTTTATTTTTCCTGCTGCCTCTAAAAGGAGCTTGCGAAACTCCTCCTGATTTAAACCAAACGCACCATCAATCAGACCATCAACAAGTGTAACATGTTTTCCCATTGCTCTTGCTACACGGGAAATGGTATTCTTTGTCGGCTCAAGTGTAGTGGCAAGCGTTGCAAGCACGCCGACACGCTTTCCAAGGCGAACGGCTTCTCTGCACATTTCCTCATCAATACGTACAATCGGAACACCGATATAGGCTGCCGCTGTCTGTACGCTGTCTGCTACTTCTCCAACAGATGAACAGATATTTAAGATCGCATCTGCGCCCTGTGAAACGGCCTGCATATACATGCTAATCAGACGTGCCGCTGCGGTCGGTGTCACATATCCTGCCTCTCTGACCTCTGCGAGAATGCTTGGATCCTGTAAGCTTATCAATTCTGCCTCGCTTCCAATATTTTTCGTTACTTCTTTTTCAACTAATTCAATCAATTCCGGTGTCGTACTTGTATAAACCAATGCTGCTTTCATTCTAATATCCTCCGATTTTGCAGTTATTCAGTGTAAATTTTGCATTGCTGCATCATACTCCTGCACGTTATGCGGCAAGTGTTCCAGACAGTACGGAATACGCATTGCAATTTTACGTTCTGGATAGCTGCTGTTTTTGAAGATTGCGAGAGTGCAAAGCACGTAGCAATCTGGTATCAAATGGGGCAAAATGCCTTTTGACCCCCACATCATTTTGTAACTTCATTATAAATTTTTTATGAAAAAAATAATATAGAATTGCTTTAGCGGTCTATGTAAAATTCTTTGTTTTTCTTCATTATTTCTTCCATTGACCGTATCTATTTTATCATGCTAGAATCATAGCGGTAAATTTTGAATATTTCTGCGGAGGAATTTTTAATCTGAGGCGAAATTTTTAATTCGAGGAGGGATTTTTAATGTCAGAAGATAACGTCACAAAAGAACAAATGCAGCACGTATATGACACAATGAAAACACAGGTAAAATACGGTCCTGTACTCTTTGAGGAAGGTGCCAACATTGACTGTCCGAATATTTTTCAAAAAAAGGATGGCACCTTTGCCATGGCTTATGCAAGACACGTCCCTGGTGCCGAGCGTGAAGGTTATGAGACGTGGCTTGCCGAGTCTGTTGATCTTCTCCACTGGACACCAGTTGGAAAGCTTCTCGCCCACACAGAGTCTGGCTGGGATTGTCTTCAGGCGGATGGCAGTATTTGTCTTCTTGATATCAACTGGAATGGCAGTCACGGTGTCCACACGTGGGACGGCAAATATTGGATGACCTATATCGGCGGCTGTCTGCCCGGCTACGAGCCGGATCCGTTAAAAATGGGCATTGCCTGGTCCGACACGCTGACTCCTGGAAGCTTTACCCGACTGCCCGATCCGATTTTGACAAATACCGATTCGGATGTGCGTCCATTTGAGACGACTACGCTTTACAAAAGCAATGTCATTGAAGATCCGGACGAATCGCTTGGCTGGCCGCTTATTATGTTTTACAATGCGAAAGCCGGACGTTTTGGCATAGAGCGCATCGGAATGGCCGTCAGCCGCGATATGATTCACTGGAAACGCTTTGGCAAAAACTGTGTTCTGGAAAACGAAATTGAAGATCGCTGGAACATCGCCGGTGATCCACAAGTCATCCGCTTTGAAGACCTCTGGGTAATGCATTATTTTGTTGCACGCGACATGATGGCTTATGATACCTTTGCCTGCTCAAAGGATCTTATCCACTGGACAAAGTGGGATGGCGAACCTCTTGTAAAGCCGACCGAAGGATACGACAAGCTGTTTGCTCATAAGCCATATGTCTTTTTGCACAACGGCACTGTCTATCATTTCTACTGTGCCGTAGGCGATAAGGGGCGTGGCATTGCACTTGCAACCTCGCGCTAATTTTGACTTTGTATACTCATTTTGGCTAATTTTGCCATTTTTCACGATCACAGCTTGATTTTCTTCTTATAAAAAGACAGAATCGGCATAAATGTCACCTCATCTACCGGCGGCTGCTTGATTGGATCTGCCTGCCATGCAAAGGAAAGTTCTGCCTCGTTAGCGACTTCTCTTGCCAGTTCCAGATACAGATGATTTTTCTCTTCTCGATTTCCTCTGATATGAAGGATCTCAACCTCACCATCTTTATCCGTCAATGTAAAGCCGCTGTCCTTTCCTACTGCAGAGTAGACCAAAAAGCAATTTTTCACATGCTCAAAGGTAAGCTTCAGCCAAATTTTACTTCCCTCTAACTGGAATGTCTTTTGCTCTTCTTCATCTGTGCGCTCTATTTTTGCTAACTTCGGCGGCTGGTATTCCTCTGCTCCATCTAAAACTTCTGCGCACTGCTTCGCTAGCTTTTCACCGAGTGCTACATTCGCCTGTGCCGTATTGTGGATTCCATCACACAGGCTAAGATTTGTCGTCGTAATGACAGATACACCCGGAATTTCTTCTGCGGCTCTTGCCTGCGCATCGCGAACCATCCCCCAGCACTCATCATTAATGCCGTTGATCTGTCTGTTTAATTGCATCGTAAATACCGGAATTGCATAGCCAAGCTTTTCTCTTACAGCATCCACATAAGCCTTAAAATGCTCAAAATACTTTGCTGCTGGCTCCGGATTTGTGTCTGAGCAGCCCTGATACCACAAAATTCCTGCATAGTTTCCGCCTGTCTGCTCCACTTTATCCATCATATTTTGATACAGATCACCATCAACCGGATTCCAACGCTCCATAGGAGAGCCTCCAAGTGAGGTCTGAATCAGTCCAACCGGCATTCCTGTCATCTTTGCATATGTTTTTCCAAAGGACAGATACGGTGACACGCCCGGTACGCCCATCTCCTCATTCGCTAATGAACCTGCAAAAGTACTTTCGTTCATCGGATGGCTGGCAATATCCCACTTGCTTCTGTTTCGATATAAATGAACATCCATGCTCGGCGGATCAATACAAAAATCACGGCTATAGCCTGCTGAGTTTGACTGTCCGGCGATGATAAAGAGATTTCCGACTCCCAGATGAAGCACACAATCACCTCTGTAAAGCCATGTCAAATCCGGTATGGTACTCTTTGTTTCAAGGCTCGTGTCAATTCGATACGGTCCTCCGGCCGGAATTGTAATCGTACTCTCAAAGTTTCCGCGAAACTGCTCATCGCATGTAAAGTGATCCGCCTTTGTCCACGGAATCACCGTCATGTTGTCATCCTCTCTCATGACACGCACGATTGGCGTGACGCGCTCTACTCCTACCTGTATTGCGGCCGGATGCACCTGAAAACTTCCTTTTACTGTTACTGTTGCCTTTTTGTCCGTCTGCTGCAGAATTTCCCAGTCAGACGGTGCCGATGTCAATGTTATTCCATGCATTTTTTCTTCCTTCCTGTCACTTTTTCGTTACTGCTCTTGAGCAGCACCTAACCTTTTTAATGACCAAGCACTGATGTCACTGCCTTTTTCCAACCTGCATACTTCTTCATTCGCACTGCCTCTTCCATCTCAGGCATATAGGAGGTTCGCTGCAGCTTTTTAAAAATCTCTTCGCCCCACAGACCAAGACGCAGTCCTGCTGCGTAGGCAGGACCCATCGCTGAAAGTTCCTCCGCATCCGGCACAAGCACGCCTGCACGCAAAAGATCACTTTGAAATTGCATCAGATAGGCATTTTTTGTCGGACCGCCATCGACACACAACTGCTTTATACAAATCTTTGCATCCTCAGACATCGCTCCTACAATATCCGTAATCTGATAAGCAATGCACTCTAGTGCTGCCCGAACAATCTCTGCTTTCTTTGTCGTGCGGCTCATTCCGACAATCGCGGCTCTCGCTTCACTGTCCCAGTACGGTGCACCCAGTCCGCTAAATGCCGGCACCAGATAGAGTTCATCCGTCTTTATTGCCGCTTTGGCAAGAACTTCTGTCTCAGACGCAGATGAAATCAGTTCCAAATCATCCTTCAGCCACGTAATTACAGCACCTGTATAATTTAAATTTCCTTCCAGCACATAATTGACTTTACCGCCAATCTTCCATGCAAGCGATGTCACAACACCATGTGTACTAAGAGTCGGCTCCTCTCCAATATTCATCATAATGGAGGAACCTGTGCCATAGGTTGCCTTGATGCTTCCCGGCTGCAGACAGCCCTGCCCGAAAAGTGCGCCATGTGAGTCACCCATTACACTGTGAATCGAAACCTTTTTCGGCAAAATGCCTTCAAAATCGGTCTCACCAAAGCAATCATCGGAATCCGTTACCTGTGCCAGATTCGCCGGATCAATTCCAAACAGCTGGCAAATCTTTTCATCCCATTTTAATTCAAAAATGTTAAAAAGCTGTGTACGTGATGCATTGGAATAATCGGTTCGATATTTTTTTCCACCGGTCAGCTTGTATACAAGCCAGCTATCCATTGTTCCATGACAGATTTCATGATTCTCTGCCGCCTGCCTTGCTCCTTCTTCATTTTCCAGCAGCCATGCAATCTTAGCTGCCGGAAAATAAGGGGAAAGGTTCATTCCTGTTTTCTGACGCACAGTCTCTGCCATACGCCTTATCGATTCACGTTCACAGATTTTTGCCGCCCTTGCACATTGCCATACAACGGCATTTCCATATGGCTTTCCCGTAATTTTATTCCATGCAAGTGAGGTTTCACGCTGATTGCTGATTCCGACGCCTGCCACACAATTTTTGTCAATTTTGTAAAGTAGTTCTTTTACTGCTGCTAATACATTCTGATAAATTTCCTCCGGATCGTGAGAAACCCAGCCCTTCTCGTTAATGATCTGCCTGTGCGCACGGTCGGTACGGCGCACAATCTGCCCTGTCTCATCAAACAGCAGTGCCTTTGTTCCCTGCGTACTCTGATCAATGCTGATGATATATGCTGCCATTAGTCGAATCCTTTCAATGCCTTCAATGCTCTGTCAGCAATTCCCTGCGCATTCAGTCCATAATAATCGAATACCTCCTTTGAGGTTCCTGTGATGACCGGTGCATCCGGAAGTGCCATATTGATCACTATTTTCGGACAATTCTCTCCTACTGTCTGTGCCACCATGGAACCTAAGCCGCCAAATGGTGCATGTTCTTCTACCGTGATTACGACCTTTGCCTGTTTTGCTGCCTTTATCACACCTGCTTTATCAAGCGGCTTTATGCAGTACATATCCAGCACACCAGCCGAAATTCCCTGCTCCTTTAACAATGCTGCAGCATCAAGTGCCGGACGAACCATCTCGCCGCATGCAACAATCGCCACATCCGTTCCTTCTGCAAGCACGCATGCCTTGTCCATCTCAAATGGACAATTTTCCTCTGTATAGATATCCTCGACCGGATTTCTTCCGACACGGATATAAGATGGCTTTTCATCCTGAAGGAGTGCTTCCATCAGCTTTTTTGTCTGATGACGGTCACTTGGCAGATAGACACGCATATTTGGAATCGCTGCCATCGCTGCAATATCCTGTGCCGAGTGATGGCTCATGCCGAGTGCTCCATAACTGACACCGCCGCTGATTCCGATCAGTGTCACATTTGTATTAGAATATGCCACATCAATCTTCGCCTGCTCATAACTTCTTGTGGAAAGAAAACATGCCGGAGAACATGCAAATGTCTTTTTCCCGCACTTTGCAAGACCTGCAGAAATGCTTACCAGATTTTGCTCGGCAATGCCCGTCTCCACAAACTGCTTTGGAAATGCATTTGCAAACGGTGTCATGGATGCGGAACCTCTCGAATCACTGCATAGCACGACAATATCCTTATCCCCCCTTGCTCTTTCCATCAATACTTCACAGATTGCCTGTCTGTTTGGAATCTTATTCATGAAGAAGTGCCTCCTTTCGTGCTGCAAAATCTGCCATAATCTGGTCATACTCTTCCTTCGTCGGAACCTTATGATGCCAGTTCGCCTTATTTTCCATTACGGCTGAGCCAAAGCCCTTTATTGTATTTGCAATGATGGCTGTCGGCTGTCCCTTTACGGTTCTTGCCTCATCAAATGCTGCATTTAATTGATCCAGATCATTTCCATTTTCTACTTCAATCACATGCCAGCCAAACGCACAGATCCGCTCGGCTAGCTTTTCGTGACCCATCACATCTTCCGTATTTCCGGAAATCTGGAGATGATTTCTGTCAATTACGGCACACAAATTGTCCAGCTTATACTGGTGTCCTGCCATAAAGCCCTCCCATACAGAGCCTTCTGCCAATTCGCCATCTCCCATTACGGTATAGACACGGTAGGAGCGTTTGTCCATTTTTCCGGCAAGTGCCATTCCGACACAGACAGGAAGTCCATGACCAAGTGAGCCTGAGTTCATCTCAATTCCCGGAAGCTTATTATTGGGATGACCAATATATTTTGAACCAAATTTTGAAAAGTTTGCCTTTATATCCTCAAGATCAAGAAACCCTTTTGCGGCAAGTACTGCATAGTAAGCCTCCACCGAATGACCTTTACTAAGCACAAAACGGTCGCGCTCCGGATCCTCTAAACGATCCGGGGACACATTCATCTGGCAGAAATACAAACTGACTAAAATATCCATCACACTCATATCACCGCCGATATGACCGCCATTTCCAGAAACGATAATGTCAACTGCATCTTTTCGTAAGTCAAATGCCTTTGCTTTTAAATTTTCCATTCTCATTCACCTCTTAAATATGCCTTTACATTCTCTTCAATCGGGTCATACAGATCCGGGGCAATGCCCATATATTTGCATGCCTCATACAGCACCGGAACGATATCCTTATGAATGCCCACACAATGATGAATATATGGTCCCTCGACAATCTTTGCCTCCAGACGCTTGATATTTTCGACTTCTACCCACAGATAGGTTCCCATTCCCTTTGGTCCATCCACGCCTTTTGCCTTTCCAAGAAGCAGTGAATATTCTCCATTATCGCCGTCAAAGCGCGCCAATGTCACTTCGCCATGCTTTGCCTCTGCCGTAATGCTTCCCGGATGTGAAAATGCGAGCGGATAGGTGATCTTTGGCATTTCTCTCGCAACGGAAATCGGCCACGGGCCACAGTGCTGCAAAAGCTCACCATTTGCAATATCCGGATGACGGATCGTCCAGTCTGCAAAGAAGCTTCTCGTGCCGTCAAGTGCAGCTGCTTCTACTAAAAGTGCGGTGATCGCGCCATGAATATCCGTCTCACAGACAACCGGGATTCCCTCTTCGTTTAACAATGCATTCGCTGCACATGGCATAATTCCAATCTCACTTTGCAGCTGATTCCAGCACTGGATCGCAGCCGCCTGACAGCCATATTTTTGAATCAGATTTTTCATTGCGACCTTCAGTGCCGCTACATTTTCAAGCTCATTGTCCTTGATGCAGATTTCCATATTTTCACGGCAATACTGCATTACCTTTGCCACCTCATCGCCCTGTGCCTTGGCAGCCTTCATCTCATCGGTAAGCTCCGGCATTGGAATCGGCGTCAGCTGGATGTTAAACTTTTCAAGCAATTCGCCTTCATTGCACATAGTTGACCAGAACTCGTATGGTCTTGTTGAAATTTGAAGAATCCTCATGTTGCGGAATGTCTTTACTACATTACAAACTGCCAAAAAATCACGAACTCCGCGCTCAAAGACCGGATCCTTTAATCTGCAGTTTGTCAGATACGTAAACGGAATACGGAATCTCCTTAATACTTTTCCTGTCGCAAAAAGACCACACTGAGTATCGCGAAGGCGAACGCCATTCTCATCCGGACGCTCATCAAGCGGTCCCCACAAAAGTACAGGCACGTTCAGTTCCTTTGCCAGTCTTGCACATTCAAATTCCGTTCCAAAGTTACAATGTGCAAGAAGAAGACCGTCCACTTTTTCTTTTTTAAATTTCTCGGCGATTTTCTTGCGTCCTTCTTCATCGTACAAAAGCCCTTCGTCATTTACATCTGTAATGTCAACAAAATCCACTCCAAGCTCACGCAGACGATCTGCTGTCAGTCCACGATATTTTACTGCGTCCGGCGCACTGAAAATACTTCTTCTTGTCGGTGCATATCCAATCTTTATGTTTGCCATTTCGTTCCTCCCTGAATTATCTCTTTCTCGAACAACATCAAATTATTGCGAACAGTTTTGTTTGTTGTCCTTTGTGTTATTTGTTGTTTGTTGGCTTCTGACTGTAGTATATTTCTGTTTGAACTTTATTCCAACAGATAATAAAGTGTTTTTGACTTTATTTTTGCTTTATTTTAGCGAAATCTCTTGTGTATTTTTCTGTCCTAACGTACAATACGGTCAGAAGAATATCCAAAAAGTATCAGAAAAATATCAGAAAAAATTTGAGTGTTTTCAGGAGGTATCTTATGTCCATCACCGCCAAAGAACTGGCACAAAAGCTTGGTCTGTCTCAGACAGCCGTTTCCATGGCTCTTAATAATAAACCTGGCGTCAGCACCAAAACACGCCACACAGTAGTGGAAGCAGCCGAAAAATACGGATATGACTTTACAAAGCTTTCTCTGAAAAAAAATAAAGCCGGCAGCATTTATGCTGTCAGCTATCGTTCTCATAATGCAATATTGTCCTATTCACCCATTTTTGACACTATGGTTGAGGGGATGGACTCTGTGATTCAAAAAGAAAATTATAAATTAAAGGTTGTTAATTTCTATGAAAAGCGCGATAATCTGGAACATTATCTGGAGGATCTGCGTACAACAGACTGTGCAGGTGTACTTTTGTTTGGTACCGAAATGCGTGCGGAGATGGTTCGTCCATTTTTAAAGCTTCCTTTCCCTGTTGTCATCTTGGACGCCTATTTTGAGGGACTTGACTGCACTTACGTGCTGCCAAACAACCGCCAGGGTGCCTATCTTGCCACTGATTATCTGATCAGCAGACGATTAAAGCAGCCCGGCTATCTTCACTCCTCCTATCCGCTTCGCAATTTTTCCGAGCGTGAAGAAGGCTTCTACCGTGCCGTTCAGGATAATGGAATGTCGCGCTCACGCTGTATCGTTCACCAGCTTTCTCCAACAATTGATGGTGCGATGGCAGACATGTTAGCGATTATTGATCGGTCTGACACACTCGCTGATTGCTATTTTGCCGACAATGACTTAATTGCAATCGGCACCATCAAGGCCCTGAAGCTGAGAAATTATAAGGTTCCCGAAGATATCGCCGTGGTCGGCTTTGACAATATCTCCGAAAGCCGTATCGTAGATCCATCCCTTACTACGATTTCAATTCCAAGACACTATATGGGACAGGTCGCTGCCCGTGAGCTTCTGTCCCAAATTGAGGTGCCGAAACTTCATACCTGCAAAATTGAAGTATCTGCAAAGCTGGTGAAGCGATTTTCCGTCTGACTGCTCCCATGGGCTTGCCCGTGGGGATTACGCCGCGATTTCGAATCTTCCTTTACTGCTGATACGTCTCTAAGAAGTCACGCAAATTGTTGAGCGATTCCTCAAGTACTTCGATACGAGGCAGATAAACGATACGGAAATGATCCGGCTGCTTCCAGTTAAATCCGCCGCCATGTACGATCAGTACCTTCTTTTCTTTTAAGAAATCAAGCGCAAACTTCTCATCATTTGTAATGTTAAATCGTTTCGTATCAATCTTCGGGAATGCGTAGAATGCAGCCTTTGGCTTTACTACACTGATACCCGGAATGTCGTTTAACGTCTTGTAAATAAATTCTCTCTGCTCATAGATACGGCCACCCGGAACGATATAATTATTGACACTCTGATAACCGCCAAGTGCTGTCTGTACGATGGATTGTGCCGGAACATTGGAACAAAGACGCATGTTGGAAAGCATATTTAATCCCTCGATGTAATCCTTTGCCATCTCCTTCTTTCCGCTTAAGATCATCCAGCCGATACGGAAACCTGCGATCATGTGAGACTTGGACAAACCGCTGAAGGTGACGCAGAACAGATCCGGTGCTAAAGACGCGATGGAGATATGCTCCTCGCCATCCATAACAAGGCGATCATAAATCTCATCCGAAAAGATGATTAGCTGATGCTCTCTTGCAATCTTTACGATCTCTAACAGCACTTCCTTCGGATAGAGTGCTCCCGTCGGATTATTTGGATTGATCAAAACGATTGCCTTTGTGCGATCTGTGATCTTCTTTCGGATATCATCCATATCCGGATACCACTCTGCCTGTTCATCACAAACATAGTGAACAGCCTTGCCGCCTGCAAGTGTCGCTGTTGCGGTCCACAGCGGATAATCCGGGGATGGAATCAAAATCTCATCGCCCTCATCGAGAAGAGCCTGCATAGACAAATTGATCAGCTCGCTGACACCATTTCCGGTATAGATGTCATTGATCGTAACATTTGGAATATTCTTTAACTGTGCATATTGCATAATGGCCTTTCTCGCAGAGAACAGACCCTTTGAATCGGAATAACCCTCACATTCCGTCAGCTGCTGACGCATATCGAAGATAACCTCCTCCGGTGTGCGAAATCCAAACGGAGCCGGATTTCCGATATTCAGCTTCAAAACATGAATTCCTTCGTCTTCCATTCGCTTTGCCTCTTCGACAACCGGTCCTCTTACGTCATACAATACATTTTCCAGCTTTGATGATTTACTAAATGTTCTCATGCCATCTTCTCCTATACTCCATGATTTTTTGCCCGTGTCCGGGACTTTGGTCGGATGATCCGTCTGACTGTCATCGTTTTGACTACTTTGAATATTTTGACCACTTTGGTTGTTTGTCTGTGCCGTTTTTCTGTTCGACACCATCGGCACATCCTCGCCCTCAAGCCACATCAGATCAACACCAAGTGTCTGCGCTAAAACCTTCAGGATATCGCGCCTGGGTTCCGTCTTGCCGCTTACATACTGACTCATATGGCTCTTGCCAATCCGGATGCCGGACGGTTCTCCGATGGGTTCTGCCAGCCGAATCACATCCGCTTGCTTCAGCCCTTTTGCCTTCATGGCCTCTTTCAATCGTTCTGCAAATACTGCCATAGATTTCTCTATTCTCCTTGATTAATTTCTATCGCCTATTGTCTTATCTGTTCCCTTAATTCATTTCTATAGTTCTGAGAACTCCATTTGAGTTCAATTTCTCACATGGACACTATATCACGGTTACTCAAATAGTTCAAGTTTTATTTTAAAAAGTTTTTGCAGGAGCTTTTAGTTCAATATTTTGAACTTTTTTCTTAATAATTTTCTTCCATCATCCGTTTACTTTCGATCATCAACTGCAAAAAACCACTTTCTTTCCCGTTTTTGACAATTTCTTACGATTTTTCACCTGTTTTTTTGTTTTTTTCGTACATAGTACAAAACCATTTTTTGTTTTATAATAACGTTACTGGTATTTTATACTTTTTATACTTTTATTATTTTTTAAGGAGATGTTTTACAATGGCTCTTAAATTGAGACATGATTCCTCTGGTTATCTGACATGCGAGCATGTCAGCGTTTTTTATCTTCTGATGCTTACATCCGGCATAATGGGCGCATATACATATGTGGTGCGCGGCGGAGTTTTCTGTAATGCCCAGACTGCAAACTTTCTGATGATGGGCATTGCATTAGGAGAAGGAAAATGGTATCATGCGCTTTACTACTTTATTCCAATATTCGCCTATTTCTTCGGTGCTATCGTCTCTGAGGTTCTTCCAACCCCGATCAAACGCTATGGACTTTTCCGTTGGGACACTTGGCTTGTCGGCTTTGAGGCGCTTACTCTTTTTATCATTGGATTTATTCCAAAATCGGTTCCGGATCAGGTCGTTCAGGTAGCAATTAACTTCATTGCTTCCATGCAATACAATACCTTCCGTCAGGCAGAGGGTGTACCTATGGCCACTACCTTCTGCACCAACCACATCCGTCAGGTCGGCATAGGCTTTGCGAAGCTTCTTCGTAAGCATGACCACAAAGGCTTTATGCGCGGTATCAAGCACCTTGGCATGATCCTATGCTTTTGCCTTGGCGCTACATTCCTCGCAATCTTTTGCCATTTTATGAATGAAAAATCAATTTGGATCGCGCTTATTCCGCTTATCATTCTTTTTGTCAGACTGGCACACGCGGATTTGACATGGGAACACGATCTGTTAAATAAGAAGCCGGCTGGTCATTAAGACCACCGGCTTCTTTCATCAAAATTTGGACTTGCCATCATACAAAAAGCGTGCTATAAAAGATGTAAACTCTTGCAAAAAGGCATGGTAACTATACTACAATTATAAGGCTCCACCTATGACAAATGAAAGGATTTATTTATGAAAACAATTCGTTTTTCAATCTGGGAAGACGGCGAATATACCTGGCCGCAAGGCTATGGATTCGTTCCATTTCTGACCGGATATCTTCATGAAGACAAAAAGAAACGCCCCTGTATACTCGTAGTTCCGGGAGGTGGCTATTATATCGTATCTCCTACAGAGGCCGGTATTGTCGCTCTCGATTTCTATCACAAGGGGTATCAGACCTTTGTTCTGACATACACCACCAATCTGCTTGGCACCATTCCTCTAAAGGAGCAGCCGATGCACGATCTTGCACGTGCAATGCGCATGATCAGGAGCCGAAGTGAAGAATATGGCATAAATCCTGATTGTATCGCAACATGCGGTTTCTCAGCCGGCGGTCATCTTGCTGCCAGTGAAGGTGTTCACTATGATGATATTAAGGAAAATAAGCCTGAATATTGTGATGTTTCGGCAAGACCGGATGCAATGCTGTTATGCTACCCTGTAATCACCTCTGGTTCTTTCACACATGAAGGCTCTATGCAAAACCTTCTCGGTGCTCATCCGACAGCAGCTGAACTACACTACATGTCTCTGGAAACGCAGGTAACACCGCAGACACCTCCAAGCTTTTTATGGCAGACTGTAACCGATGAATGTGTCCCGGTTGAAAACAGTTATCTGTTTGCTGACGCCTGCAAGAAAAATGGTGTTTCTTTCGCGCACCACGTTTTTTCACAGGGTCCTCACGGTCTTTCTCTTGCAACTGCGTCATGGGCACAGGGTATCTTTGGTGAGCTATACACATTAGAGCCATTTACGCATACAATTAACGCGATTAAGGCTAGTACTGCCGGTGTCGAAGTATCCAAAGAGAAGCTCGCAGATCTGGAAAAAGAATTTCCAAATCATATGCCTGGAAATCCTTATATGCGTGAGTCAAATGCAGAAGTCTCTATCTGGCCGGTTCTTGCGGATGCATGGCTTCGTACCCAGTGGTCACTTTAACAAACTATCTATTCGACTTGGTTTTAGCACCAAATTTGTCCTGCCGTGAACCACACCCCCTCTAAACCTCCAAGCGGCTATAGACGGGGTGTGCGCTCATTGGCTGCGAGACAGAGTTCCCCTGCTTACCAGCTTTACAAAAACGGAACAATTCGCTGCGTCTCCCGATACTTTTTCGGTGTCATTCCAAAGTATTGGCGAAAAACTTTGTAAAAATAGCTGACATCCGTGTACCCAATTTCAAGCATCACCTGTTCCACGCTCAACGTCGTTTCTCGGAGCATAATTCCAGCCTGTTTCATCCGGTAGCGTTTTAACAGCTGAACAAGCGTGTAACCCGTTTCCCTGCGAATATAACGGCTCAAATATCCCTCACTTTTATGAAACTGCTCTGCAAGCGAGGATAACGTTACCGTATTATAATTTTGACGGATATACTGAATCATAGCAGGAAAATGCTCAGTCTGAAACTGAAGTCCATTCACAGGTTTCATATCGTCTTTATGATAAGCCAGTGCATAGGCAACAAATGTCATCACATAGCCGACCTGAAGAAAATTTCCGCCTTCTTTTGGATTTTCGTTCTCCGCATCCATCTGCCAGATCAGATTTTCAAGAAACTCGTCCGGCTGGCTGTCAAACCAAATCATGCTCTCCTCATTGCGTCCGTAAAGCATCTGCCAGAAATAGACTGAAAAAGCATCTGCTTCCATCAGCATAGAAGCAAACGCCGTCTCAAAAGTAGACAGCCTCAAAAACAAATTTACGATCATATCGTTGTCATTACACGAGAACACAGAATGCTCCACATCAGGCGGAACGATAATGAAATTTCCTTTTTTCAGGCATACGGTATGGTGGGCAGAAAGGTTGATATACAGTTCTCCCTTTACCACATACATAATTTTGAGAAAACTTAAATGATGCCAGAATGGTGGACAATATCTTGCATTCCAGTTGATATCTACATCTTTGTTTTTTTCCGAATTTTTATTTTCATCCGAGTCTTTATTTTTATCCAAAAAGAAGTCACTTTCCTGAATGATCTGTCCGAAAAGAGAGGGGGCCTCTCTGGGAAGCATCTCGCTTTGACCAGCAGTCTCCTGATAATTTTGACGAAACTCTTCCCAATTTCGATACGGTCGTCCCTTTTTTTCATAAAAATAGACATCTGGATTCTGAACAAAAATGTTTCGATACTGCCTCTCTAACGGACTTAACTGTATCATTTCCTGAATCCGTTTTCCCATATATTCCTTCCTTTCTTCGCCCCTTTTCTTCTCTTTTGTATCCCTTTTTCTCAAATTTCGTTTTCGCGCCAGATTTGCACCGCCATATACGGCTTTGCTGGAAGTGTCACTTTAAATTTACCCTTAAAGGCACCTCTGTCGTCAATTGTCATATTCCATGTGTCAAGTACTCGCACTCTCCACTTGGACGCATCATCAAAATGAAACTCACGGAAAGTCGGGCGCATAAAGCTGTAATAAATCAGATAATATTCCTTGCAGCCACACTCCGCTTCCCCTGGCGTAATCTCCTGCGGCACAGCGCACACTTCATCCCAAGTGCGCGAATATGGTTTCAAACCAAGACCTGGTGTCTCCTTCATGCGATCCAAAAGAAAACCAAAACGCTTATGACTCTCTCCGTGAAGAGCACCGCCGTGTGACCACCACAAAATATTTTCCTTATTCAAATATGTCTCGCCATGCCCCGGATAACCGCCTCTGCATGCTGCCTCCCAGAAACGGCGAAGCATCTCTTCTCCGGTCAGATTGCCCCATCCATGCTGAATATCACCCTCATAAGCAATCTCATCAAGTACGACTGGCTTGCGATAACGCTCGCGAAGTTCATTTGTGGTCTCAGCGCTCTTATACAGATCCGTGCGCTGTACACTGCAATGCGTAATCCATGGCTTTGAAAAGTCATACAAGGACATACAGTTATGAATTGAACGCATATGATGATATGGATCCTTCTCACACAGAATGGATGCGTAACGTTCCCAATCGCGAATTGTTTTTTGCGGCATCAGATCATACTCATTTGCAAGCGACCACCACACATTGGCAAATGCACTGAAGCGGGCAACTGCATAGTTCCAGTACAGATCGTCCTGCTCTCTTGTCATCTGAGAAAATCCCCAACGGTCATACGGATGCATCATGATCAGATCGGCCTCGATTCCAAGCTCGCCCAGACGGCGAATGCAAGTTTCGACATGCTGGAAATGCTTCGGATTAAAACATGTAAAATCCCAATGATTGCCTTCGGTCTTTCCGGTGTAATCCCAGAAATTTTCCGGTGTCAGCACACTCGAATCCATCGGGATACCTTCATATGGGTAGGAACGCGGTTCACGCAGGTTATAATCATAGTGCTTTGGGAAAATGCAGAAACGAATCTTGTTAAACGCACTGTTTTTGAGTGTTTCCAATGTCTGTTCAATCAGCTCGTCGCTCTGCAGCTCCCACACGTAGCAGGTCGTTCCGATTGAATAATATGGTGTTCCATCCTCGTAGACCATATGATACGTATTGGCAACCCGCACCGGTCCATGAGCACCTTCCTTTGGCTTTGTCACAATAAAATGACCTTCACAGTCCTTGCCAAATGTAGTCTGAATCTGATAACTATATGTACCCTCAAAGGATGGCATAAAACGAATCCGATAGATGCCATCTCCATCATAAAAGCCATCGCATGATACCGTCTCATTTGCGCCATGAAATCTTCCCGTCACATGCTGCCCGGTAAAAGGATTGCCCTCCTTTGGGCCTTCCAGCGCTACCTCATAAATTCCCCATCGTGTGCAGGTATTTTCCTGCTTGCTAATTTCTTCCATTTGTGTCATCTCCATACTTTTTCCTTTCTTCTTCGCTAGAATATTTCCTCAAATGTACAACGATAACTCACATAACTCCATTATAGATGGCTTGTCAATACCATGCACTGACTCTGTATTGGTTTTTTTTGACTTTTTTCTTTTCATCCACTACTTTACAAGTTTTGCGCTTGATGACTCTGCCTCTGTTTGGAAGACGTTTGAACAACCTTCTGTTTCTGATCCCTCTGGCTTCAGATATCATACTCTTCATAACAATTGCATAACACCTCACAGTCACAATACCCACCATCATCTTTAATTTCTTGTCGTATCTGATTACATTTTTCTTCATCATCAATGTTTTTCTTTAACCAGTTCTCAGTATTTTTTAATGTATGATCACATTCAACCTTTTCCAACATTTCATTTATATTGACTGTAAAGCAAAAAACTCTCTCAGCTTCCTTTTGAAGCCTTGAAGCCAAGAGAGTTATTATTTGCTATTTATTTTATGATGTTGGGGTCAAACTGAATTGGCGGCTTTCCTTGGCTATAAAACCTATTTCCATCTCCTGTAATTATAGCCAAAAAATAGTCTTTTTTTCGGCAAGTCACACATAGAAAATCGCTCTCTTCCATGCTATAATAGCGATGCTTTGTATCATCACAAAACTTACTTTTTGGGGGATCTGCGAAATTATGAAACAAACAAAATTTGACTGGGGCTATTTTCTAAAGCACATTGCGATTATCGCAATTCCGGTAGCTCTGCAAAACCTGCTCACCACTACCGGCAGTATGGTAGATACGATCATGCTGGCCTCGATTGGTGAAAAAGCAGTGGGTGCTGTCGGTCTATGTGCTCAGTTTTCGAGTTTGATGTTCTCTGGCTATTGGGGATTTATCGGCGGCGGTATGTTATTCTTTGCCCAATACTGGGGGGCTGGGGATCACGACGGTATTACGCGTTCCTACGGAATGACACTTCTTTTTATGATGACCGTCGCACTTATTTTTGCCGGACTTGCAATCGGAGCACCTGCCTTTATCATGGGGGTCTACACAGATAAACCTGAAATTCAGGCAATTGGCATTTCGTACCTGCGCATTGTCGGCTTCGCCTATCCGCTTCAGGTTCTGTCCATGGCCATAAGCGCGCTGCTTCGCTCGATTGAGCGGGTGAAGATTCCGCTTTACGGCGGCATTGCATCGGTTGTAGCCAATTGTTTTTTTAATTATCTTTTTATCTTTGGAAAATTCGGATTGCCAGAAATGGGAGCAGCCGGTGCTGCAGTCGGAACAGTTCTTGCCGGAGTTGTAAATCTTATTGTTCTGGTTGGCTTTGTTCTTTATCAGAAAATCCCATTCGTTTTAGAATTTTCAAAGCATTTTCGCTGGACAAAGGCATCTGTACAGCATTATCTCATGAAATGTTTTCCAATCATTTGCAATGAAGTAATGATCGGTGTTGGGAACATGCTGATTAATGTAGTATTAGGGCGACAAAGCGAGCAGGCCATTGCTGCTGTCGCTGTCTTTCGTACAATGGAAGGTCTGATCATTGCCTTCTTCAGCGGTTTTTCCAATGCAGCATCAATTCTGGTTGGAAAAGAGGTGGGTGCCGGCAATCATGAACTGGCCTTTCGACGTGCAAAGCGTCTGGTCTATCTGTGCAGCGGCATCATCAGCATCGCCTGCCTGACTTTGCTTCTTGTTCACAACCCACTTCTCCATACACTTGGCCTGTCTGGTGAATCCTACAGGATCGGTACCGGTATGCTGATTATTTACAGTATTGCCGCAATCATCCGAATGGGAAATTGGGCGCAGAATGATACCTACCGCTCTGCCGGAGATGCTGCTTTTGGTTCCATCATGGAGATCACCTTTATGTACCTGATGGTGCTTCCATTTGTGTATTTGTCCAATTTTTATTTTCATGCACCATTTCTTCTTGTTTTTGCTTTCTGCTATATTGATGAGCCAATCCGTTACATTATCATGCAGTGCCATCTCTACTCAGGAAAGTGGATTCGCCCTGTATCCGATTCCGGACTGGCAACAATCAAGAAATTTCGAGAGCAGCATAATATTCAAGTAAAAAATTAGTGGAAAAGTGAAAAATAAACCCTTACCATTTTTCGCAATGTGATACTATCAACATTCAGAAAAATCGGTAAGGGTTTTCTTTACTTTCTTCCTTACTTTATCTGACTCAATCGGGAAATCTCTGTCGTTAACATTTCAATCTCTCTTGTATATTTTCCTTTTCTTTCTGTCAATGAACCAATCTTTTCAAAGCTGCTCATGGTATCCGCATCCTCAATCTTTAAAAATCCTTTCGCCACTGCATCCGGCAGCACAAATTTTTTTGCACCTGTAGAAAATTCAACGGTAAGATACTTTCCGCTTTGCTCTGCTACGGTTCCGGCTCCATAGCGAATATTTTTTACGGTCATTCCTGAAAGATCTGGAATACGATTCGCATCGATCTGCTGCTCAATCTGTTCGAGCTGTTCATTCGTCTCGTCTCTCTGTGCGGCAAGCTCCTGTATTCTCTTTTCTCGATCTAACTTTTTCTGTTCGATACTGCTTAACTTTGCTTTTTTGCGAACCGGAATATCGCCATAAAGATTATACGCTTTTGCACAATAAATGATATCATAAGCGTAAATATTGTAGCGGCCTGCAAGCTCTGTGATCGGATTTGTTTTATCCTCGTCGGCATTTGCTTCGCTTTGCAGTTTTTCCTCTAAAAGTGCACACATCTTCTCATTCTTTTTAATTTCCTCTGCCAGTTCTTTGCACATCCGATAATACACATCAAGTCGAAACGTCTGACCACTTCCGATGTCTTCTCCAAACTCACAACCATTGGCAAATGCTTTTGCCTCCGTTGACTTAAACATGAAATTCTCATCCGGCGCGATAAAGGCAAGATACATGATTACCGAACGTCTATCCTGATCGTACTTCCACTTGCCCGGTGCCGCCTTCTGCAATTTTTCGTTAATCGCTGCCACAAATGCGTCAATCCGCTCTTGTCGTACTTTTATGTCTCCATCATCCGGCGCAAGCAGCTTTTTGAATTCTTCCCGTACTTCCTCTTGTGTCTCCTTATTCTGCTTGCACAAAAAGACAACTCCACTTGTCGGCTGCACAATACTATTGTTGATGAGATTGAAGGATTGTCCCATCGCCTGCTCAAACATTTCTCCAAAATTATCTGCTTCCAAATCCCAATGCTGCTGAAAATGATTTACCGCTCTCCACTTATAAAGCTCATTATATTCCTTATCTGTCAACACATTGTAGCTTTCAATGTAATTGTGAAACAATTTTGCTAGGTTTGCCTGATTCATTTACGTACCTCCTATTTTATTTTCTTTGTTCAGTCAGTTGCTATTTTTATTATAAACAAGCTGAACGCAAGCTGCAATGTATTTTTTTGCAAAAATAAAAAGATACCACTTCAAAAAGCAGTATCTTTCTATAAAAATTGTTCCAAAAGGCAATATAAAGGTAACATTATAAAAATTCTCACTCGGTATAATACTGTGCCTGTGCGTGCCACAGCTCGTAGTACTTTCCCTTTCCATTCTACCTATATGTCTTTGCATCATCACTTCCGATTAAAACAGTCTTTCCCTCAAAAGCAAAACCATAATGATGAATCTGTTCTTTACACACTCCTGCATCAAGCAAAACGGCATCATATGCTTTTTCTTCAATCTGTTTTAATGCGGACGTTACTGTGTCCGAAAGGGTCTTTTCCTCATCTGGATCATGCACTTTAAATTCCAATATGATAGCCGGATCGGTATGATTCTGAGGAATCAGGCAAATATCATAGCGTCCATAGCCACTTTCCTTATTCGATTGCACGCTGTAACGCCCACGCAGTTCAACCAAAAGTCCCAGAACAAAGCCATGATAAAAACGCTCTGGCTGTGTTCTCGCTGACGGGTGCTTTCCTGTATCGAAATTACTGAACGTTGCCAATGCGACATCATTCATATAGAGATTCATCTCTTTTAAATTACCGCTGAGCAATGCTTTGATAAAACCATTATAATTCGCATCTGAGCTAGAGAATCATCCCTTAAACATCGCAGAAAACATGCTTATTGTCTCAAGATTTGTAATACACAATGTATACCAGGGTTCAAATAAAATACCGCGATATTCAACCTTCTCAATTTTTAGATATCCTGATGCTGTCAACAAACTCCAGATCGCACTCTCATTATCATCAAGCTGACTGTACACGATCTGCTCATCAAAATTTACAGTAATAGTCTGTCCATTTAACAAAACTTCCATTTTTTTCCTTTAATCCAGCCGATGCTGTGCGAATTAGCTGACTGGTGAGACCATTTGAGCTTGTTGATGCCCAGTATGGAAGAAAGCGCTTTTCCTTTAAGAAATTCGTGATTGACCATGGATTATAGATATCTCGATGTTTACCAAACGTAAAACCATTATACCACTGTCTTACCGCCTCTTTTGCCTGTGCCATGCCGTACTCTTCAAGTGCTTCCGTCACTTCCTTCTGCGTAAAGCCAAAACATGATGCATATTTTTCAGACGTTGCTGTTACCACGCTTAAATTATTTAAATCAGAAAACACCGATTCCTTGGATTCCTTGGAAACACGAGTAATTCCTGTCATGATTCCCCGCTCCATAAAAAAGTTGCTCTTAAATGTAGAATTGAACAATCCACGGATAAATCCAGTAAATTCATCCCAATATCCATGCAGATATGCTTCCTGCATTGGTGTGTCATATTCGTCCAGAAAAATAAGGACTTTTTTTCCATATCGCCCTGCTAATTCCTCTGACAATCGCTGCAAAGCTCCCTGTGCCATAACATCACTCATATCCGCACGCATTACCTGTACAATCTGATCAGACAGCTTTTCATCCTGTTCATCAAAAAACTGGCGGTAAACCTGCGCAATAATATTTTTAATTTTCTGCACTGCGTCTCTGCAATTGTCCTGTTTCACATCTGCAAAGCTCACAAAAATAACTGGATACGTCCCCTGTAATTTTCTGTACGCCTCTTCTTTCCATATTGATAACCCCTCAAACAGATCGCCTCTGCCCTGAAAACAATTGGAAAAGAAACAATTTAACATATCCATATTCATCGTTTTACCAAAACGGCGCGGACGAGTAATCAGCGTTGCGGTATCTGCTGACTCCCACCACTCCTTAATAAAACTGGTTTTGTCCACGAAAAAATAGCCCTTTTCTCGAATCTCTTGAAAGCTCTGATTTCCGATACTGATTGTTCTTGCCATTGCCACCTCCAAGCTATGGTATTTTCTGCCACACTCCATCCACAAATAAGTGTACCGATACCTCCGGATAGTAATCAATTTATTACCTTTTCCATTTTATAGCATCAGTAAAAGTAAAAATTATTCACTTTTTATCGTTATAGCAAAAATTCTACTTGCAACCGCATTATATGCATTGACAAAATTCTTTTTAAATTCTTCTACAAGTTCTTTATTATCAACAGCCCAAAAATCATATAACTTCGTTGAATCAAATATTGCCTGATGTTCAACAAACCATTTTTTATATAAAACATGTCACACCTCATCCTTTCATCTTGGTCCCATAAAGCGATCACCATTCAAATGTATCATATGCTCCGGCATTTCAGCAATCCAGACCTCTGTTTCCCACGCAAGTTCCTCTGCGAACTTCTTATACGTCTTGAAATCCAGAAATGCTGTTACAAATATTTTTCCTGCTACTACCTCTTTTGTCATCTCTGTAATTTCCATTATACGTTTCGGATCCATCGGTCCTACAGACGTTACTGACTCAATAAAATAGAGCCAGTTCTTGTCCTCACGATATAGCACTACATCAGGCATCTTATCATGTAACGTAATTTCAAATCCCAGTTCTTTTAATTTTTCTACATTCTTTACCAGATCTTTTTCTATTGTATCGCCAACGTACAAGCACTCAGAATTGGGGGCAAATCTCGGTGCGAATTCCTCGATAATAGCTTTTTGCAGTTCATTATGCTTACCCGCAGAAAATTTAAAGTTCTCTCCATTTATATTTACCGGCATCATCGTCATCTTCTTTTTAGAAGCATACAAATCAATTAACTTTTCATGATAATAAAGAAATCTCTTTATAGATTCCTTCCATGCTACTGTTTCCATCATTCTCAGTATTTTGACTGTTTCTTCCGTCAATCTGTACCGATAGTTCGGGCTGTTGGTTGCTTTTCCATTATCCTCTACCAAAGCGGCTGTCCGGAATCTATGCAGAGCCTGCTTTCTAAACGTTTCTCTACTGTTTTCCGCATAGCTCGTGTTATAAAATGTGTTAACAAACTGAATAATGTCATGAATTCGTATCCATTCATTGGTTGCTTCACTCCATGACATATCTGGTTTTATGCCTGCCATTGCCAAAATAACATAGCAGCATATATCCGCTTGCTGTGCTTTAGGCATACCTATTGTTTGCAGAAATTCTCTCGTTTCTTCTATTTTCTTATCCACAATATCCCTCCAATATCAAATTGCAATTTGCCTCCGAATAATCCTTACTTTTAAGCACTTTTCTGCCCATTTCCTGAATATCCTCTAAATCTGGCACTGGCATTGCATTAATCTCTGTTGAATTAACCTGTGTAGATCCATTCAAAATACGATAATATTCATCATAAAGTGTAGAATTAAATAATACATACAACCCATACACTAGGCATTCTGACATTTCCGTTAATACACCGTCCACAAAATTAATTTTATTCTGTGTACTTATCTTTTGGTACTGCGGAAATCTTTTGGCTAAATATACTCCGCACTGTAATCTTCGAGATTCTTCCTTTGCTGTAAATCGCTTTACAAATAGATAGTTTTTGTTATCTTGCATCAATCCCTTTTGTTCTGTCACCACATATTCATGTTCTTTCTGTATAGGGAATTCTACTTTTCCCTTTTTTATATGCTGCGAATAAAACAAAGGGATTGCACCTTCCTCTTCCTCATCCCGCAGGATTTCACGATTGCGAAAATCCACGATCAATCCGGTTTTCATTTTTACACCTATTGTCGGAAGCGTCTTATCAAATTTATGCAACTTCTTTAATACTTCCACTTCATTTTCATCTGTTACAAGATAAACATAATAGTCTGATCCTGCTACAATCAGATCATATGGAACTGTCAATGATGTCAATTCTCCAAAATCACTGTTTGATTTTGATGATGTAATTGTAGCTGTTTCTGGCTTTTCACTCGTCTTTCTTACTTTAATAATAATTGTTTCCTGTAACACACTTTCCTTGTCAAAAACTTTATTTCTGCTGACAAAAAGATGAATATGTTCCAATTTTCCTTCTGTCAGGAAATATTCTCGGAAACGTTTAAAATACGCTCCTGACGTCCATGACCTTGGAATGATGTACACCATCTCTCCATTTTCACATAAATTAAATAATCCCATAGACGCAAAAATGAAATATAAATTCGGTGCACCATAACATACCTCTGGCATCGCTGTTGCTTCTGGCGCATCTTTCGGGATTTTCATATATGGTGGATTTCCAATCACAAAATCATATTTCTTAGGCTCCGCATTTCCTCCCAACATATGATTAAAATCCAGATACTGACTCAGAATATAGTTATCTTCAACGATATTAACTGTCAGTTTTTTCTTTGTCTCTTCTTTACAATATTCCAAATTACGTTTCAACAATGGCAATACATTTTCATCGTTCTCATAACAGGTAAGTTCAATCTCCTGAATAGAATCTATTGTTTCCAATCGCTCAATAAAAGCACATGATAATATACCTGAACCAGCCCCTGCATCAAGCACACTTACTTTGCCTGTTTTCCCATCAAAGTTATACAATCCCGACATAAAACGGGCAGTTTCCATACTGGTAAAAAACTGTCCGTATTCTTTACGTTCTTTTTTCGGCATATTCTCTATATATTCGTTTGTAAGTTCTATAATTTTTTCTAGCATATTCCACCTACCTACAAGCCTTCTATTTCTTCTTATTATACAACACGATCTGCTGGTTTTGATTCATTTTGCCCATTCGTTGGAATTCCAGCTCTTGACGATACAAAGGAGTAGCATTTACATACTGTTCTAACAACAGCTGGCGTTTCTTATCGATTGCCTGAAACTGTGACTGCTGTACCAGAAAAAGTTGAACGAGGGGCGCCTTATCAAACGCATTCAGTTGTTCTTCTGTGTATTCCATCGCTATAATGAACCTCCTCATATAATCAAGTGTTTTTTGTTGAAAATTCAAGGTTTTTTCAACCTTTATATCTCAGTGAATAAGCCAAAGCTATGAGCATTTCGATGTATCCAGTACTGAAATAGCGGTTAAAAGGTATACGAAATAAAACGTCATTGATTTTCGCTTTACTGGCCTTGTGTATACC
>CAVJTU010000013.1:0-50373 GCA_963652495.1 uncultured Oscillospiraceae bacterium
GAGGTGAATGTGCTTTACGAGACGGGACGTTGTAGCGGGCCCGTTGTCAAAATACACTTACGTTAAAAAATGTAGTGGGGATCCGCGGAGTTGGGCCCGTCGACAAAGTCACTTCACCGAGTGGGCGTCCGGGTTGAAAAAAACAAGAAAGGAACTTTCATGGCAAAGCGTTTTTTTGAAACGTTTCCTGCGCTCATCCTAGAGGATGAGTTAAAGGATTTATTTGAATTTGCAGAAGTAACTGCGTTAAAATACAACCGTGACCGGACGGCGATTCATGTCTATCTGCTTTGCCGCCGTCTTATCTCAAAGCCGCAGATTTATGCGGTCGAATCGAAAATCGAAAAGCAGATGTTTCCTGACGGCGATATGAACATTCGTATCTTTGAATCATTCTCATTGTCGGAACAATACACGCCATCCTATCTGGTTGACGCATACAAGGAGAGTCTCTTTGCTGAAGTAAAACGCCGAAGCGATCTGGATTATCACATTTTGCTGCGAGCCGACTGGAAAATGGAAGAGGATTCACTTAAGCTGATACTTGAAGACAGCTTATGGGCAAGAAATCGTGCCGGAGAACTTCGTGAATGGATTCAAATGGTCTTTTACGACCGATGCGCTGTGTCGATTCCCGTTGCAATATCCTTTAAAGAACGCGACACAACGGCTATTGAGGAAGAGAAAAAGCGGGCAGAAGCACAGGCTATTGCACGTATCATGAAGACAAACAGCTTGGCAAATACTGCAAAAAGCGATGAATTTATCGATACCTCCTTTGCCAAAGATAACGCGATACCAGCTGATAAGAAAAGTCAAAAGTCTGCTTCCGACAAACCTTCACTTCGAAAAGGCGATCCTGCCAAAGCCTCAGCTGCAAAATCAGGTTCAGAAGCAAAGGATGCACCGACACCGCGCGCAATTCCCGGAAACGGTCAGAAATCCTCTTACAGCTCATCCTATAAGGGCGGCAAAGGAAGCTACAATGCGAAGCGTCCACTTCGATCCGATGATCCCAATATGGTTTATGGCCGTAATTTCGAGGATGTCACACCGATGAAAATCGTCGAGATTCAGGAAGAAATCGGAGAGGTTGTCATCAGCGGAAAGATCATCGCCGTAACGGAGCGTGAACTTCGAAATGGTGAAAAGACAATCGTTTCCTTTGCGGTAACAGATTATACCGACACGATCATGGCAAAGATCTTCGTTCCGAACGAATATCTGGCTGATCTGAAAAAGGACATCGCGGAGGGTAAGGCTGTCACTGTCAAAGGTATTGCGATGATGGACAAGTTTGATCATGAAGTGACGATTTCGTCCGTGTCTGGTATAAAACGTGCCGAATGGAAAGAAGAGAAGCGTGAAGATCATGCGCTCGTCAAACGTGTTGAACTTCACTGTCACACAAAATCTTCTGAGATGGATGCCGTGTCCGATGCGCAGGCACTTGTAAAGACTGCCAAAGCCTGGGGTCATACCGCACTGGCAATTACCGACCACGGCTGCGCTTATGCCTTCCCTGAGGCCGCCCACGCACTGTCAAAGGGCGATGAGTTCAAGCTGATCTTTGGATGTGAGGGGTATCTGGTCGATGACTTAAAGGAAATCGTTGTCAACAGCAACGGTGCCTCTCTTGACGGTTCCTACGTCGTATTCGATATTGAGACAACAGGCTTTCATCCGGCAAAAAATAAAATCATCGAGATTGGTGCTGTCAAGGTTGTAAATGGAGAGATTACAGACCGCTTCTCCGAATTTATCAATCCGCGTGTTCCGATTCCTTTTACGATTGAACGTCTGACAGGAATCAACGATTCGATGGTCAGCGATGCGCCGGGGATCGAAGTGATTCTCCCGCGCTTCTTAGAATTTTGTGAGGGATGTGTCCTTGTCGCGCATAACGCCTCCTTCGACACTAGCTTTATCCGTTATAATGCAAAGCAGCTGGGCATCGAATTCCCGCCAACCTATGTGGATACTGTCGGTCTGGCACGTTTTTTGCTGCCGCACCTTGGCCGTTTTAAACTGGATACCGTGGCAAAGGAACTTCATGTTTCTCTTGAAAATCACCATCGTGCGGTAGACGATGCCGGCGCAACGGCTGAGATTTTTGTCAAATTCCTTCCAATGCTCAAGAAAAAAGGCTTTGAGAACCTTGATGATGTCGCAGAAAAAGCCGTCATGACACCGGAAGCAATCATGAAAATGCCGACTTATCATATTATTTTGCTGGCAGCAAATGAAGTTGGACGAATCAATCTGTATCGCTTGATTTCTCTGGCACACGTCAAATATTTTGCCAGAAGACCGCGTTTTCCACGCTCTGAGATCATGAAGCACCGTGAAGGACTAATTATCGGCTCTGCGTGTGAGGCAGGCGAGTTGTTTCGCGCGATTACCGGTGAGGAGAGTGACGATGAGATTGCAAAAATCGTATCCTTCTATGATTATCTGGAAATTCAGCCGACCGGAAATAATGAATTTATGCTGCGCGAGGAGGATTCTCCGTATAAGACAAGAGAGGATCTGGAAGCATTAAATCGCAGAATCGTCGATCTGGGTGAGCTTTACGATAAGCCGGTATGCGCAACCTGCGACGTGCATTTTTTAAATCCGGAAGATGAAGTATACCGCCGCATCATCATGAGTGGTAAAGGCTTCAAAGATGCCGATTTCCAACCGCCGCTTTATTATAGAACAACAGAAGAGATGCTCAAAGAATTTGAATATCTCGGAAGTGACAAGGCGTATGAAGTCGTTGTTACAAACACCAATCTCATTGCCGACCGTATTGATCACCTCGCACCGGTGCGCCCGGATAAGTGTCCGCCTGTCATCGAAAATTCTGATGTTGACCTTCGTAACATGTGCTACGAGAAGGCGCACTCCATGTATGGTGATCCGCTTCCTTCGATTGTAGAGGAACGTCTTGAGCACGAGCTTCACTCCATCATTTCCAACGGTTTCGCTGTTATGTATCTGATCGCAGTCAAGCTGGTTCATAAGTCCAACGAGGACGGCTACATGGTAGGTTCCCGTGGTTCTGTCGGTTCCTCATTTGTTGCTACGATGTCAGGTATCACCGAGGTCAACCCGCTCAGCCCTCATTATTACTGTAAAAAATGTCATTACAGTGATTTTGATTCCGAAGATGTCAAAAAATTTGCCGGAGGTGCAGGCTGCGATATGCCCGATAAGATCTGTCCGGTCTGCGGCGAGAAACTGGCAAAGGATGGCTACGATATCCCATTTGAGACGTTCCTTGGTTTCTATGGCGATAAGGAGCCGGATATTGACTTAAACTTCTCTGGTGAATATCAGAGTAAGGCACATGCCTACACAGAGGTTATCTTCGGTGCCGGTCAGACATTCCGTGCCGGTACTGTCGGTACACTTGCCGAGAAAACTGCGTTTGGCTATGTAAAAAATTACTATGAGGAGCATAATCAGCATAAGCGTGAGTGCGAGATCAACAGACTGGTCACAGGCTGTACGGGTGTCAAACGAACGTCCGGTCAGCATCCCGGCGGTATCATCGTACTTCCGATCGGAGAGGATATTAACTCCTTCACGCCGGTTCAGCACCCGGCAAATGACATGACAACCAGCACGATCACGACACACTTTGATTACCATTCCATTGACCACAACCTGTTAAAGCTTGATATTCTCGGTCATGATGATCCTACCATGATTCGTATGCTCGAGGATCTGACCGGAATCGATGCAAGGGAAATCCCGCTTGACAGTCCGGAAGTTATGTCATTATTTAAGGACACTTCAGCACTTGGAATCAAACCAGAGGATATCGGAGGCTGTAAACTCGGTGCGCTCGGTCTTCCAGAGTTTGGTACGGACTTCGCGATGGGCATGTTAATCGAGACACAGCCGCAGCACTTCTCAGATCTTGTCCGTATTGCTGGTCTGTCACATGGTACCGATGTATGGCTGGGCAATGCGCAGACGCTCCTTCAGGAGAAGAAAGCAACCATTTCCACTGCCATCTGTACGCGTGATGATATCATGATCTACCTGATCAGCAAAGGCATTGAGAAAGGTCTTTCCTTCAAGATCATGGAGGCTGTCCGAAAAGGAAAGGGTCTTCAGCCGGAGTGGGAGCAGACGATGATTGACCACGACGTACCGGACTGGTATATCTGGTCTTGTAAAAAGATCAAGTATATGTTCCCGAAGGCCCATGCCGCCGCTTACGTTATGATGATGTGGCGAATCGCTTACTGCAAGATCTTTTATCCGCAGGCATTTTATGCGGCATATTTCAGTATCCGTGCCACCGCATTTTCCTACGAGCTGATGTGCAAGGGCAAGGACGATTTGGAACGGCATATGGCAGATTACGAGAGCCGCATGGATACGCTTTCTCCAAAAGAAAAGGATTCTTACCACGATATGCGTATTGTGCAGGAAATGTATGTAAGAGGCTTTGAGTTTGTACCGATTGATTTATTTAAAGTGCAGGCGACGCGATTTCAGATTGTAGACGGAAAACTGATGCCGTCACTAAGTTCCATTGAAGGTCTTGGAAATAAGGCCGCAGAATCCATTGTAGAGGCTGCTCAGGGGGGATCATTCCTGTCCAAGCAGGATTTCCGCGAGCGTGCCAAAGTCGGACAGACCGTCAGCGATAAGCTGTCAGAGCTGGGAATCTTAAGTAATCTTCCAGAGTCGAATCAGTTGTCGCTGTTTGATTTCTAATTGTGCGTAAGTCTAGTTTTATGAAATGCCCATTCGGTGAAGTGACTTTTTGTGTTCACGAAACGCCCAGTTGATTCATAAATTCAATAGAAAAGGAAAAACAAATGAAAATCGGATTTGATAACGAAAAATATCTCAAAATTCAGTCAGAGCACATCAGAGAGCGAATCAGCCAGTTTGACGATAAGCTGTATCTTGAGTTCGGTGGAAAGCTGTTTGATGATTATCATGCATCAAGAGTTCTTCCGGGATTTGCACCGGACAGCAAACTTCAGATGCTGATGCAACTGTCTGATATGGCTGAGATTGTAATTGTTATTTCAGCAATGGATATCGAAAAGAATAAAAAGCGCGGCGATCTTGGTATTACCTACGACGTAGATGTGCTTCGTTTGAAGGAAGAGTTTGAAAAGAAAGGGCTGTATGTTGGAAGTGTTGTTATTACACAGTTTGCAGGACAGGCAGGTGCCGTTTTGTTCCAGAAACGTCTTGAAAAGAAGGGCATTGATGTATACCGTCACTATCCGATTGACGGCTATCCATCCAACGTTTCTTTAATTGTCAGCCCGGATGGTTTTGGCAAGAACGAGTATGTGCGCACCACCAGACCGCTTGTTGTCATTACCGCTCCGGGACCTGGAAGTGGTAAGATGGCGACCTGTCTTTCCCAGCTCTATCACGAGAATTTAAGAGGTGTACATGCAGGATATGCCAAATTTGAGACTTTCCCAATCTGGAATATTCCGCTAAAACACCCGGTAAACCTTGCCTATGAGGCCGCAACTGCCGATCTTAATGACGTCAACATGATTGACCCGTTCCATCTGGAAGCTTATGGTAAGACAACCGTAAATTACAATCGTGACATTGAAATTTTTCCTGTTTTAAATGCTATTTTTGAGCGCATTTATGGGGAGAATCGTTATTATAAATCACCAACCGATATGGGGGTCAACATGGCGGGAAACTGCATCATCGATGATGAGGTTTGCTGTGAGGCATCCAGAATGGAGATCATTCGCCGCTATTATACGGCACTCAACAAGATTGCAAAAGAGGATGGCGGTGAAAACGAACTGTATAAGATCGAGCTGTTAATGAAGCAGGCAAAGATTACTCCGGCCAACCGCAAAGTGACAGTAGCTGCTATGGAGCGTTCCCAAAAACTTGGCGTTCCGACTGCGGCCATTGAGTTACCTGACGGAACTATCGTTACCTCCAAGACAAGTGATCTGCTTGGTGCCTCTGCTGCACTTTTGCTAAATGCCTTAAAGCTGCTTGCCGGAATTGAGCATGAGAGAAAGCTTATTGCACCTGAAGTGATCGAGCCGATTCAAAAGTTAAAGATTGGTTATCTTGGATCAAAAAATCCTCGCCTTCACACGGATGAAGTATTGATTGCGCTGTCTGTAACAGCTGCATCGGATCACATGGCAAAGCTTGCGATGGAGCAGCTGCCAAAGCTTCGCGGCTGTCAGATGCATACCTCTGTTATGCTTTCCAATGTAGACAGTCAGACACTCAAGCGTCTGGGTGTCGATCTGACCTGTGAACCGGTTCGTGAGTCCACCGCAAAGCGTTACTTTTAAAGGCTTATCGAAAGGAGATTCGTATGGCAAAATTCGATCCATATTGTTTTGATGGAACAAAGGCACTTTCTCTAAAGAAGCTGCCAACCGATAGTAAAAAAGATCAGGTTGATAAAGAAAAAATTCTTGCAAAGACGGAGAAAAATCAGGAAAAGATTTTTGCACTTCAAGATAAACTTTACGCAGATGCAAAGGAAGGTCTGATTATCATTTTACAGGCGCGCGATGCTGCCGGAAAAGACAGCACAATTCGCCACGTCATGGGCGGTATTAATCCGCAGGGTGTACAGGTTTTCAGCTATAAGCAGCCGTCCAAGGATGAACTATCGCACGATTACTTGTGGCGCTGCGTGACCAATCTTCCAAAGCGTGGTATGATCGCTATTTTCAATCGTTCCTACTATGAGGATGTGCTTGTCGTAAAGGTTCGTGAACTCTACAAGGGCTATCACATGGCAGAGCGCTGCCTGAATCCGAACACAATTATTGAAAATCGTTATCGCCAGATTCGCCATTTTGAGGAATATCTTTACGACAACAGCTACCGCGTAATAAAAATTCTTCTCAACGTATCCAAAGAAAAGCAAAAGGAACGTTTTCTTGAGCGTATCGAACAGCCTGAGAAGAACTGGAAGATCTCTGGAAGCGATATATCCGAGCGTGCAATGTGGGACGAGTATGATGATGCCTATGAAAAGGCAGTCAATGCTACCGCCACAAAGACGAGTCCATGGTATGTCATTCCGGCCGACCAGAAGTGGTACAGCAGATACCTTATCTCCGAGATCATTTTGGATGTGCTGCAAGAGATTGATCCGAAGTATCCGACACTTTCCAGTACTGAGGCAGAGAAACTCCCCCAATATAAGGAAATGCTTCAGAACGAGGGAAAATGTGAAAAATAAAAAGTAAAATAAAAAAGCCTTTGGCGGGGAAACGAATCACTTCCTGCCAAGGGCTTTTTCTTGTTGATATAACCAGATTTACTTATTCAAACTGTTCCTTATGCTTCTTTAACAGTGCCTGAATCTTCTCAGTCGGAGACAGGCTGTTTCCAATCGGAACATCATGATTCAGCGTATTGATAATGGCGGCAGTAAACTTGCTCATATCAGCCTCGATGTACCAGCTTCTCTTAAGCAGCTCAGGAGAACGATAATTTAAGTTCGTTGTGATGACATAATCAAAGTATCCCTGAGCATTAAAGTCATCAAACTTCTCCAAACCATCGGTAAAGAGACCGAATGTACAACATACAACAACATTCTTTGCACCGCGATCCTTCAATTCCTTGGCTGTATCCAACATACTCTCACCGGAGGAAATCATATCGTCAATGATAATAACGGTCTTATCCTTGATGTTGGCACCCAGAAACTCATGAGCAACGATCGGATTTTTTCCATTTACGACAGTAGAGTAGTCTCTTCTCTTGTAGAACATACCCATATCAATGCCAAGGTTATTGGCAAAGTAAACGGCACGTCCCATCGCACCCTCATCAGGACTGATTGCCATTAAATGTTCCTTATCAATTACCATATTAGGTTCTTTCTTCAAGAGTGCTTTGATAAACTGATACGGAGGAGTAAAGTTGTCAAATCCGTGGAGAGGAATTGCATTCTGTACACGTGGGTCATGAGCGTCGAAAGTGATAATATTGCTTACACCCATGTCAATCAGTTCTTCGAGTGCCAGCGCACAGTCAAGAGACTCTCTTCTGGTACGCTTATGCTGACGGCCTTCATATAAAAATGGCATAACAACATTGACACGGTGCGCACCACGGCAGGCGCCGATCAAACGCTTCAAATCCTGATAATGATTATCAGGGGACATATGGTTGACCTCTCCGCACAGCTGATAGGTCAGGCTATAATTTGTTACATCGACCATTGCAAAGACATCAGCACCACGGACAGACTCTTTTAATACACACTTTGCCTCGCCGGAGCCAAAACGTGGACAGGAAAAACCTAACAGATAGGACTTGCTGTCGTAACCACGAAAATCCAGCATGGACTGGCGCTGGGCAAGTGCCACTGCATCATGCTGACGAAACGAAACGATGTAATCGTCCACCTTCTTTGCAAAATCCTTGCAGCTGTCAAGCGCAGCAATTTTCAAAGGACCGATAGGAATATTGTTTTCAAATGTGTAATCAATATTTGCCATTTATAGGACCGCCTTTTTTATTAGTCTTGCAGGTTTGGACAAATCTGTCTTACTCCAAACATACACAGGCTATTATAACCTTAATGAAAAGTGAAAGTCAATAGAAAAAGTCGATAGAAAAAGTCAGGAAGAACGTCGAGAAGAAAGCAAATGTTACTGTTCACGGGGAACCCATTCGCAAATCCGAAGCCTGAAAACAATCAGAAAAAACGGTTGCATTTTTGTCTCCTTTGTGATACACTGGTTCAAGTGTTATAGAAGCATGAGGATGCACTCCGCCAGTGGAATCCTAAGGCTTGCCTTTAGGGTGAGTCAGTGTCTCGTGTAATAACCAATTATTTTAAAGGAATGGGGTTTGGCATGTCAATATTAAAGATTATTGTTACTGTTATCTATTGCATTATTGCGATTGCATTTACCGCTTCTGTACTGATGCAGGAGGGAAAATCCGCAGGTCTGGGCGCAATCGGCGGTATGGCTGAGAGCTACTGGGGTAAGAATAAAGGTCGTTCCATGGAGGGAAAGCTTGAAAGATTCACTCTGTTCGGAGCAGTTATTTTCTTTGTCGGAGCAATTCTCTTAAACATGAGTTTTTAAGCTGCCGTTCACGCATTGCGTGGGCAGTAGCTTTGATGAACAAAAGAAGCGGCTGTCGCAATCTGCGGCAGCCGCTTTATGCCTTTTTAAGATCAGCGCCTCCCTGACAAATATTCGAGACACCCGCATAACACTATGTAACAAAACACTCACTAATTAGAAAGCAGTTTGGTAAAACAAAATAAGAAATAATATGAAACAATATAAAAAAAACAAGAAAGATTATAATCCAGAATATAATCAGGAAAAAAACAATTTTGACTCGGAATTTTTCGAGCATGAGAGCCAAAAGAAAAAGATGCTCCTAGAGCTGATGTATGATAAAAATTACCGTCCGATGAAATTAAAGGATCTGTGCGTATTGCTTGAAGTTCCTCGTGAGCGCCGTTATGAGCTTGAAACTGCCTTAAATCAGCTCGTAGACGATGGGAAAATTGGCATTTCCGCTCACGGCAAATATGGAAAGCCGGAACTGTTTACCCTTAAGGGTTCCTTTACTTCGACAAACAGAGGCTTTGGCTTTGTTACGGTAGAAGAAAGGGATGAGGATATCTTTATTGCCCCGGATAACACGCTCGGCGCTCTTCCAGGCGATGTTGTCCTCGTCTCGGTGATTTCCCATGCCAACGGCAGCAGACGTGAGGAAGGCCGCATTGTGCGAATCTTAGAACATACCCTGACAAGTGTTGTCGGCACTTTCCAAAAAAATAAAAACTTTGGTTTTGTCCTTCCGGACAATCAACGCATTACAAGAGACTTTTTTGTCGAAAAGGGAAAGGATATGGGTGCGAAAAATGGTGATAAGGTCGTAGCCACGATTCTTGATTACGGCAGCATTCATAAGAATCCTCAAGTTGAAATCACTGAGATTCTTGGTGCAAAAAATGAACCCGGCACGGATATCCTAAGCATTGTAAGAAGCTATGGCATTCCGGAAGAGTTTCCTAAGGAAGTTCTCGATTCGCTTGATTCGATCCCGGATGAAGTAACAGAAGAGGAGAAAGCTGGCCGCCGTGACATTCGCAGACTTCATACCGTCACCATCGACGGCGAGGACGCACGCGACTTGGACGATGCGATCTCGCTCACATTCGAGGACGGCATTTATCATCTCGGTGTTCATATCGCTGACGTTACGCACTATGTAAAGGAAGGTTCTCTGATTGACGAGGAGGCCGTTAAGCGCGGTACCAGCGTCTATCTGACGGATCGCGTAATCCCGATGCTTCCGCGCAAGCTTTCAAATGGCATTTGCTCCTTAAATGCAGGTGCAGACCGTCTGGCTCTATCCTGTTTTATGGATATCGATGAAGAGGGAACCGTAGTCAACCACGAGATCTGCGAGACGCTGATTCACGTTGACCGTCGTATGACTTATACAATGGTGGCAAATCTTTTAGATGGCATGGAACCGCCGGAAGAGTATAGGGATTTCGTCGCTGATTTTCAGCTGATGAAACAACTTTCCGATCTGCTTCGTGACAAACGTTTCGGACGCGGTGCAATTGACTTTGATTTTCCGGAATCAAAGATCATTCTTGATGAAAAAGGGCGCCCGGTGGAAATCAAGGCATATGAGCGCTCCGCAGCCACTCGATTGATTGAGGATTTTATGCTTTTGACAAATGAGACCATCGCAGAAGAGTATTACTGGCTGGAACTTCCATTTGTCTACCGTATCCATGAGAATCCGGATGAGGAGAAGCTTCGCGCATTTGCTACTTTCATCAATAACTTCGGATACTCACTTCATCTGACGAATCACACGATTCACCCGAAAGAGCTGCAAAAACTGCTTAGCCGTATCGAGGGAAGTGATGCAGAAGGTCTGATTTCGCGTATCTTGCTTCGTTCCATGAAGCAGGCAAAGTATTCTCCGGAAAATCTCGGTCATTTCGGACTATCGGCAAAGTATTACTGCCATTTCACATCGCCGATTCGCCGTTACCCGGATTTACAAATTCATCGCATTATCAAGGAACAGCTGCACGGAGAACTGAATGAGGTACGTCAGGCACATTATGATCACATTCTTCCAGGCATCTGCGACAGTTCCAGCAAACTTGAGCGCCGCGCAGATGAGGCAGAGCGTGAGACTGATAAACTTAAAAAAGCACAGTATATGCGCCGCCATATTGGGGATGTCTATGAGGGTGTCATTTCCGGTGTCACTGCATATGGCTTCTATGTTGAGCTTGCGAATACCGTTGAAGGTCTTGTGCGTGCTGCAAACCTAGACGATGATTATTATATCTATGATCAGGAACATTACCAGATGGTTGGGGAGATGACAGGACGCACCTTCAGCATTGGACAGACCGTGTCGGTTGTTGTTGTCGATGCAGACACGCTCACCAAACAGATTGAATTTTTGCTCTACTATCCAGAAGAAGATTGGTTAAAGGGGGAAATAAGACATGGCAAAAGAAAGCCGAAAACTCATCGCAAATAACAAAAAAGCGTTCCATGACTATTTTATCGAAGATACCTGGGAAGCGGGCATTGCGCTTGTTGGTACTGAGGTGAAATCACTTCGTATGGGAAAGTGCAGCTTGAAAGAATCCTTTATTCAAATTCAAAAGGGCGAGGTCTTTATTTACAACATGCACATCAGTCCTTACGAAAAGGGAAACATCTTTAACAAAGATCCTCTGCGTGCCAGAAAGCTTCTGGTTCACCGCTACGAGATCAACAAGATTATCGGGAAGATCGATCAGAAGGGCTATACGCTTGTTCCGCTTCAGATCTATTTCAAAGGCAGCCTTGTGAAAGTAGAATTTGCTCTGGCAAAGGGCAAAAAACTCTACGATAAGCGTGCCGATATTGCAAAGAAGGATACCAGAAGAGAAGCTGAGAGAGAGTTTAAGATATCGAATCTGTATTAAATGGATATTCGTGTTCAGAGCCGGGCTGTTAGTTGATATGCTCGGCTCTTTTCATAAATAAAAAAGAGACCTTTGTTTTTCCAAAGATCTCTAAATGGAGCTGAGGGGAATCGAACCCCTGTCCGAAAGCCCATTCATTACAGCTTCTTCCATCACAGTTGATCTACATTCATTCCCTCATCCGACCGCCGAACAACAGGCTGTCAGACTCAGTAGCTTCATAAATCTCTTACCATCGCAAAGCTTAGACGGCAAGGTGCCCTGCAAAGTCGATGCCAGACTCTTAAGCAGCAGGTGACTTAAGGCTGACAGCTGCCCTTAGGCAGCGTATGCTAATTCGTTGTTAGCGTTTATATTTATTTTCCGACTTTTAACGTGGATCCGGACCACGGATGGCTACTCTAACTTCAAAACCCCCGTCGAAACCAGTACAACCCCGGGAATGCATTCCGGTACAAATTTGCACGGTCACTAACAGTTGCATACTGTTTTTATGATATCACAATGTTGCATGCGTGTCAATTACATTTTTCTCAAAAAGAAATAGCCTTTTTTTTATGCAGCATGTTACAATAAAGCAAGAGAAAAGATAACAAAAGGCATCAGCAAAAGACGAGAGGAGACCCGACTGGTTATTATGCAAAATAATTCTACCAAGCTTGCACTGGAAGCTTCCCTGAAAAATCTACTGTTAAAGAAACCGGTAGATAAAATCACTATCACCGATCTGACAAACGACTGCGGCATCACGCGTATGGCTTTCTATTATCATTTTAAAGATATCTATGATCTGATAGAATGGTCCTGCTATGAAGATGCCGCAAAAGCCTTACAGGGAAAGAAAACCTACGAGACCTGGCAGGAGGGACTGATGCAGATTTTTGAGGCTGTCATGGAAAATAAGCCATTTATTATGAATGTTTACCATGCGCTCAGCCGTGAGCGAATTGAAAATTATCTGTTTCATTTGACACGCGACCTGATCATGAATGTGGTTTCAGAGTGCTCTAAAGGAATGAATATATGCCCGGAAGAGCAGACATTCATTGCCGACTTCTATAAATACAGCTTTGTCGGTGTCATGCTCGACTGGATCAAAAAAGGCATGAAAGAAAATTACCGTGCAATCGTGGATGATATCTGCACAACCATGAGTGGAAATATCAAAAATTCCATTCAAAACTTTGTGGACAGGAGAAAATGACCCAAAACCGGAAGCTTTTTTATCAAAACAGGGACTTTGATTAGTTTTTTGTCATCGTCCCTGTTTTGTATATGTATCTTTTTTGATTTATGAGTTAAGATAACAACATCAGCAAAGTAACAGCAAACCAAATACAAAATGAAAGGTGGTACTGATAATGTCAGGAAAGAAAAGTACATTAAAGAAGGCAACTGCAGTTGCAGCAGGTGTAGGTGCTGCATATCTGGCACTAAAGAAGGAAAATGAGAAAAAGGCTTCCGAAAAGCAGGCTGCCAAGAACAGTAATTATAGAAACACAGAACGTGGCAAATACGACAAGAACAGCAAAGGAATTTATTATACCAATGGCAACTATGAGGCATTTGCAAGGCCTGAAAAACCGGACGGAGTTGATGAAAAGCACGCCTATATTGTAGGCAGCGGACTTGCAGCTCTGGCTGCCGCATGCTTCTTAGTACGTGATGGTCAGATGCCAGGTTCCCATATTCATATCTTAGAAGCTATGGATATCGCTGGTGGTGCATGCGATGGTATCTTTGATCCGTCCCGCGGCTATATCATGAGAGGCGGACGTGAAATGGAAAATCATTTTGAATGTCTGTGGGATCTGTTCCACAGTATTCCATCCCTTGAGATTCCAAACGCCTCTGTTCTGGACGAGTTCTACTGGCTGAACAAGCATGATCCAAACTATTCTCTCTGCCGTGCAACGGAGGACTGCGGCAAGGATGCTCATACCGATGGTAAGTTTAACTTAAGTCAAAAGGGCTGTATGGAGATCATGAAGCTGTTCATGACAAAGGATGAGGATCTGTACGATAAGACTATAGAGGATGTATTTGATGATGAAGTGTTCAATTCCACTTTCTGGATGTATTGGCGCACCATGTTTGCATTTGAAAACTGGCACAGCGCTCTGGAGATGAAGCTGTATTTCCAGCGTTTCATCCATCACATCTCTGGTCTGCCGGATTTCAGCGCTCTGAAGTTCACCAGATACAACCAATATGAGTCTCTGATCCTTCCAATGCAGAAGTATCTTGAGGATGCCGGCGTGGAGTTTCGTTTCGGTGTTGAGGTTACAAATGTTATCTTCGAGTTTAAGGATGGGAAGAAGATTGCATCGGCAATCGAGTGCAAGAAAAATGGCGTAGAGGAAGGTATCGTTCTGACTGAGAATGACCTTGTATTTGTTACAAACGGAAGCTGTACAGAGGGTACTATCTATGGTGATCAGAACCACGCACCGAACGGTGATGCTGAAGTTCGTACAAGCGGCTGCTGGAGCCTGTGGAAAAACATTGCAAAGCAGGATCCGTCCTTTGGTCATCCGGAGAAATTTTGCTCTGATATTGCAAAGACCAACTGGGAGTCCGCTACCGTTACCACACTGGACGATAAGATCATTCCGTATATCTCTAATATTTGCAAGCGTGATCCAAGAACCGGAAACGTTGTTACCGGCGGTATTGTAAGCTGTGTGGACTCTAACTGGCTGATGAGTTGGACAATCAACCGCCAGGGTCAGTTCAAGGAACAAGACAAAGATAAGGTTTGCGTATGGGTGTATGGTCTGTTTACCGATAAGCCTGGTAATTTTGTTAAGAAGCCAATGAGAGAGTGTACCGGTAAGGAAATTACCGAAGAGTGGCTGTATCACTTAGGTGTTCCGACTGACCAGATTCCAGAGCTTGCTGAAAACAGCGCTGTATGTGTACCGACCATGATGCCATATATCACTGCATTCTTCATGCCGCGTACAAAGGGCGATCGCCCGGATGTTATCCCGGATGGCTGCGTAAACTTCGCATTCTTAGGCCAGTTCGCTGATACACCTCGCGATACCGTATTCACTACTGAGTATTCTGTAAGAACCGCTATGGAGGCTGTTTATGGACTGCTTGGCGTAGACAGAGGTGTTCCGGAGGTATGGGGCAGCGTATATGACATTCGAGAACTGCTTGACAGTACCGTAAAGCTGATGGATGGCAAATCTCCTCTCGATATCCAGCTGCCAGGACCGCTAAACGCATTAAAGAAGCCTCTGCTTCATGTCATTCACGGAACCGTAGTTGAAAAAGTTCTTCAAGATCACGATATTATTCGGTAAGCGATTACACTTTTTGAAATGAGATATCTTTGAAGCAAGAAAACACATCTCTTTTGGGATGTGTTTTCTTGTATATTTTGCATACAATGATGTTGGGGGCAAAAGGCATCTTACTTTGTTTCTTCACGAAGCCGCACAACATTTCTGGCACTGCGCCGCCTGTCATCTTCAAGAGCTGCGTAATGCTTTTTTGTTGTATTGACATCATTATGACCAAGCACATCTGCCACCAGATAAATATCACCTGTTTCGCGATACAAATTTGTTCCGTAAGTACTTCGCAATTTGTGCGGTGTGATATGTTTGACAGTAGTAACGGTTTGAGCATACTTTTTTACCAATTTTTCGACCGCCCTTACACTGATTCTTTTTCTCTGAAGAGACAAAAACAAAGCATCCTCATGATCAGACACAGCTTCTGTTCTTTTTCGTTCTTCAAGGTAGGATAGAAGAGCAGCTTCTACCTCATCTCCAAAATAAACAACCACTTCCTTGCCGCCTTTTCGGTGAATACGGATTCCGCCATTTTTAAAATCAACATCATCTATATTCAATCCAACGCATTCAGATACGCGGATTCCGGTTCCCAGCATCAGTGTCAAAAGTGCTACGTCCCGCACTTTTGTGCGATTATGGAAACGCTGCTCGCGCTCAGAGAGTTTATCTCCGCTTTCTGCCTGATCGAGCAAAAGAGCAACCTCATCAATATCCAATCTGGTAATTGCTTTATCGTGTACCTTCGGCATAGACACCAGATCAACCGGATTGTATGTAATATCTTCACGCTGAACAAAATATCGATAGAAAGAGCGAAGAGAGGCCAGCTTACGTTTCAATCCAAGTTCATGGTTTGTTTTTGTTGCATCCTCATCATCCGGATTGCTGTATGCTTGTAAATATTCCAGATATTCCTCAATATCCGCCGGACGAAGCTTTTCCAAATCATCCAGCGTAATATCTTTGATTTCCTTTTCTGCAAAAAACGGATTATATTCATGTAAATAAGTAAAAAATACATTCAAATCATATGCATACGCAATCCTGGTGCGTGATTCTGTATGTGGCTGAATGCCTCTGAAATAATCTTTGGCATAGGGTGGAAGTGTGCTGATGAGGGATCGTAACCGATAAGTATTGTCGATATCAACCTGTTCACTATATGAATTTGTGCTCATACCATTTCACCTCCAAAAGAATCACATTCATTTTCTTTTCTTTCTTTTTGAATCTGTTTGACATCCATATGAATGCGTGCCGCTGTCCAATCCTCAATATTACCATTTTCAATTGCATGGAAGAAGCGATCTCTGGCATTTGGATAGATGCTATTTAACTGCTTCATCAATTGCTGCATATCACTTCTGGCAGAATGACCATCGCGCGGACACAGATTCTTGATAACAGGAAGGTGATATTGCTGCGCGAAGCTGCGAATTTCGCCCTCACTGGCATAGATGAGAGGACGGATTACTGCCAGTTTACTGTCGTTATAGGCAGTATACGGAGAGACAGCATAAAAACGGCCTTCAAAAAGCATCGACATCATCATTGTATATACAATATCCTCCTTATGGTGGCCGAGTGCCAGCTTTGTGCAGCCAAGCTCAGACGCTTTGGATACAAGTGCGCCACGTCGAAGATTCGCACAGAATGAACAGGAACCATTCGGATTATCCGGATGGAATACAATTTCTTTGATCTGTGTATGACAGACAAAAAATGGCACATCCAGTTCCTCGCAAAGTTTCTGAACCGGTGTAAAATCCATTCCAAACCCGATATCGACTGTTATTGCACAAAGCGTAAAAGAGGCAGGGTAGAAGCGCCTGAGACCTGCTAGTGCATACAGCAAAGCCAGACTGTCTTTACCTCCGGAGACTGCTATTGCAATTTTATCTTCATCTTCAATTAAATTATATTCGTCTGCCGCTTGACGTACATAGCGGTATAATTTCTGTAGTTTCATAAATAAAATCCTTTACCTCTCTGTATATTTTAACCAAATTAAGTAAGATAGTTTATAATCTTTAGGAATCTGGCAATTTCATTATACCATAAATTTGCCAAAGACGTGATTTCCATACGCAAATTTTCCAGTTGTTTAAGAGCATGGTGGGAAAACAATGATTTTGGGGATATTGTGTTCTTTTGACCATATTTATTCGTTAAACTAGGGTTTCGCGAATAAATATAATAGAAGGTTACCAACACTCTTACGAACGTATTTTCGCAAACTTTTGTTTGCATTTTTGTAGAACTTATGTTATACTAACTGTAAGTATACATATCAATATGCAGCCTGGCTTATATTTTGCTTTCTGCGTATGTCAAACAGCCAGATATGTAATCATTTGCAATAACTCATCATAAAGGAGGATTTTATTTATGGCATATGGCAAAATCACAAATAAACAGCGTGAAGTGCTTGAATATTTAAAACAGCAGGTTTTAACGAAGGGATATCCGCCGTCAGTTCGCGAAATCTGTGACGCAGTTGGATTAAAATCAACGTCTTCCGTTCATGCGCACCTTGAGTCACTTGAGAGAAATGGCTATATTCGTAAGGACCCTACCAAGCCAAGAGCAATTGAGATTGTTGATGACGGTTTTAATCTTGTTCGTACAGAAACTGCTTACATACCAGAAGTTGGTAAAGTTGCTGCAGGCCAGCCCATTCTTGCCATTGAGAATATTGACGCCTACTTTCCATTTCCGGCATATCTGATTCCAAAGGGAAAGGATGTATTTGTACTGAATGTTCAAGGGGACAGCATGATCGATGCCGGTATTTTTGACGGTGATAAGATCGTCGTTTCCAGACAGAATACGGCAGAAAACGGCGAAATCATTGTTGCACTTGTAGATGATTCTGCTACTGTTAAGACCTTCTATAAGGAGGATGGTCACTACCGTTTGCAGCCACAGAACAGCACAATGGAGCCGATTATTGTTGATCATGTTGAAATTATCGGCAAGGTGATCAGCCTGTTCCGCCCAAAGATTGTTTCATAAGTTTCATAAATATTTTACCAATATAAGACACAAATAAAAGTCATAAAAACACCATTTCTGAAAGGAACATTCCAAACAGATCTGGTGTTTTTTATGACTTATTAACTTTATTTTTTTGCTTTGATTTTGCAAATTTTACGAACTTTGTTCTCTTCTATTTTTTACAGTGCTGCCTCTTCTGCGCCCAGTTGCTCCTTTGAAAGAGATACAGCGTCTCTCCAAAGACGCTCCAAGTCGTAAAACAGACGGTCTTCTTTATTAAAGACATGAACAATGATATCGCCAAAGTCAAGCAGCATCCAACCGGATTCTGCCTTTCCCTCAATGCGGCAATGATTGCCATTTTTCATCATCTGCTCTTCTACATTGTCTGCGATTGCCTGCAGCTGATTGCTGTTTTCGGCATCTGCAATAATAAAATAATCAGCCATAACAGAAATTTTGCTGATATCAAGAACACTGATGCGGCTTCCTTTTTTATCCTCAATTGCATTGTAAATCAACGCTGCCTTTTGCTTTAATTCCATAAGTCAGTTCCTTTCTGTTTCCTTTTCAGGCTCAGGGTCTTTTTCACCACACAGAGCACGATAGTAATCACAGGACTTTTTTGTCATATTGTCAATCGGAACCTTTTTCGCTTTCAGATAGCGAAGCGTCTGATCCATGATCTCATATACCGTCCGATCAAGATCAATAAAAGCCATCTGACGCATTTTTGTGAGATTTGCAGCTTTGTTCCGTCTTGGCTCAATATAATCTGCAACAAATACGATCTTCTCAAGAAGACTCATTTCCGGACGTCCTGTGGTATGATTTTCAATCGCATTCAAAATATCCTGATCTTTAATTTTGTAACGGTCAGCTGCAATAAATGCGCCGAGTTTTGCATGAAGAAGAGACGGATTCTGTTCCTGTGCCTTTGTGATCGGAATATTGTTGCGCTTGCATTTGTCAAGTTTAATATCATCCGGAATGCACTTTGCACAGTCATGAAGCAGACCTGCCACTTCTGCCTTGTAAATATCTTCTCCGTAGCGCATTGCAAGACAAATCGATGTGTAAGCGACACCTATTGTATGCTCAAAACGATCCTCATCCATCTTCTTTTTCAGGCGTCTGCGGATATAAAGTATCTCATCATTAACCATCAAAATGATCCTCCAGTGTATTTATTTTGGAAGTACAATCTTTCTCTTCTTTTCTTCCTTTGCCGGACGGTACAGTACGATCATCTTTCCAATTACCTGTACAACCTGAGCATGTGTGCGCTCTGCCAATACGTCAGCGATGGAAGAACCATCATCGAAACAGTTCTTTAATACATGAATCTTAATCAGTTCACGTGCTTCAAGTGCTTCGTCCACTGATTTTGTGATCTCTGGTGTCAGGCTGGATTTACCGATCTGAAGAATTGCGGACTGCTCCATCGCCAGACCCTTTAAATATGCTCTCTGCTTGCTTGTCATAGCGGTCTCCTTATATTTCTATATGTTTTTATTGTTTTATTTCCTGTTCTCTATGATACTACTGTTCACTCTTGTTCATTTATATCAAGCTCCAACAGTTACTTTTTATTCATGATAATAATCAAAGTGCTGACCATACATCTTAACAGTATCGCCATCCTCAATGCCAAGATTCTCAAGTTCCTTTAAGATTCCGCTCTCCTTTAAGAATCGCTGGAAGAAGGTAAAGCCCTTCTCGGAATCCAGATTTGTATAGCCAAGCATCTTTTCAATACGCGGTCCCTCAACAGTAAACAGATGATCCGCCGTCTTTTCAACCGTATATGGCAGATTGCTTCCGATATCGTACTCCGGAATGAATTCTTTTTCGTATACAGTCGGTTCTGGATCCATAGTGGACAGCAGCTGCCACACATGGTATAAAAGTTCCTTTAACCCCTGATTGGAGGCTGCGGATATCGGAAATACCTTCATGCCTTCCGGCTCAAATACACTCTTTAAACGCTCGATCGGATCTTCCGCTCCGTCCTCAGTCTGGATAACATCCGCCTTGTTTGCTGCGATGACAGCAGGCTTCTTTAACAACTCCGGATCATAGGATGCCAACTCCCTCTGGATGGTACGGATATCCTCAACCGGATCGCGTCCCTCTGTGGATGCAGCATCAACCACATGAATCAACACTTTGGTGCGTTGGATATGCTTTAAGAACTGGAAACCAAGACCAATTCCTTCGGATGCACCCTCGATCAGCCCCGGAATATCTGCCAATGCAAAACCATTTGTACCCTCAAGGTCAACAATTCCAACATATGGATCCAGTGTCGTAAAATGATAGTTGGCAATCTTCGGCTTTGCATTTGTTACCATCGACAAAATGGTGGACTTTCCAACATTCGGATAACCAACCAGACCAACGTCTGCGATTACCTTTAACTCAAGGCGAACCCACAGTTCCATTGCCGGCTGTCCCGGCTTTGCATACTTTGGAACCTGCATGGTTGGCGTGGCAAAGTGCATATTTCCGGCACCACCTTTTCCGCCTTTTAATATAACTTCACGCATGTTCTTACCGGACATATCGGCAATAATCTTCCCGCTTGCTTCATCGCGGATAATAGTTCCCTCCGGAACCTTTACAACCAGATCCTGGCCGTCTGCACCATGGGAACGACGCTTTTTTCCATCCTCACCGGACTGGGCAATATACTTACGCACATGGCGAAAATCATTTAAAGTATTCAGTCCCTTATCTACTTCAAAAATGATATCACCGCCTCTTCCGCCGTCACCGCCGTCAGGACCTCCGGCTGCAACAAAAAGCTCACGGCGAAAACTTACGTGTCCGTCTCCGCCCTTACCGGATTTAATAAATATTCTGGCACTATCTATCATAAATATTTACCAATGCCTTTCTTCTATTTTTGTTTTATCTAAAAGAGACCGTTGCGAACGGCAACGGTCTCTACTCGTTTCATACTATTAATCTTACTCAGCCTTTGGATAAACAGAAACCTGCTTCTTATCCTTGCCCTTTCTCTCGAAACGGACAACTCCATCAACCTTCGCAAATAAAGTATCGTCTCCGCCGATACCTACATTGTTACCTGGATGGATATGGGTTCCACGCTGTCTGTAAAGAATGTTTCCAGCTAAAACGAACTGTCCATCTGCTCTCTTTGCACCAAGTCTCTTGGACTCGGAATCACGGCCGTTCTTTGTAGAACCAACACCCTTCTTATGTGCAAATAACTGAAGATTCATCTTGAACATGATTTACACCTCCCTGAATCGGATTTTAATATACTTCTTACCATACTCCTCGGCGATACTTTGAAATCCAAGCACCATCGAGTCCAACAACAGTCTGGAATCCTTCCCGATACCCTGAGGAAACGAAACAGACAAACTGCCCGTCTTCTCATCCATCTCGCCTGAGAATGCATCATCCGTAAATTGTTCAATGGAATTTACGGTATTCTGTGCAAGAACGGAAACCGCTGCACAAATGATGTCCTGCCCATGTTCTGCATAACCGGCATGTCCTTTGATGGAAAAGCCGACATATGCTTCGGAAGCATCCCGGATAATCTCTATCTGAATCATTGATTAAGCGTTGATCTTCTCAATCTTTAACTCAGTATAGGACTGTCTGTGACCATTCTTCTTGTGATAGCCGGTCTTTCTCTTGTACTTGTATACAATAACCTTCTTAGCACGGCCCTCGCCCATAACAGTTGCGCTTACAGTTGCTCCAGCAACAGTCGGGGTACCAATGATCATCTCACCATTGTTTACAGCTAAAACCTGATCAAAGTTGTAGGTCTGTCCAGCTTCTACTCCAAGCTTCTCAACGCGAATGACATCGCCTTCTGCTACCTTGTACTGCTTGCCACCAGTTGCAATAATTGCGTACATATAGCACCTCCTAGATAATTACTCGCCAAGTACGGTGTCTGCAAAAATGCAGAACTTAAACCTCATTGTGCGGCACACGACTGAAATTTTATCATATCCTAAGCTGTTTGTCAAGAGGCTCCCTCAACTTTTTTCTTGTGATTTCAACAAGACCAAGTGCGGTCATGTCGACAATTCTCGTATATATCGGATCCTTGCGTGCCAATGCCGAAAGTTCCTCCATCAGCGCATCCTCAAGCGCATGATCGGTCATGTTGATAAAATCAACCAGAATCATACCAGAAAGATTACGCAGGCGCAGCTGGTACATGATTTCCTTTGCTGCTTCCAAATTAATGCGATAAAAATAAGAATCCTGACTTTCCTTTTTATGTCCGGTGGCAATGGCCTTGCCTGTATTAACATCAATCGCAACAAGAGCCTCTGTCTGCTCGATGATAAGATATGCACCGGAGGAAAGCCACACCTGCTTTTTTAGAGCCTTTTCAAGACTCGAATCCAGGTTGTAGCACTTTCGCATTGGGTACGAGGCATCCTGATACAACGAATAAGTCAATCCTTCACCGCAGCCATTTTCATTGAGTGCTGTCTTTACTTCATTTAAAAGTTCTTCATTATCGCACACGATGGACTCTAATCCATTTAATGCGGTATCACGAATGGCACTGATATAGGCAGGAAGCGGCTGCCACAGACAACTGCCGCTGCTTCGGAAGGCGGCTGTATCAAGTACGGTCTGCAGTTGCTTACAGCAAGATGAAATCTCGTCTAACACAAGCTCTGGCGCAACCTCTGCCGCATTGGTTCTTACCATAACCGACAGTGAAAAACCCTTTTGACAGACAACCTCTGCCAGCTGCTGTACCCGATCAAGTGCCTCTGCCTCTTTTGTGATCGCTTCACGAAATGCGCTATCCGTAATTTTTCTTGACAGTAAAATCTTCGTCTTTGGCTGCCTGCCCGCCTTCTCCATCATCACAACACAGTAACGTCCGCCAATTTGAAGTGCTGACCCTGCACACGCTTCCTTCGTCTTTAATGCTTCCTTTGTCACCTGTACGACAATCTCATCGCCCTGCGTAACCATTCCCTCGCGCTTGCGGGAAACAAATACTGGAAGAGGATTCTCCTTTAACGAATAATACAGCTTTTGATCTCCCGCAGAGAGAAACGCACCGCCAATGCTGTTTACGATATGATCCACCTTTGCCAGGTAGATTCGCCCTAAGAATGCCGGTATACGCTCGTCCACACTGCACTCAAGGACTCGTCCATCCTCCCAAAGTGCCGTTATTACACGTTCCCCCTGCATCGAAAGCAACCGGCGGCTCATAGTACGCTTCCCATCTCGCGAAGCGGTACAAAATGCGGCGGCAGAGGATTTTCCGGTGTGGAGGCTGCCGTGTTTGTATACGTTTCCAGACGACAAATCGCAATATTTCCCGGCTCCCAGGCAAGTCCTGCCTGCTCATGATATGCCTTTAAGACAAGCTCAGGCTTTAAATTGTCGGTACTTCCTGTTGATACCTGAAGGAAAATGGCTGGTCCATCCCCCGTCTCACTCTGCTCCTTTAAGCAGTAGTCATAGATAAGCGAGCGAATGTCCATCTCGCGAGTCCCTTTCTTCGTCTCCTTAACAATGACAATCGATTCCTGCTGCAAAAACTGCTCAAAGCCCTTTAAATACTGGGCAGAGGTCGTGCCAAACGTATCAAGCGGTGTCCTTTTCTCACGAAACGTCAGACAGTAATCAGCGGCAGCTACACAGCTCATTGCATTCTTTGCATCATCCGGAAGAACACGGTAATCCATGATCTCCATGCCTGGAACCATCGCTGCGTTTAAACGTGCCAGCATTTCCTTAGTTGAACCACTTGAATGAACCTCAAGATCCGCATACTCACCGCAGCTCATAATCCCCACACCGAGCGGTGCCGCGAAGGAAAGGATCGGATGCGGGTTAAAGCCCTGTGTGTAGGCCAGATCGACGTCCGCACGGCGAAGTGCCTTCTGGAAATAACGCATGATATCAAGATGTCCGATGTAGATCATCTTTCCGTATTTAGCAAACTGAATTCTGATTTTCAAAGCAGACACCTCCTCCAAAACGCTTTGCTCCGCAGCCGGAGCAGGACTGGCGGCAATTCGGTGTAATTTTTTCCTGCATTGCACGCTGCCATTCCCTCTTATAAAATGCCTTTGTCACGCCTGTGTCAATGAAATCCCACGGGAACACTTCATCTAAGCTGCGCTCTCTTGTATTATAGAAATCAATCGAAAGACCACATTTTTCAAAAGCAGCCGTCCAGATCTCATAGTGGAATGTCTCACCCCACGCATCATACAGTGCTCCCATATGATAAGCAGTCTCAATCGCATCGGCTACCTTGCGATCGCCACGCGCCAATACACCTTCAAGAACAGTTACATACGCTTCATGCCAGTTGTATTTGAGACTCTTCTGATTATGCTGCTCCTTCATCGTATGGTTCACGATCTTCGCACGACCCAGATAATCCTCCGGCGAGTACATTCTTGCCCACTGGAACGGCGTGCATGGTTTTGGTACAAAGAAGGACGTACTCATCGTAATCTGGCACTTTCCATTTCGTCTTTCTTTTGGAATCTCATAGTAAGCCTCTGCCATGCGCTCGGCAAGCTCCGGAATCCCCTTCATATCAGCCTCAGTCTCTGTTGGAAGACCCAGCATGAAATACAGCTTCACATGGCTCCAGCCGCCTTCAAAAGCCTCGCGCGCACCCTGCAGAATAACCTCCTCCGTCAATCCCTTATTGATAACGTCACGAAGACGCTGGGTACCGGCTTCCGGGGCGAAGGTTAAGCTGCTTTTCTTGACATCCTGCACCTTGCTCATGACATCAAGTGAAAAGGCATCGATACGAAGCGACGGCAAAGAAATATTGATCTTTCGCCTGTTGCATTCATCAATAAGGAAGTTTACCAGTTCAGGCAGCTTTGAGTAATCACTTGAACTAAGCGAACTCAGTGAAATTTCATCATATCCGGTATTCTGAAGCATTGTGATGGCAAGCTTCTTTAATCGTTCCACATCACGCTCACGCACCGGTCGATATACCATACCAGCCTGACAGAAACGGCATCCTCTAATGCAGCCGCGCTGAATCTCTAGTACCACACGGTCCTGTACGGCACGAATATGCGGCACTAACGGACGCTCCGGGTACACCGCATTCGTCATATCCAGCACAATCTCCTTGCGAACCGTTTTCGGCACATCGTCATAGATTGGTGTCATCGCGTCAATCGTGCCATCCTCCTTATAGGTTACATTATATAAGGAAGGCACGTAGATACCTGGAATCTTCACCGCCTCATGCAAAAATACCTCTCTGGAACTGCCCTCTGCGCGCCACTTCTTATATAAGTCTAATAACACACGATACTGCGTCTCACCCTCTCCCATATAAAACAGATCAAAAAACGGTGCGATCGGTTCTGGATTGTAGGTACACGGACCGCCGCCAATTACAAACGGATCCGTCTTGTCCCGGTTGCAGCTTCGAAGCGGAATGCCACTCAGATCAAGAATCTGCAATATATTTGTATAGCACATCTCATATTGCAGTGTAATTCCCAGAAAATCGAAGCTCTTTACCGGCTCCTGAGATTCTACGGCAAACAGAGTAATCTTTTGCTCACGCATAATCTTATCCAGATCCGTCCAAGGAGAATACACACGATCACAGTACGTATCTTCCCAGCGATTGAACATATCATATAAGATCTGAATACCCAAATGGGACATACCGATTTCATAGACATCCGGAAAGCACATACAGAAGGACACCTCTGCCTTTGACTTGTCCTTATTCGCCGCATTGACCTCGTTTCCAAGATAGCGAGCCGGCTGCTCTACCTTCATCAAAAGCTCATCGGACAGAGCCGTCTTTGCACCCGGCCTGCTAAATTGCTTTGTTATCATTCAAAATTCCTCACTTTATTCATTTACTTTCCTTACTGATCTCATATCGGCTTTAACTAAATTAAGCAAATCCCTGCTTCAATTACAAAAAGCAATAATCAGTAAGAGCAACTTCATTCACTACGATTAAAATCAAACTTCAAGATTATACACCTTTTATGGCATACTGTTCCACAATCTTCTTTAAGATCTCGACGCATTGTTCCATCTGTTCAATACATGCATACTCAAAGCGGCCGTGATAATTTGCTCCGCCAGTGCAGAGGTTCGGACACGGAAGTCCCATAAAGGAAAGTCTTGCACCATCTGTGCCGCCTCGAATCGGAACACTCTGCGGATTTAAGCCAAGCTCCCTCATTGCTTCCTTTGCATTCTCGATCAGATGCATATGCGGCAGAATCATCTCTTTCATATTCTGGTAGGAACCGAGACGTACAACCGTAACAGAGCCTTCTCCGTACTTAAAATTTAAATATTCCGCTGCCTTGTCGATCTCAGTCAACTTCTTTTCAAGCTTTCCGGAATCATGGTCACGTACAATATAATGCATCGTCGTATGCTCAGTATCACCCTCTATGCCGCCCAAATGATGGAAACCCTCATAACCGTCAGTATACTCTGGATTATCAAATACAGTCAGCATCTGCTCAAATTCCATTGCCATACGAATGGAATTTTTCATCTTACCCTTTGCACTTCCCGGATGAATACCGTAGCCTTGTACCTCAACACGCAGATTTGCAGCATTAAAATTCTCATACTCGATCTCTGCAACAGCACCGCCATCGACCGTATAGGCAAATTCAGCACCAAAGCCCGGCACATCAAAGTACTCAACACCGTTGCCCACTTCCTCATCCGGTGTAAATGCAATGCAAATATCGCCATGCTTTACCTCTGGATGTGTCAGGAAAAATGCAGCCATTGTCATAATCTCAGCGACACCTGCCTTATCATCGGCACCAAGAAGCGTAGTACCATCCGTTGTAATAAGGCTCTTTCCTTTTAAATCTGCCAATGCTGGAAATTCCTCTGGTCCCATGGAAAAGCCGCTCTCACCAAGTTTGATCACACCGCCGTCATAGTTGCGGATGATCTGCGGCTTTACATCCTTTCCGGTCAGAGAGGTTGCGGTATCCATATGGGCAATAAATCCGATTGCTGGAATCCTCTTTCCTTCTGCCGCTGCCGAAGCCATATTGGACGGAATCTTTGCATATACGTAACAATGATCCGTCAAGCGAACATCAGACGCGCCAATTTCTTCTAATTCTGCCTTTAATACTTTTGCAAGTTCAAACTGCTTTTGGGTACTTGGCACCTCACTGCTCTCATCCTTTGACTGTGTATCGTAAGACACGTAGCGAAGCAGACGTTCCACTACCTCCGGATTCGTTGTATTTGCTGCATTTATTGTCTCAGACATCTTTTATTACCTCCATAAGTATTTTCTGACGCTCATTATACCTGTTTTTTCTTCAGAGGGCAACCAGATTAGTTGTAACTTTTTATACTATTTTATCGTTTCTGCTTGCTTTTTTCTTATTTTGCGTTAAGATAGTGAAAGCTAGAATGTATATGACAGAAAATATAGGGTTACGATCACAAAAAGTTACCTCAAAAAATTAAAAAAGGAGCATCTATCTACTTTTATGAGCAGAAAATCACATGAAATGGATCTCTGTACGGGATCTCTATGGAAAAAAATCTTTGTATACAGCGTTCCGCTGATGTTTACGAATATCCTTCAGGTATTATTTAACATGTCAGATGTTGCAGTTGTCGGAAAATTTGCAGGGTCGATCGCACTCGGTGCTGTCGGTTCTACCAGTATTTTGGTCACGCTGTTTACCGGAATTTTGCTTGGTCTTTCTAATGGTGTCAATGCATTTACGGCGCTTCACATCGGATCAAGGGATGACGAGGGTTTGAAGCGCACTGTGCATACGGCAATTATCATATGCTTTGCAGGTGGTATCCTGATTGCTGTATTTGGCATCGTTTTTGCACATGGCATTCTTTCATTAATGAACACAAAGGATGAGCTGATTGGCGGAGCTGTGCTGTATCTGCGTATTTATTTACTTGGTATGCCGGCACTTGGTCTGTATAACTTTGGAAATGCGATATTAAGTGCAGCAGGCGACACGAAGCGTCCATTATACTATCTTGCTTTTGCAGGTATCATCAATGTTATTTTAAATCTGTTTTTCGTTATTGTGTGTCACCTTGACGTGGCAGGCGTTGCACTCGCCAGTATGATCTCACAGTTTATCTCTGCAATATTGATTTTGCGCGCACTGCTCACCGGAAAGGAAAAGTATTGTCTGCGCCTGTCCGACATTCGTTTCGACAAACGCAAGGCAGCCGGAATCCTTCGGATTGGCATTCCGTCCGCATTCCAGTATTCCATCTTTGCAATTGCGAATCTGTTTGTACAGAGCAGTGTAAACTCCTTTGATCATGTCCTTGTAGAAGGAAATTCTGCTGCAACTAATGCCGATCCTCTCGTTTATGATATGATGGCGGCATTCTACACAGCATGCTCAAGCTTTATAGCTCAGAATTTCGGTGCAAAAAAGAAAAAACGTATTCTGCATACCTACCTGATATGTCTGTTTTATGCCTTTGTTGTCAGTCTGATTCTCGGCATTGGTCTCTATCTGGCTCGCTATCCTTTCCTTTATCTGTTTACAAGCGATAAGGCAGTTGTAGAGGCGGGTATCACGCGTCTGTCTATTATGGCACTCTCCTACAGTGCATCTGCCTTTATGGATTGTTCGATTGCCGCATCGAGAGGTCTTGGAAAGACAGCGATTCCAACCTTTGTTGTAATCATGGGGTCCTGTGTATTCCGTATTGTCTGGATTTACACCATATTTGCCTGTTTCCATACGATACAGTCCCTCTATATTTTATATGTATTCTCATGGGGAATCACGGCGCTTGCGGAAAATATTTATTTCTTCCGCATATACCGCAGGACACTGTCCGATGTAAAAGATTAATAATTGGAATTGGCAGTGAATGGGAAGGAAAGCAAATCAGACGGCAGGCAGTAAATTTGTGCTTTACATTTTTGGAATTTAATGCTACAATAACTCACCGTAAGAAAGTTTTAATCAAAATACAACACGGGAGCTCGCAGACGGGCTGAGAGGAAGTTTTGCACTTCGACCGTTAACCTGATTTGGATAATGCCAACGTAGGGAAGATAAGAACGGTTTTGCCGCGCTGCATTTTCCTGCAGTGCGGCTTTTTCTATCCAATTCGCTCCCTGTTTTGTATGTCAAGCGAATATTCGCAGCCCGTTTCGCTGCGTAGCTCTACACCGAATGACTGCTTTGCAATTTATCAATACAAGCAGGAACTTACTTGATTCGGTTAAATTCGCTTCAAATTGGAAAGGAGTTTCTTATAAAATGGCTCAAATGGTTCATGAAAAAGATACGCAAACAGATAAACACATAGCTAGGCAGACAAAAAGCCAGAATCGATTAAAAAATCGGACAGACAAAGCAGCTCCTGTACTTTTAATACTGCTGTTGCTTGTCTTATGGGAGGCGATTGTACGCATCAATCAGATTCCGCTGTATGTGCTGCCAACGCCCTCCTCCGTTTTACTTGCCGTTGTCACAGAATGGAGAAATCTGATAAACCACGGGCTTGTCACTGTCGGTGAAGCGCTCGCAGGCATGGGCATCTCATTTGTGATCTCTGTCGCAGTTGGCATTTTGATGGATCGCTTTCCAACGGTAAAGAAATGTATTTACCCGCTTTTAATTGTCACACAGACAGTACCGATGATTGTACTTGCTCCGATCCTGATTATCTATATGGGATTTGGTATGGCTCCAAAGATTCTTACAGTTGTTTTAATGTGCTTTTTTCCGATAGCTGTCAGCTTTACGGATGGCATGGCTCATCTGGATAAAGGCTTTGAAAATCTGGTAATCTCTTACGGAGCGAAGGGATTTCAAATCTACCGGCTGGTAAAGCTTCCGGCTGCTTTTCCTTCCCTTATCTCCGGTCTGAAGGTTGCCGCAACATACAGCATCAGCGGTGCCGTTGTTGGAGAATGGATTGGCTCCCAGCGCGGGCTTGGTTACTATCTGCTTCGTCTGAAAAACAATTACATGCTGGACAAGGTTTTTGCCTGTGTCCTTGTCATTGTTTTGTTAAGTCTCTGTATGAATGGCTTAATCGGTTTGTTCTACTATTTGCTCTTTCCTTCACAGCGCACAAAGAAAAAAGTGTAAATGAAGAAAAAATATATAAACAACAAGGAGAAATGATTATGAGAAGAATGATGAGAAAACAGCTTGGAATTCTTGGTGTTAGTGCAGTGCTGGCAGTGACAGGTTCTTTTACGGGAACTGTTTTTGCAGCACAAAAAGAGACAAAAACAGAAACGGAAACGGAAAACGAAAGTACCTCTGAAGATTCCAAAGAACTTGATGAAGTAACTGTTATATTAGATTATGTCGCAAATACAAACCATACCGGAATGTATGTTGCGCTTGATCAGGGACTTTACGAGGCAGAGGGACTTAAGGTAAACATCGTTGAGCCGACCGAGGGTGCTACTGCAACACTGGTTGCTGTAGGCAAGGGTGATTTTGGAATCAGCTATCAGGAGGATGTTACAATTGCACTTGCTTCTGAGGATCCACTTCCAATTAAGGCAATCGCCACAATTATTCAGCACAATACTTCTGGATTTGCAACATACAAAGACAAGGGTATTACATCTCCTAAGGATTTTGAGGGAAAAACCTACGCTGGCTGGGGCGGCCCTGGTGAGGAGGCTGTTATCAAGGCTGTTATGACTCAGGATGGTGCCGACTTCTCTAAGTTAAATATGGTTATCTCGGACGGCTCCGGATTTGCAGCTTTAAAGGATCAGGTTGATATTATGTGGTTCTTTGAGGGATGGGATGTTGTTAAGTGTAAGCTGGCAGATTTCCCAATCGACTATATGGAACTTCGTCAGCTTGATGAGCGTCTTGATTACTACACACCTGTTATCATCACAAACGATGAATTGGCCAAGAACAATCCGGATCTGGTAAAACGTTTCTTAAAGGCAACCAGCGAAGGATATGAGTATGCCATTGACAATCCGAAGGAAAGTGCCGAGATTCTTCACAAATATGCACCGGATTACGATATGGATCTGTTAAATGATTCTCAGGAATATCTTTCTGCAAAGTACGCAGAGGATGTCGATCGCTGGGGCGAAATGAAGGATGAAGTATGGGATAACTATACAGACTTTATGGTAGAGTATGGTGTAATTGATGAAGCGATTCCCGCATCTGACTGCTATACAAATGAATTTCTTCCGAAAAGCAATGCAAGCAGCAAAAATGATACCAATGAAGAAAACACCAGCGTGGAAGACACTACTGACGAACAAAGCAAATAAAAGTAAAACAATACAGAAAGGCAGAAGGCAAAAATCTTATGAAACTGGATGTTTTCGATTTATCTTTTTCTTATGAGACAGCACCGATTTTAGATAATGTTCATTTTCAAATCAGAGAGGGCGAATTTGTCAGCATTCTCGGCCCGTCCGGGTGCGGCAAGTCTACCATTTTAAATCTGTTAGCTGGGTTGCTGCCGCTTGAAAAAGGGACGATTGAGGTGGATGGAAGTCCGATTCATGGTGTCTCAGGCCATTTTGCCTATATGCCGCAGAATGATCTTTTGTTTCCATGGAAGACCATTCTGGACAATGTATGTCTGTATGGAAGCATTCACGGCCATAAAAAGGAAGCTCGCAGCGAAGCATTGAAAAATTTTGCTGCCTTTGGACTGGAGGGATATGAATATGCATATCCTTCCAGCCTGTCTGGCGGTATGCGTCAGCGTGCGGCCTTTCTACGCACTGCACTGTGTGAAGCAGACATTTTGCTGTTAGACGAGCCTTTTGGTGCGCTGGATGTCATTTCACGAGGCGATATGCAGGACTGGCTTCTCTCCGTGCGCGAACGGTTAAATCGTACCGTTCTTCTTGTGACACATGACATGGATGAGGCTATTTATCTGTCGGATCGTATTCTGATTCTTGGTCAAAAACCGTCACATATTGTGCGTGAGATCACTATTGCAGAAAAATACAGAACGCGAGAATGGCTGTACGAACAGTCAGAACTTCGCAAAACGATTTATCAGACCATTATGGGAGGCAGCAAACAGGCATGATTTTCGATGCACATGCCCATCTAGGCACAAAAACAGAGCGCAAAATTCGCAGACAGACACCGATTGTTTCTATGATTTGCGCGCAAGATCCAAAGGAAGCTGTTTCTTTGCAGCAGCTCATATCAGAAGAAAATGCATTACGATCAAAAGCAGAGGATGATTGTTTTGAGTGGATTGTTCCTACCTTTGGTCTTCATCCGTGGCGAAGTGCAGCCTTTTCTTTTGATGATATGAAGCCTTTTCTTGAAAAAGCAGCTATCATTGGAGAAATCGGCATGGACAATGTCTGGTGTGATATTCCGCTCTCCCGCCAGCAGCTTATTTTTGAGCAGCAGCTTGCATTTGCCAGTACACGCAAAAAACCAGTCATTCTGCATACAAAGGGACAGGAAAAAGAGATTGCCAGGCTAATTCGTCATTATCAAAACCGCTATCTGATTCACTGGTATTCCGATTTAAATGGGTTAGAAGATTTTCTGGATCAGAACTGTTATTTTACACTTGGTCCTGATTTAAAAAAGAACCCTGCGGTCCGGCATGTGCTAGAGTCGGCTCCGCTAGACCGTATCCTTGTTGAAACAGATGGGTGGAGCGCAGTTGAATGGGCCTTTGAAGGGGATACTGAATATCCGGCTTATTTTGGGCTACCGACACCCACTCCTCTTTCAGTTGAAGCACTTCCTGCAATTTTGCTTGGCAATATGAAAGAAATTGCGGCATTTCATAAGCTAACACTTGAAGAAGTTACGTATATACTTGAAAAGACCTTCCATTCGTTCATTGGAAAATGAACGCTGGGAGGTCTTTCAAATTTTATTTAACCGAATCAAGCAAGCAGCGAAGCAGATTGCGAATGTCCGCTTTGATTTAAAATGCATCAAGTGTCCCGAAAGTATATCCCATATCCTCCCATCTTGTCAGCAGCTCGTCGAGAATTTCGCCATTTGTTTTCGATGTATTATGTAACAGGACAATTGCTCCGGGATGAATACGTGGAATCAATTTTGAAAAAGCTTCTTCGTGTGTTGGCTGACTGTCTGCATTCCAATCGACATACGCAAGACTCCAAAAAAATGTGTGGTAACCAAGTTCCTGCGCCATTTTCAAATTTTCTATACTGTATTTTCCTTGAGGCGGACGGTAATACATAGCCATCTCCTGCCCTGTTATATTTTTATACAGACTGCGCACATCATCAAGTTCCTTTTGAAATGTGCTCATCGTTGAAATAGAGGACATATCCGGGTGATGGTAGGTATGGTTTCCAACGGTATGCCCATCCTGTACCATACGCTGCACCAGCTCTGGCGATGATTCCAGAAAATGACCAACCACAAAGAAGGTTGCTCTTACCTGATGTTTTTTTAACGCATCAAGAATCGCAGGTGTATTGCCATTTTCATATCCGCAGTCAAACGTCAGATAAATCACGTTTTGGTCGCTGCTTCCCATATAGTATGCATTGTATTTTGCCATTTCCTTAGGTGAGGCATTTCCAGTTGGCTGTGTTCCGGACTCGCCAAAGCCAAGTCCCCAATTTTCAGAATAGGATATGTATGGCACAAGTGCAGCTGTCTCCTGCAGATATCCGGCTCCACGCCCCATCAGAAACGCAATACAGAAGAATGTGATAATTGCCAATGCTTTTTGTTGTTTAAAATCTGTTTTCACACGGCACTTCCCTGTTCAATAGCGCTTGTTACCACTTTATTCAAACCAACTTCTTTTTATGCTGACAAAAAGCCGCCCATTTATTCAGGCGGCTTTTTTTTAGACCCAGACATGGAGACTTCATTTCTGCTTATTGTATCGCACATGTTACCTAAGATCGATGTGTCCCGCAAGTGCATCTTCTAATTCTTTGCTTGAAATTCCAATATAACGCTGCGTAATGGCAGAGGAACTATGCTGTAAAAGCTGCTGCACCAGGATGATGTTATAGTTATTGTTTACATAAATTTCCGTCGCAAAAAACTTACGAAAACTATGCGTTCCAATGCTCGGATAGCCAAGCTCTCCTGCTGCTTTCACCAGATATTTCTGAACAGCACGTTCTGTAATAGGAAATATAATCTCATTTGATTTAATTTCATGATCGATGCAATATACTCGCAAATATTGGTAGATTGGCTGCGGTACTGTGAATACACGTTTCTTCTGTGTTTTCGCCTCTGTAATATTCAAACGATACCTCGTTCCATCCAGCACAATATCCTGCAGTCTAAGCTTTAGAATATCACCGATTCGAAGACCAAGGTTTGCCTCCAATACGAGTGCCGTTGCAATCCGATCATTCGCCCGGAATGACTTACCTCCTTTTCTCATCGCTTCTATCAAATTTTTGTATTGCTCTTTGGTGAGCGCAAGTGATTTTTTGTTTGCCATTTTGTATTACATCTCCTGTATGAAACTGTTTAAAAGTTCGTTAAATAATTATATAGAGTTCGTATATTTCTTTGCAAGGGTATTATATCGTATTTTTGACCCAAAATCAAGCTATTTTTGCTCATATAAGTTCGTATAATATCCATTATACGAACTCTTTGCTTGCTTGTATGTAAACATATACTTTACAAAGTAAACATAACGTGTTACAATGACTTCGATAAGAAATTATGCATATAGAAAATAAAAGGAGGAATCATGGCAGAGATCAAATCATTTCGTATCTCAAACGAAACAAAGGAGCGTTTAGAAGCACTATCCGCTTCAATTGGAGGAAATAAGGATCGTGTGTTTAATACACTCATGGACGCGTACTCGTTAGAACAGGAAAAAGCAACTGTAACAGTAACCGACCAAGCGAAAAATGTGGAGACATTTGAGCAATATGCCAATACACTTGTTCGTCTTTATTTGGAGGCGCTTCGTGCAGTTTCCTCATCTGATGACCGTATTCGCGGAGAATTTCATAATCAATTAGAATCGAATGCGCAGACAATCAAAGAACTTCGCGAACAGCGTGATCGTATGGTAGATGAAGTTAACCTTGAAAAAGAAAAAGTCCAAAAAGAAATAAATGCGATCAGAGAAAAGAATAAGGAATTGACAACTGCAATAGAACGTTTGGAAAAATCACTGACTGCTGCCGAAGAACAGGCAAATGCAAAGCAGGCAATGAATGACGTGTTGCTCTCGCAGGTAAAGCAGGCTGAAGAAAAGAAAGAAGAATATGAGCAGATGACACAGTACTGTAAAACGCTTGAAAAACAGTTAAAAGAGGAAACGACTGCTGCCACTAGAGAAAAGCAGATGCTTGAAAATGAATTGCAGCAGGCTGTTTCTGAAAAAGAAAAGACTGCTTATGAGGCAGAACTGTCACAAAAAGAGGCAATTCGTCAGACCGAAGAAGCAATTCGTCAAGAAAAGGATTCTGAAATTGCACAGCTTCAAAAGCAATTATTCGATATGCAATCCCGTCAGTTCTCCGATCAGTCTGCTCTTCAGGAAGCGAAAACTGCTCTGCTATCACTTCGTTTGGAATTGTCAGAGGCACATCAAAAAGAGCTCAATGAACTGCGTCTTGAAAAGGACAAGAAGATTGAAGAACTTCAGAATGAATTATTAACGGCATATAATAAAAAATAAGAAATATATAGAGTCTGTTTCCATTTCCTATTTAAAAATAGGCAAACGGACTCTATTTTATTGTTTATGTGGATTTTGGGATGTGAGGAATGGTATTTTGAAAAGGAAAGAGTGGGCGGAAATTTGTTTTTCATATAAAGTTATGCTACTCTTAAGTTATGCATTGTGAGGATATAAGGTGTAGGAGGAGCTTAGCTTGTACACACCCTCCTACATAAATTGCAAAACATCTATTATTATTTGGCAGTGAAACAATTTACAAATTTCCGATTTGATTAACTTTTTTCGTACTTTGTATTTTGGGGTTGCATTTTTGTTTGCTCTTGTATCAATGCTGGTAGTCGTGATATTGGTGTTGCCGTCATAGTTCAGCGCATCGCCGCCAATTAGTCCGACCATAGGCAATGAAACGTAGTTACCGCCTGTATTGTCCGCAAGCATTCTTTTTAACTCTGGTCTGTTATTAAAAATGCCTGCCATTAAAAATGCGTTTTGCTTTACTCTCGGTACAGTTTCCAAATACCTTCCAAATACCTTCCCAAAACGTCACCATTAAAATATTTGCTGTCAAATACTGACATCTAATTACCTCTTATTTTCAAAGTCTGAGCCGCCGCCGTTATCTGGTGGGTTGTGTGTATCGGCTCCCTGCTACAACTTCGTAGTGATGTAATCTTTGTAAGTCTCTCTGATTGTCTTTGTCAGTTCGTCCGCGCCTTCAATTTTGCCATCCTTTAACGTCAACGTTTCAATGTCTTTTGCGCTTGCTTTAGCTACCAGATCAATCAGCTTATTTGATACACCTGCGTTTTTCAGCAGTTCCTTGTACGCGTTTTCTTTCGCTGTTGTCTCCTGTGCCTTTTCCTGCTGCGTCTTATAGTCCGAAAATGCTGTGTGTTCAGCAGTGTACTGTACTTGCCTTCCCACTCTTTGGCTTTATCTTCCCACTCCTTCGCCTTGCTTGTGTCGCTGTTCTTTGCTTCGTCAATCTGGGCTTTCAGCGTGTCTGTTTCGCCATGCAGAAGATCAAGAATTTCTCCAATCTTCTCCTCGTCTGTCGCATTCTCATTTTTAAGCACTGCTCTAATGTCTGATTTTTTTAACTCATGCTATATACTCCTATTCTTTGGCGCACGTTCTTGTGCAATAGCTTTTTGCGCTGCTATTCTTTGCAGTGATTATATCATAATACAAAATTTGATTGATTTTGTGCCAACATGCGTTAAATGCAAAAGAAAAATGGAGGGTTTTACCCCTCCAAATTCGCCTTGATTATTCGTTTGTACTCGTCCACATGGTTTGCAAGTGCTGGCTTTAAATACGGTTGTGCCTTCTGACCGCTTGTCCTGTGCCAGTTGCCTTTGCTGTCCTCGTACAACCATGGTGTTTTCCTGCCGCCCTCGGTATACTTTCCCGTGCCGAGTTCTACATACGGTGCATATTCAACCGCACTTCCAATTATAACCCTGTTGTCTCCGTCCATCTGGTGTGTGATACTATTGCGTAGATTTCCGGTATCAACGGGGCAATTCCCTTTTGCGTACCGTTCCGCAGTCAGCCCACACTCTTCAAGTGCTGCCATGATCTGCTGCTTTGCAGCGTGTCGTACCGAGTCGGTGTTGTCTAGCTTGATTGTGATATTTCCTGCTGTTTTTTTTGTCATGTTTAATACCAATATACCATCTTTTCTTTTGGCGGTTCTTCTAATTTTGCAAGACGTTCCAGTTCGCGTTTTACATGTGGCGCAACAAATGCACTAGCTACGCTATGTTTTATGATTCCTCCGTCAACTCTCGATATTTCCATAAAACCTTTTACCGCTTTGCCTTCTGGATAGTAGTCTGTTGATATGCTATCTTTGCTTCTTACTATGTTTTTTAAGATTACCATAATATGCTTCTACCTCCCCTTATTTTTTTGTTGCTAATTCATGAGCCTTCCAATGTTCCAACGTTGGGTTTTCTTCTTTAATTTTCATTTCCAGAAGTTCATGCTCTATTAACGTTCTGTCATGTGGTTTTATGTCCTTGCCAATCATAAGTCGTTGCCAACTCTGAACTATACCACAGTCTGCGTCAAATCTACTATAAGTTTGGCTCACTGGGTCATACATCGAATTGTTTTCAAACAAATATGACTTTATTTTCTTTATGTCATTTTCGTTTTTTCCGAGATTTTTGGCGATTTTTCTTGTATCAGTTGAGAAACTTCTAATTTCATCGTAGTACATATCAGCAAATTTCATAGCTTCATCACTGTCTACATCCACAATTCGCGCTCCTGAGTTTATTATATCAGATTTATCTTGGACTGCAACATTTTTTTGCTTTTTAGTTGTTAGCACTAATTTTTCCGCTGCTTTCTCAACGAACCTGTTTTCAAGCTTCTCTTCCTTCCATGCCTTATAGCTTTCTGCTGTATTGCTTGTCCTTCTCGTCTGATCTGCATGTGGTGTGATTGCTACCATCGTGCATCGGCAATTATACACCTCGCATGGTGCGCCCCTTGAATCGCCCGGATACATGCAGCCGTTCGGGAAAGATTCGTTGTATTTTACCCTTACTCCATTCAAGCGAATATGCATAAGTTATACTACTTTAATGTTATTATATAAAACAAGATACCACTATTACCTAGCGCTGCAAATTCACATCATTTGATTTCATAACATGCAAAATATCCGCTTCGCTTACAATATTAAAATCATGCTGAATCATCAGTTTCAAGACACTTGCTGCAATTGAAAAATCAATTGTATATTGCGGACTCTCCTTCTTTAACAGCATATGGATCAGGGCTGCCGCAAATGCATCTCCTGCCCCCACAGCTTCCAGGCTATGAACATGATGTACCGGAGTTTCATAAAAATGATCTCCTGTCAGGTAAATTGCCATCCAGTCTCCATCCTCAACTGTATGCATACTGCGAAGCACACTCGCTACTGCCCTGCAATTTGGGAATTGTCTTCTGATTTCCTGCATTCCCTGACGATATGTATCAATCTGCTCAATTCCTCTTGACATATCCCCGTCAAATGCATGAATGCCAAGTGATGCCTCAAAGTCCTCATCATTTGCAATACAAAGTGTCACATAGGGCATCAATTCACGCATGACACACTGTGCAGTCTCTTTGTCCCACATCTTTGCTCGGTAATTCAAATCACAGACCACTTCAATTCCACGCTTTTGACAACAACGAAGTGCAGCCAATACACTCTCTTTTACCGTCTCACTTACTGCGGGCGTAACCCCTGAGAAAAAGAAGACATCGGCATCGGCAAGAATCTGATCCCAATCATACTCCTCCGGCTTTGAACAGGCAAATGCACTGTCTGCCCGATCATATACAACATTTGTCGGACGGATATCCGTTCCCTTTTCAAAATAATAAATGCCAAGACGCTTTCCGCCTCTCAAAATCCGAGAAGTATCTGTTCCATAACGCCGAAGCTCATTTAAAGCAGCCTGACCAACCGGATTATCTGGAAGCTTTGTCACAAACGCAGCCTCATTCTTTAGCATAGCAAGTCCGGCTGCTACATTTGCCTCCGCCCCACCATAACTGGCTTCAAAATTCTGTGCCTGTACAATCCGAAGATACTCCAAAGTCTTCAGGCGCAGCATAATTTCTCCAAATGTCACTATTTTCATAAATAAAATCCTTTCGTTTGCCATAGGCACTCTTACGTACTTTGACAAGTTAAGACATAAGGTTATTGCATCAAATCCAAGATATTTTCCTTATCTAGTCTTTTTCGCATCTTGTATTTTTACGCTTTTAATTTGTTTCAATTTGTTTCAATCCGTATGTGGCTGCCGGGTCCGTCTGTTCCCATCGTCTTTGTGACAAGAATCTTTTTGCTGATTGAATCCTTTAACTCTGCCACATGCGAAATAATTCCAACCATCCGATTTCCATCGGCCAGATTAGTTAATGCCTTCAATGCCTGTGACAGTGCTGCCTCATCTAATGAACCAAATCCTTCATCCACAAACATGGTATCAATCTGGATGCCACCTGCCCCGGATTGAATCTCATCTGAAAGACCAAGAGCAAGAGACAATGCCGCCTGAAAGCTCTCACCCCCGGAAAGTGTTCGCACACTGCGCTCACTTCCATTATAATGATCGATCACATTCAAATCCAGCCCTGCTTTTTCTTTTTTATTTTCAGGATCTTCCCTACGCTTTAACTCATACTGCCCCTGGCTCATCGTCATTAACCGAAGGTTTGCCCGACGTAAAATTTGTTCAAAATAGGTCATCTGTACATACGTTTCCAACTCGATTTTGGGTTTTCCTGTAACCTGACCGTTTGCTGTGTTAGAAAGCTCGCGTATCAGAACATATTTTTTCTCTGTTTCCCGCATTCCACTATGCCGCTTCTTTGCGCCAAAAAGTACAGCGCGGTTTATCTTATTTTCAGCAAACTGAGTCTGGCATGCCTGCGAAACTTGTTCTTTTCTAAGAATTATTGATTCCTTTCGCTGTTCTATTCGTTCTTCCTTTAACAGCATTTTGTCAGATGTACTTTGCATCACTAGCAACTGGCGTTTGTCTTCCTCTATACTGCTTCTCAGCACCTGTTCATCTGCCTTTAAGCGTTCTGTCTGCTGTTGTGCATCCTGATATGCCTGTTCAAGTGTCTGCCGTTCCCTTTCATTTTGTTCCATCTGCTCCTGCAGCATCTCGAAAAGGACATCAAGTTCCTGACTGCTATTCCACTGCGGACTCTGCATCTGCAATATAACATATTCCTGTTCCAGCTGATTTTCCCTTTCCTTCAGCGTGGCGCGAACGCTTGCAATTTCAACCTCCAACTGTAAAAATACTTCGTTTGCTTCTTCCTTTCTTTTCTGTTCCTGCGACAGCACTGTCTGGAGTTCTTTTTTCCGTGTCGTTTGTACGCTCAAGCATTCCGCCTGTTCTTTTTTCTTTTTATAAAGAGCAATCAAATGCTCTTTAATTTCCGTACTTTGAGTCAATTGATTTTTTAGCACACCATCTGTGAAAAGTTCATCCTGCACTTCTGTCTGAAGCTTTTCAATCTGTCCTTTTATGCCTTCCTTCTTTCCCGTCATGCTGTCAAGCCGGGTTTGAAGTATTTGCTCCTGCTGCACAAATTTTTCCCGTTCTTTTTGGAGACCCTGTTTTTTTATTTTCAGTTTATCCAAACGTGCAACTGCTGCAACTGCCTGTGAGAATGTTTCCTGCGCCCGCAGCAGTTGCTGACTCAAAATGGATTCTTTTTGATCCTCTTTCTGATCAGGAAGCATCTGTAAACGCTGTTGTCTTATACTGTCCACTGATTGGAGCAATGCTGCATTCTCTTCCTTTTTCTTTTGAAGTTCATTCTGCATACACTGCTGCATTTTTCGTGCGGTCGCAAGTGCGGTCTCCAAATAATGATATTGCTTTCCTTTCTGCTCCAGTTCGGTCTGCTGTGTAAAAAACTGCTTTTTTTCCAGATAAAGCTGTTCAAAACATTCCTTGAGTGCCTCCTTTGCCGCCTCAGAGGTCTGTATGGTTTCATCATTCAGCCAACTTGATATCTCTGTGATAAGTTGGCTTCGCTGAATTTTAATCTGCTCACACATTGTCCCTGCTGCTGCTCCTGCCTGCTCTGCTTTCTTTTGATCTGCATCTGCCTTTTTTCGCTTTTCATCCAACTGCTCACGGCTTACTGTCTGCTCCTTTTTTGTTGCCAACATAGGATGATGCAATGCACCGCAGACCGGACAAGGCATTCCTTCCTCCAACTGATCTGCCAAAACTCCGGCTTGCGCATTCAAGTAATTTTGCCAGGCTGCTTTCCAATCCTCCTGACTAGCTTCATAGACATCTACGCAATTTTTATATTGCTTTTGCAGGCATTCATATTCCTGTTCCAGCCTTTGTTCTCCTTCGAGCCTCTTTTCCAGCTTTTCCAATTCCTCAAGCCGATCGTTATTTTCTTTTCTCTGCGCTTTTTTTTGTTCCAAACGAACATCCCAACCGGTAAGGATTTGTAATTGCGCTTCCATCTCACAGATTTCTTTTTCCTGATCTTCGAGTGCTTTCTTCTGATCTATAATTTTCCTTGTCTGTTTTTTCTGAATATCACAGGCGCGATCATATTCTTCACTGAATTTCTGATATTGCTGTAACTGCCGTTTGCACTCTTCCAGTTGACTTTGACTGCGTTCCTCGTCTCTTCCCGCATTCGCAAGCTGTCCAATCTCATTCTCGCAGCTTTCCAGTTGCTTTCCACACTGCTGCTTTTGCTCTGAAGTCGTCTGGAGTGCCGTTTGCAATTCTTGGATTTTTTCAGCAAGTACTCGTTCCTGCCTCTGATTTTCCTCCCAATCTGTTTTAATCCGTTCGATTCGTTTTTTTTCAGCAAGCACTTGGGAATATTGAACCTCGCAATCGCATAAGCCTTCCAAATCATGCTGCAGTTCTTCCAGTCTCTGTTCAATCTGATGACATTTTTGTGATGCCTCTTCTTGCTTTTTTTCCTGCTCCTGAAGTTCTTTTTGTGCCACGTCAAGCTGTTTTTTTGTTTCTTTTGCCGCTTCACAGCTTCGCTCATTTTGCTGCAGACTATGTTTCCTGGCTTCCAGTTCTTTTTGTCTTGGCCGCTTCCGGATCTGTTTTTGTAATTCCTCCTGTGCCTGTGAAACTTTGGGCAAAAGTTCCTCCATTCTTCGCTCTTTTTCTCTCAAATTATCGCTTACTTCCCGATATCTACGAAGCTTTTCTTCCTCCACAGCCAGTTGCTGCAACTCACTGGTCAGCTGTTCTTCCTCTTTTTTCAATTCTTGATAACGTTCTTCTCCAACTGTTAGAAATTTTTCAATCAATTCAATCGCCCGAAGCGTCTGCCCATCAAATCCATTTTTCTTCAATGTATTCCACTCTGCCTCATCCATCGAACCATTCGGGCAGACTGCCGTGCTTAGTTCCTGACTGATACCCTTTCGAAAATCTTCGTATGCTTCTTTTTGTTTGCTTAATTCCGTCTTAAGTGCATCCTGCAGCTGCTGAAATTTTTCTGTATGAAAAATTTTCCTGAAAATTTCTTTTCGAGTCGCCGTATCCGCAAGAAGCAACTTCTGAAAATCCCCCTGCGCAATCATGACGATTTGCGTAAACTGGCGATAGTCCAATCCCAAAATCTCTGTCACCGCCTTTGTCACATCCTTCGATTTTGACACAATCGATCTGTCCGGCTCTGACAGATATTCCAGCTCAGCCTCTGCCCGCTGCAAAGTCATCCCGGCTCCTCGCCCTTTTGGACGTTGATACTCTGGATTTCGCCTTACGCGATATTGCTTTTTCTGATAACAAAAGACAAGTTCAACGTACGTTTTTGCCTCTGGCTTTGCATATTTACTTCGAAGCATCTGCGGATCACGCACCGCACCACTAGCTTCTCCATACAGCGCAAATGTGATGGCATCAAAAAGGCTTGTCTTTCCCGCTCCGGTATCTCCTGTAATCAAGTACAATCCCTGCATTCCCAATTGTTCAAAATCAACTGTTATCTCACCCGCATATGGTCCGAACGCGCTGACTGTCAACGCCTGTGGTCTCATTCTGTCTCCTCCTTTAACCGTGCGAAAAGTTCCTCTACAAATTGCTGCTGTTCTTCGCTCATCGGCTGATTGTTCTGTTTTTCATAAAGTTCCTCAAATAATTCTTTCTCTGTCTTCTTTTGTATGGTCTTCTGCGGCTCGATCGCCTGTTGTGTCCGTGTTCTCTGATTGTCATACGTTAAGCTTAGCAGATTCGGGTAAATCGTGCGAAGCTTCTGCATTCCATCCGGAATATCCTCCTCATCCGTCAGCGTAATCTGCACATAATCCTCCATATTGGTTCTCTGATAAAAGCTGCGCGCGGTCACTTCCATATAAGAGCCATGAATCATTCTAACATCATGTTTGGGAATTAATGGAATGGTATGAATGCCCATATTCCCCTTTTTTTCCATCTCAATAACCGTAACCGACTTTTCCTGTCCGGTCTCAGAAACCGAATATTTTAATGGAGTGCCACAATAGCGCACCACGTTTGCCGTTTTTTCGCTTAATGCTTTCCTCACCATTTGATTCGCTGCTTCACTTGCCACGTCTTTCCATTTTCCTACATTCTGAGGACTATGAATATGACCAAGCGCCGTATAATCAAAAGCTTCAAATATAGATGCGTCTACATTATCCACTCCGCCAACCATGATATCCTCTGAATCACATCGGCCTGCCCCCGTGACAAACTGATGAGCCACTAAAACATTTCTCTTTGACGGATCAATTTTCATACGTTGCACGGCTGACAGGACCGCATCCTGATACGTTTGGATTTCTTCCTGTCCCAACGCATGACGAACAGTAGAAGGACGAACAAATGGAAGCAGATAAATCAAAACTTCCCCAAATTCATCCGTCAATGTCACTTTTTGTATGCTGCCATCATATACCGACGACACATGCACACCGGATTGTTTCATCAGCTCCGCGCCAAATGCGATGCGCTCTGCAGAATCATGATTTCCACTGACCGCACATACCTGAATCTTCTGCGATGCCAGCGCATTTAAAAACCAGTCCAACATCGTAACCGCTTCCGCTGGCGGAATGGGTCTGTCGTAAATATCTCCCGCCAGAAGAAGAGCATCCGCGTGTTCCTCTACGCAAATTTTGACAATTTGCTCCAGAATATAGCGCTGATCCTCCAGCATTGAAAATTCATTGAGCCGCTTACCCAAATGCAAATCAGAAATATGTATCAGTTTCATAAAATCTCCTTTTGCTCTCTATTTGTCTCTGTTTTCTTATATTGTATACAAATTTCTTTCATTTTGCAACCCATGTCTTATTGATGAAGCCTCTATGCCCATGCTGTGCGCAGCTTATATGGACGTGGTACTTTGCCTAATTTTGTAAAAAACAAATAAAAAGAACAGTCCTCACAGAGGTAGGGCACTCCCCATCCTTCTCCTTGGTACTGTTCTTTTTAACTAGCTTTTTAGCCGAATCAAGTAAGTTCCCTGCTTCAATTGCGTGAAGCAATACGCAGTGGGTTAGGACTTGCTTGTAATTCTATTCGTTATGTTTGCCTGCTTTTACTGCTTATATTCAACCTCAAACGGAAGCTGATTCAGAATATCACGCTTTGCATCGATACCCGGATACACCTCGATTAATTTCAGTCCCTTCGGTGTCAGGCGAAATACACATCGCTCGGTCACATACAGAACCTTCTGTCCGTTCTCAATCGCACGCTTTGCGGAAAAGCTAATACTGTTGACATGCTTCACAAATTTAGGAATCGTTCCCTCTTTTTCAATGGTAACTTCATCTCTTTTCTGTGATACGACCAATCCCTTTGCATTGAAACTCATGCAAAAAACAACCGTCGGTGTCTTCGCCGTGATATTAGCAAACCCACCAATACCGGCAAATGCACCAGGACCTCTGTGCGCATTGATATTTCCGTATTGGTCAACTTCTAACGCACCCATAAAGCAGACATCCAGACCGCCATTATCATAAAGGTCAAACTGATTTGCCATATCGTAGACAGATGCCGCTCCGATCATTGCTCCAAATGCCTCACCGGAAACAGGAAAACCACCAATACCACCGGATTCAACTGTCAACGTTACCATATCGAGCATACCGCTTTTTCTCGCATAGCGGGAAACCATCTCCGGAATCCCGATTCCAATATTGACAATATCATCGACACGAAGTTCTTTTGCCGCCCGCTTTCCAATAATTTTTCCGATTGTATTATCCTTGAGCATCTTTTCAGATGCCTGATCAATCTTCTCACTCCAAGTGTACCATTCCTCATATGGAATCTCAAAGCTTCCGGTCAGCGCCGTATACGCTTCATTTCGCTCATGCGGTTCTGCAACGACAATTGCATCTACCAGACAGCCCGGAATAATGGCATTTCGTGGTCGTGACGGTGTGTCCACCAGCCGATCTACCTGAACAATCACCTTTCCCCTGTTTGCTTTTACTGCCTGACAGATGGAAAGTGCATCGCCAGACATAAACATATCGTCAAAAGTGATATTTCCTTTACGGTCTGCCGCGGTTCCTTTAATCAGTGCAATTGTGATTTTCGGCAATTTATAATAAAGAAACTCCTCACCGTCCACCTCTACATTCTTTACCAGCGAATCATCGATGGAAATGCGGTTGATTCCCGGTCCTTCCTGCCTTGGATCGACAAAAATATCCAGACCAACCTTTGAAAGTGCACCGGGAAGTCCTCCTGCCTGTGCACGAATCGCATGAGAAATACAGCCGAGCGGAAGATTGTATGCCTCAAAGCGATCTTCCAAAACAAGTTTTTTTGTGCTCATCATGGCACCGAAATGGCCACAAATCAGCCGGTCTACTGCGCCATCACGGATATATCCTTCGGCATTGTGTTCCGTGTCCCACACGCCAAATCCGGCACTGGAAACAATCGTTAAATGGGTAGGCGACTGCATCTTCTGATAACGGCGGTAAATCGCCTCATGCAGTTCCACCGGATTTTCGATTCCGACAAAGGAATTGACACATATACAGTCTCCATCCCGAATCAAACGGATCGCTTCATCTGATGTCATAATCTCATACATATATTAGGCCTGCCATTTCACCTTTGCTACACATTTTTTTACATGACAAGCAGATTCGCCTGCGCGCATCTGTGGTTTGTGAGCAATACTCGGCGGCAGTACCGCATAAGAACCAGTCATCATAATGCTTTGGCACATTTCTTTTGGCTCCTTCCAGAATGCAACATCGCGCTTCTCATCATATGCCACAGCAACCTCTAATCCGGTTCTGCTTACCGTATCGATTTCCTCCTCACCGGAAATAATCCACTGAATATCTGCATAGCGATCGTGTGTTTCTAATCGGCAATCCTGTGCTGGTTTTGTCTCATACTCCTGAATCATAAAATAAAAATCATCATTTACCTGATAGGTTCCAACCTCAAGTGCTGCCAGATCCTGCTTTTTTAAATAGCTAACGGCTTCTTCGATTGTCATCTTGTTCCTTTCCCAAAGCGTTTGCACCGACGCTTCCCTCTATGTATTTTTCTTACATTTTATCGTGCATTCCTATCTTACTTAAGAACTATTTTTTTGTCAAGAAATTCTGGAATGTTCCGATTTTCGTACACTTTGGTTGTTACAGTTCATGTTTGCATGAAGCCAATCCGCATGGCAACATTTTAGTAGATTGCTTTTTTCTCTTTTTTATTCATCCAAATATAGAATCCAACATTCAAAACAATTCCGCAAATCGTTGCCACCGGTGCTGCCAATCCAATGCTTGTAAGGCTGGCATTTGGCTGGATGCTCATATAGTAGGCTAGCGGAAGGCGAACAAGCAATGTCTGAATCAGTCCCTGCACCATTACCCATACAGTCTTATCATGTCCGTTGAAATAGCCGACCATACTAAACAATACCGCTGTAACAATGGTCTCTAATGCAAAACCTTTCAAATAATCATAACCCTTCTGGACAACTCCTGCATCGGTTGTGAAAATTCCAGTCAATAGATCGCCCCTAAAGAAAACGAAAACAAAGACAACCACACCAATAACAACACCAACGCAAATACCCGTAACCATCGCTTTCTTTGCTCGTTTTTCGTTTCCGGCTCCGACATTTTGGGATACAAAGGATGCCATAGACTGCATCAGAGAACTTGGAATCAACATGGCAAAATTTACAATCTTGCAGGCAACACCGTATCCGGAAGATGCCTCCAGACCCAGACGATTGACAAATGCACACAATGCAAGAAATGAAATCTGTGTCAAAAATTCCTGAAGTGCAAGTGGCAAACCAATCTTGAGCGCACGCTTACAATGACTATTGATCGTAAAATCTGCCTTCGTAATCTTGAACGGAAGATCCTTTTTCATAAGCATAACCAGAGCAAATACAACGCTGGCTGCCTGTGCCACTACCGTAGCAATCGCAGCACCTGCTGCATCCATATGAAATCCGGCTACCAGAATCAAATCACCTGCAATGTTAATCACACAGGCAATTGCAACAAAAATTAATGGAGATTTGCTATCTCCTAATCCTCTGAAAACAGCAGATAAAACGTTGTATGCGACAATAAAGAAAATACCGCCTCCGCAGATACGCACATAAACAGCAGTCAGATTCACTGCTTCATTTGGTGCCTGCATCAACACCGCGATCTGGCGTGAAAATGCGATCATTACAACAAACAGCACCGCTGCCATTGCCGCAAATACAACAACGGAACCTCCAATCAATGCACCAATCGACTCTGGACGTTTTTCGCCAATATATCTGGCGATTAAAACGGTAATTCCCATCGCAAACTGTGTAATAACAAAAGTGACCAAATTCAAAACCTGACTGCCCGTAGATACAGCAGACAGACCGGATGTCGTTCCAAAACGACCCACTACCAAAAGATCGACTGCACCGTATGCCGCCTGCAATACCAACGCACCAAGAATCGGAATCATAAACGGAATCAGTTTTCCCAATATGCTGCCTTGTGTAAAATCAGACTTATCATTTATCGCTGCTGTCTTTGCTTCATTTTCTTTTCCCTTACTCAATGTCGACTCTCCTTTCGCTCATAACCTGATAAAATTTTTCAATTGTCTGTATCATACTATCTGCTTCTTCGTTTGAAATCATTTCAAGATAAGGAACAAGCCTGCTATAATAATCACGGTCATATTTATTCCATAATTCTTCTCCTTTTTCAGTAACCGTAATATATGTGACTCTTCCATCCTCTTCTGAAGAAAACTTTTTCAGATATCCTTTTTCCTCCATCGCTTTGACAGTTCTCGTGACGCCTGGTCTTGGAAGATTCATCACATCGCTGATATCAGACACTTTTATATGTTCTTTTTGCTTTTGTAAAATGTGAATCCGATCCAGATACTGAATATAGGCAGGACTAACGCCCTCCGGAAGCTTTGGCAAAAGTTCTCTTGCTCTCTTTGCCAGATAACAGGCATCAAGCATTCGCTTTATTTTTTCAGAATCCATACTCCTCCCTTCTTTAGGCGGCAGTCTTAAATCTTATTTTATGATGTTGGCGGGTCAAGAGGTCAAAAATCCTCTTGCAAGCAAGCTTGCATCGGCTTTCTGGCCTTTTGACCCTGGTATCATTTTATCGTTAATTTGTCGCCAATTTCTTATTTGTTACCATCGGTAATCTTTTTAATTACCAATGGTAATTATATAGGGATTACTTTCACATGTCAAGTAAAAAATCATCAAACAACACTGTTGATGGCTTCTTACCCTTCCCAATCATCCTCCGCATCGTCGTAATTCTCATACTCATCCATATGATCATAGTAAAAATCATCTACATCATCGTACTCCTGATTTTCTTTCTTGGATGTACGTGAACGACTTCTTGTTTTTTTCGAGGGACGATGCAGTGCGCAATACTCACTTCCGAGATCCTTTAATGAATCGCATCCCGGCTCACTGCACTTATGTTCACTGCAATAATGACAAGCAGACACTTTTTCATTTTCACAGTTTGCAACTTCACATTTTCTCGCCACCCTCCGCTGCTCGTTTTTTTTTCGATTCTGTGCTTCTTCGCGTGCCTGTTTTGCTTCATCTGGCGCATAATACCAAGCATTATTTCTCAAAAGGACACTTTCCGAGTAACTAGTATCCATACTGTATTTGCGATAACCACTTTCAAGAAGCACACTTATATGCAACTTGCCGCAGGTGATATGATCGAGCTTTCGCACACATTCAAACAGCGTCTCTTTTTCCAGTTTTTCTGCATCACTGACTTGCACCGTCAAATATGCATACTTTTCTCCTTTTATCAACTCATTTATTGCTACAGATTCACATGTAAGTCCATATTCTTTACATATATGCTGTGCCTGCAATTCCGCCCTTATCACAGCGATCGGCATCCATGACGTATAATGCAGCCACAGACCAAACAATGCAATCACTACAGCACTTATTATTAAGTGCAAAAATACTTTCAATTTGTTTTCACCCATTGTTTATTCTCCTATACACTAACAACATCTATCCGCAGTACCTTTTTGCATAGCAAACTAATATATTTACCGTTTGATGTGTCCATGCTCTATGAATATGCATATTTTATAACAAACAAGACACTTCGGCACAGCATTCCTGTCCGATCGACTTTAGGAGGTTTTTATGGCATCTTTCTATAATCAGATAACGATTTTTAAGCATATAATAATTACGCTTCTTTTATTATTTTCGCTTTACATCTCTTTTTGTGAACTACCCATCACCTAAAGGTAATGGGCTTCTAAGGGGCTACGCCCCTATTTAAGAAGTTTGATATTTAAGTTTCCACCTAAGTAATTAGGCAATCCTTATTCTTACAGGCGTGTCCACTTCGCCTCTACCGTATAGGAT
>CAVJTU010000014.1:0-50243 GCA_963652495.1 uncultured Oscillospiraceae bacterium
AGGTCAGAAAGCCGATGCAAGCTTGCTTGCAAGAGGATTTTTGACCCCAACATCTTTTTATTGAAAACTTTGACTTTTCTCATCAATATCAATACGCCGTCCGGCTGGTATCTGAAAACGCCCTTCGAGTATGCCGGCTGCATTGGCTCTCAAAAAATAGGGTTCTTCGCGCTGTACCTGTATGGTAAATTCAGCATGTGGATTCAGTGCTGTCAATGTCAGCTTCAGTGCCGCAGCCTCCTGTGAAGAATTGCAATACTCAGCGTGAACAAGCCCAGCTGCATTCTTTTGCACTGCATAATAGCGTCCCTTCTCAAGAATCTCTCCGGGACCACCCTGCATCATATTTAAAACGATTGATTTTTCCTTCATAAATTTGCAATCATCCCCTTTCCAGGCAAATTGTTCTGTTTTGCATTTATTTCTTTAAAACCGTTTGCCGATTTTCTTTTTGGCAGACAGCCTTATCGTATTAAACTATATCATCCTTTTTTCTCTTTTTCAATTATTACATACGAATCCATGCGAAAAAGAGGGATCGCCTTTCGGCAATCCCTCTCTGCATACCATTCGCTTAACAATCCGAAGATTAATTATACTTACGCTTTCTAGCCGCTTCAGACTTCTTCTTACGTCTTACGCTTGGCTTCTCATAATGCTCTCTCTTACGGATTTCCTGCTGGATACCTGCCTTAGCGCAGTTTCTCTTAAATCTGCGTAATGCGCTGTCCAGGCTCTCGTTCTCTTTAACGATTACATTAGACATAGACTCTCACTCAACCTCCCTCCAGTTGTGTATTGTGCAAATACAACTGTTTGGGTATTTTTAGCACGTATTCTATTATAGCACGGTTTTTTGATTAGTCAACCGGAAATTTTAATTTTTTTGTAACTTTTTCTTTAAACATCCAGCAGCATATCTCCATCCTTAATCCAGCCCTTCTTGCGCATAAACTCGGAGATGCCAAGTGTCAGCACTGCCGGAAGGATAAAGTGCATGATAAGGATCTGAAGAAGTGCCATCCAAGAAGACATGCCTGCTTCAGTCATGGCACCGAATGCGGCGATCTGACCGACGAAGCCCGCAGAACCCATACCAGAGCCGACCGGAGTACTGACCATACGAAGGACGGCAGAAGCGATCGGCCCTAAAACGGCACTGGATAAGATGGCTGGAACCCAGATAATCGGGCGGCGCACAATATTGGGAATCTGAAGCATGGAAGTTCCAACACCCTGTGCAATCAGACCTCCAACCTTATTCTCACGGTAGCTGGCAACGGCAAAGCCGACCATCTGACAGCAGCAGCCTATAGTGGCGGCACCCGCGGCAAGTCCGGTCAGTCCCATAGAGATGCCGATGGCTGCGGAACTGATCGGGAGGGTTAAGATCATACCCATTAAAACAGAAACAATAATACCGCCAAATACAGGAGACTGCTCGACATTGACATTGACAAGAGCGCCGAGCCACTTCATAAAGTCGGTAATGTATGGTCCAACGATCAGACCGACTGCTGCACCTGCACAGATGGAAAGAAGCGGTGTCACAAGAATATCAACCTTTGTCTTTCCTGCAACGAGACGTCCGATTTCAATTGCCACATAAGCAGCCACGAATGCGCCAAGCGGCTCGCCAGGCGTTCCGAGTGTGATGGCTTCCGGTGCTGCCGGGAATGCGCCGATCATACCAGCTACTGCTGCTGATACAGTGACAAGTGGTCCTTCTTTAAATTTGCATGCCACACCAACGCCAATGCCTGCACCAGTGAGCGTCTTTGCCACGTTACTGATTGCCTTTAAGTAGTCTCCGATCGAACCGCCAATTAAGGTTCCGATCTGTGCAATGATAGTTCCGATGATCAGAGTAGAAAACAGACCAAGCGCCATTCCGCTAAGACCGTCGATAAAGATTCGGTTTAATATTTTTTTTGTTTTTTCCATGTAAACAACCATACCTTTCCCCTCCCTGCTATTTCGCAGCAGGCGTATATTCATTGACGTGTCTATCAAGATGTCCGCCAGCAAGCTGTATGTTTTACTGTTTTGTCAGTTGTCTTGCTAGCTGTCTTGTCAGTCAACACATCAAACAGATGGAAGTTTAGCACATTCTATACAAAAAATCAAGTAGTTTCTCTGATATAATTCTTTTTGCGAAGCTGCTGCTCGATACGGTCTAAAATCTCCGCCCGGTCTGCCTCTACTGTATGATAGTGGAGTCCGTTTGTGAGAATATTTAATGGACGAGTCGTTTTTTTGTTGATTTTTTCAAGAAATTCTTCCACGTCGCATCGATTTTCGAGAATCAAATCGACGGTGATCTGACCGTAAATCTCATGCTCGACGACGACATCACGAAGACGACCACCATTATCCACTATGATAAACAGCTCATCTGCCATCTGTGAATCGGTGTGATATACAAAAAATGTGCGGCGGCATACCGTTTTCTCGTCTGTACGGTCGTAGAGATAACCTTTGTTTGTCGAGAGAATATTTCGGTTGGATGCACGAAGCAGCGCAATGTCCTGCACGATGATCTGACGGCTGACATTCATCTGATGCGCCAGCTCAGTGCCGGAAATCGGCTTTTTTGTCTGCTTTAAAAGCTCGATGATTTTCTCTCTTCTTTCCTTTCCCTCTGTCATAAATGTCTCCTTTTTTTTGCTTCTATAGAATAAGGGGCTGCCAAAACCAGCAGCCCCTTTTGATTCTTTCCTGCAATATACTCTTATTGCGATATTGCTTTATTTTTGCTTCGTTTTTACTTATTCAGCTGCTCTTTCAGAACCTCTGCTGCCTTCTCGAGTGCAGCCTTGATTCCATCCGGATTCTTTCCACCGGCCTGAGCCATGTTCGGACGGCCACCGCCGCCACCGCCTACAAGTGCGGCAATTCCCTTGATCAGATTTCCGGCATGAGCACCAGCCTTTACAGCTGCATCAGTAGCAGTTGCCATCAGATTTACCTTGCCGTCAGCAGCGGATGCGATAACAACAACACCATTTCCCAGCTTCTCCTTGAACTGATCGCCCAATGTACGAAGCTCGTTCATACCGGTATCCTTAAGTGCAACTGCAAGCAGCTTTACACCGTTGATGTCAACGACCTGATCCATTACGTTGCCGACAGCATCCTTTGCCATCTGGTTCTTTAACTTCTCATTCTCGGAAGAAAGTGCCTTAATCTCACCCTGCAGTGCCTCGATACGCTCAGTCAGCTTGTCCGGAGTCGTCTTTGCTGCTGCACTTGCACTTACAAGATCAGCAGACAGCTTCTCATAATAGTGAAGCAGACCCTCAGAAGTCAGTGCCTCGATACGGCGAACACCTGCTGCAATACCAGACTCAGAAACGATCTTGAAGCAGTTTACAGCAGCCGTATTTGCTACGTGCGTACCACCGCAAAGCTCTAAGGAGAAATCGCCCATGCATACCACACGAACAGTAGAACCATACTTCTCACCGAACAGTGCCATGGCACCCATCTTCTTTGCCTCGTCGATAGTTGTCTCCTTGGTAACAACAGGAAGTGCAGCTGATATCTGATCATTTACGATCTGCTCAACCTGTGCAAGTTCTTCCTTTGTCATTGCCTGAAAATGAGTGAAGTCGAAACGCAGACGCTCCTTCGATACATAGGAACCTGCCTGCTCAACGTGGCTTCCGAGTACCATACGAAGTGCCTTCTGAAGCAGATGCGTTGCGCTGTGGTTCTTGCTGGTTAACTGACGGTTCTTCTCATCTACCTTAAGGGTAACAGTCTCTCCCTGTGTCAGCATGCCCTTTGTCATCGTTCCGACATGACCGATCTTGCCGCCCTGAAGATGAATGGTATCCTTTACAACGAAGCTTCCGCTCTCAGTCTCGATTACACCGATATCACCCTGCTGACCGCCCATGGTGCCATAGAATGGAGTCTCCTCTGTGATGATCGTGCCGTTCTGTCCGTCCGTCAATGCTTCTACGATCTCATCCTCTGTTGTCAGAACAAGAATCTTGGAATCACTTACAAGCTTGTCATAGCCGACAAACTTGCTGGTAACAGACGGATCGATGGACTGATATACCGTGACATCCGCACCCATGTAGTTTGTTGTCTTACGAGCTTTTCTTGCCGCCTGTCTCTGAGCTTCCATATTCTCTTTGAAGCCTTCCTCGTCTACATCGAATCCCTTCTCCTCAAGAATCTCTTTCGTCAGATCAAGCGGGAATCCATAGGTATCATACAGTTTGAATGCATCAGCGCCGTCAAGAGTGGTCTTGCCTGCCTCTTTCATGTTTGTCTCAAGTTCCTCTAAGATTGTCAGACCCTGATCGATTGTCTTATTGAACTTGTTTTCTTCCTCGGAGATAACCTTTAAGATCATCTCTTTCTTTTCCTCTAACTCCGGATAACCATCCTTAGAGGTAGCGATTACAACCTTAGCCAATTCACTTAAGAACAGACCCTCGATGCCAAGGATTCTTCCGTGACGTGCAGCACGGCGAAGCAGACGACGAAGGACATAGCCTCTGCCCTCATTGGATGGCATGATACCGTCGGAAATCATAAAGGTAACAGAACGGATATGATCGGTGATGATACGGATCGAAACATCCTTCTTCTCGTCCTGATGATAAACGGTATGTGCAACTTCACCAACGTGGTCGGTCAGCGCACGCAGCGTATCCACATCGAAAATGGAATCTACGTCCTGAACAGCTACCGCCAGTCTCTCAAGACCCATACCGGTATCAATATTTTTCTGAATCAGATCGGTATAATGACCATGTCCATCGTTGTTGAACTGTGAGAATACGTTATTCCATACTTCCATGTAGCGGTCACAGTCACAGCCTACCGTACAGCCCGGCTTACCGCAGCCATACTTCTCACCTCTGTCATAGTAGATCTCAGAACATGGACCACACGGACCGGAGCCATGCTCCCAGAAATTATCCTCTTTTCCAAAACGGAAGATTCTCTCAGCCGGAATGCCCTGCTGCTTGTTCCAAATCTCAAATGCTTCGTCATCATCCTTGTATACGGACGGATACAGACGATCCGGATCGAGACCGACAACCTGAGTTAAAAACTCCCAGCTCCATGCGATGGCTTCCTTCTTGAAGTAATCGCCAAAAGAGAAGTTTCCAAGCATCTCAAAGAAAGTACCGTGACGTGCTGTCTTTCCGATATTCTCGATATCACCGGTTCTGATACACTTCTGGCAGGTGGTAACTCTGCGTCTCGGCGGGATCTCCTGACCTGTAAAATATGGCTTTAACGGAGCCATACCGGAATTGATAATCAGAAGGCTGTTGTCGTTATGCGGCACCAGTGAAAAACTCTTCATTTTCAAGTGGCCCTTTTCTTCCATGAAGTCAAGGAACATCCTTCGTAATTCATTTACTCCATACTTTTCCACAATCGTTTCCTCCAAACTCTATCCTTTGCATTCTTGCAAAGCTCTTCTGCAGCTCTTATTTGCGGCAGATGCGCCCCGGTCGTTTTCGGGCAGACCAAGCGACTTTATCGCGTATATTATGATGTTGGGGTCAAAAGGCATTTTGACCCCTTTGATACCAGATTGCTGCGTGCTTTGCACTCTCGCAAGCAAGCTTGCATCGGCTTTCTGACCTTTTGACCCTGGTATCATATTATAGTATAAATAGGAAAATACTGCAAGGTATTTTTGTGTAACTATTCCAGACTCCATACTCCGGTATCCAAGAAACGCTTTGCTGTCTCGTCGGCCTTTGTGATGACATCCTCATTGTAGCCGAGCACGCCAAGCAGCTTAATGGCATTTCGTGATACGGCTCTGCCCTCGTACAGGCGATAATTGAAGATGACATCGTTGTCTTTGACATCTTCTTTGAAATGATAGTTGCTGTACAGATGCTCAAGCATGTGTGTCAGTTCGATATCGTGTGTAGCAGCGAAGCACATGACGCCGTTCTCTGCAAAGCTCTGTAAAATACGGCTGGATGCCGCGATACGCTCTACTGTATTTGTTCCGCGAAGAACCTCATCGACGAAGCAAAGAACCGGTGTCTTGTCCTGAGCGACGGCATCGAGGATACGCTTTAAGGACTTGATCTCTACGATAAAATAGCTCTCGCTGCCCTGAAGATTATCCTTAAGTGCCATGGAAGAGTAAATCCGGAAGAAGCAGGAACGGTATTCCTTTGCAAGTGCCATTCCACATGTCTGAGACAATACAGCATTAATCGCAACGGTTTTTAAGAAGGTAGACTTGCCGGATGCATTCGAACCGGTAAGCAGCACCGGATGATGCTCGTAGATGCTGTTTGCAACCGGCTCAGACAGAAGCGGATGATACATATCTTTTGCCTCGATAAAGCCTTCCTTTGTCTCGGTAAGCTCACTCTCACAGTAAAACGGCATCAGCTCACGGAAGGATGCAATGGAGATGTAGGCATCCAGACGACCGATCTCATCCATCAATACAAGCATTTCCTTCTTGTGCTTTTGTACCTTTGCAAGCAGACGATTAAACATAATCAAGTCAATGCGAAAGAACATGTTTAAATAATCCATCATCATGGAACCCATGTTTCCGCTAAACTTGTCAGTGGAACCCAAAAATCTTGCATTTCCTTTTACAGAGGCAAGAGCGTCAACTGCCTCTTTTAAATTTTCGGTATAGCCCTTTAGTTCTGGCACATTGAGTTTTAAGAGTCCCTGCGCACAGGATACTAAGTGTACAATTGCACCAACGGACACATAATACGGCTCAATCTCAGTCTTTTTCTTATAATACGTATAAATGTTGTAGATCAGAACACCGATGGCTACGAGGATGCCGGTGGCCGGCTGGGCGATAATCGCTACGATCACGACAAGGTACAAAAACAGATGCATGTAGTTATCCAGATTACTGTCCGGAAGAAGCTTTGTAATGTTGTTTACATACTCAATCAATGCAAATTTCTTGGAATGGCCAACCTTGGAAAGTTCCATCTGATAGGCGGTTCTTGTCTTTTCATTTCTCTGAAAGAATGTAATGATACGATTTCGCTCTTCAAGTTCTTCTTTGTTTGTAAGCGGTGTACGCAGAAGCTTGTACAGATAATCGTCTCCGCTGCTGCTGCGGCACTGATTCATCATACAGAATACGGAGTCCATATCCAGATCATTCCATGTGATGTCATCAATAGTAAACTCATCCCCTTTGGTTGCCTGATAATACTTTGCAATATGTTCAAGCTCACCGTAATCATACTCTCTCTTTGGCAAATTTCCCCACGAGTTGATGATCGAGCTTAGGAAACGCTTGTTGCGGCGGCTGTTGCTGGTGACAATCTGGTACACCAGAACACCGACTACAACTACGATAAGCCCGATATACAGTAGTGTCGTTGTGTCCATAATCTCCTTACCTTTCTGCCGGCTTTTTCAAGAAAAGCCTTATCTTTAGTACTATACCTTTTTTTGAGCACATCGTCAAGGTATCATTAGATGATAATGCATACGATCCCTCCGCTGCTTTCATTCACAATACGCCCCAATGCATCTTTTAACTTCTGCTGGCAGCTGTCGGTCATCTGGCTGATTTTGGCATTCATGCCGTCCTCAACGATCTGCTCGATGGATTTTCCGAAAATGTTGGTGCTCCAGATGCCGTCCTGTTCTTTCTTCGCGGCAGATTCAATATAATCGACGAGATCTTTTGCCTGCTGCTCGCTGCCTACAATCGGTGCGATCTCAGTCTCGACCATGCTCTGTATCATATGGACGGACGGTGCGGTGGCTTTCATGCGGACACCATAACGGTTTCCGTGGCGCACGACAACCGGCTCGGAAATACTAATCTGGTCACGCTCCGGTGTGACGACACCATACCCTTTTTGCATAACTGATTCCATCGCAGACTGCACCTTCTGATACTGAGAACGAAGTCCGGCATACTCAGCAAGCGCGTTAAAAAGCTGCGTCTGTGAGGAAAGCAAAAAGCCAGCCTGCTCACTGGCAAGTGAAAAATACAGTTCTTCCTTCAAACTGATCTCATAGACAATCTTTCCCTGTGCGAGGTTTGTCTCTTCAAGTACAAAGCGGCGAATCTGCGGCGGAATGCTTTCTTCTGCCGCCTCTTTTGCGTCGCGCATACAGCTGATATGCTCCATAACCTTGCGTGCAAAGTCGATGACGGCTTTTTTCACCGGATTGGTAAGTTCCAACACATCAAACCAACCCGGTGTCTCAAAATCGACCTCGCATACAGGAAATTCCAATAAGATCTTTTGCATCAGCTGACTGATCTCTTCAAAATCCATCGAAGCGCAATCCATAGGCATGACCGTAACCTGATAGGTTTCCTGCAAGTTTCTTGCAAGCTGCTTGGCTTCCGGCGCATATGGTGTCTTTGTATTTAATACAATTACAAATGGTTTTCTATGTAATTTCAGTTCTGCGACCGTCTTCTGCTCTGCCTCCTCATACGCCTCCCGTGGAAGATCAGTGACGCTGCCGTCCGTAGTTACGACGATCCCAACGGTGCTATGCTCTTCGATGACTTTTCGCGTGCCAAGTTCCGCCGAATGCGAAAATGGAATGTCATAATCAAACCACGGTGTATGTACCAGACGCTCTTTTTCTTCATCGGCCGCACCTGATGCACCCGGAATCAAAAAGCCTACGCAGTCTACAAGGCGAATCTTCATCTCCGTCTTGTCCTCCAGACAAATCTTTGCCGCCTCTGTCGGGATAAATTTCGGCTCTGTTGTCATGATATTCTTGCCGGATGCCGCCTGCGGAAGCTCATCTCGTGAACGTGTCTTTGCCGGTCCGTCCTCCATATGAGGAATGACCATCTCCTCCATGAAGCGGCGAATAAAGGTGGACTTTCCGGTACGCACCGGGCCTACCACTCCCAGATAAATCTCTCCGTTTGTTCGCTGTCTGATATCCTTATAAATGTGAAATTCCTTCATACACGCCTCCTGACACTCATCCCCGGACAGTCCGGGCACTGTACTACTGTCAGTCTATGCATATATGAAGGAAGTTATTCGTAAGATTATCAAAGCAAGCCCCGAAGCGAGTGTGCTTTACGAGACGAACCGTTGGAGCAAGCCTGTCAAAATAATGTATGATAATAAATTACACAGTGGCGGCTCTGCGGAGTAGGTTCGTCGACAAAGTCACCTCGCCGAGTGGGCTCATTCATAACCTAGCGATCACTTATTTTCCCACAGCAAACTTTCGCTCTCGATCGTCTTATCGCGAAGCATCAGGTCTTTGAGCGCATCGGCTGCTGACTTGCCATCAAACAGGACACGGTTTGTCTCCTGAACAAGCGGCATGGAAATATTATATTTTTTGCTGAGTGCGAGTGCAGCCTTTGCAGAATAAACGCCCTCTACCACCATTTGCACCTCGTCCATGGCTTCTTTCATGGTCTTTCCCTGACCAATCAGAATACCGGCTCTGCGGTTTCTGCTGTGCATGCTGGTACAGGTGACGATCAAATCTCCGATACCGGAAAGTCCTGCAAATGTCTCCGGACGGCCACCCATAGCAACGCCAAGTCTTGTGATCTCGGCGATTCCTCTTGTCATAAGAGCTGCTTTTGTATTATCCCCGCAGCCAAGTCCATCGCTGACACCTGCTGCAAGCGCAATGACATTTTTAAGCGAACCGCCAAGCTCGATGCCAAGGATATCCGGGCTTGTATATACACGGAAAACAGAGGACATAAACAGGTTCTGGATATGTTCTGCCGTCTTTCTGTCCTTTGCTCCTGCGACAACGGTTGTCGGGATACCGCGGCTGACCTCCTCTGCATGGCTTGGACCAGAAAGAACTGCGACGTTTGCCATTGGGAGTTCCTCCTCGATCTGCTGAGACATTGTCATCAGCGTTGCCTCCTCAATGCCCTTTGCCACACTGACAATCAGCTGCCCCTCTTTGATGAAAGGATTCATCTGCCTTGCCACTCCTCTGGTGAATACCGAAGGAACAGAAAGCACAAGCATCTCTTTATCGGCACATGCGACCTCCAGGTTTGCTGTAAATACGATGCTTCTCGGGATCTGAACACCCGGGAGATTCTTACATGTATAGCTTTCCTTAAGCGCTTCAATTTCCTTTGGCAGCGCAGACCACGCCGTAACTTCATGACCATTCTGCGCCAGCACCATTCCCAAGGCAATGCCCCATGTTCCCGTTCCTATAATGCTGACTTTTGCCATAACAAAAACCTTCCTTTCCCTGTGAACTACATTACTTCTTTGCACCAATCTTATTTTCCGTACCACTTAACAGACGCTTAATGTTTGCTCTGTGACGAATGTATGCCTGAATGGTAATCAAAGCAAGCAAAATGACAAATTCTGCCATCTGTGCCGGCTGCACGGAAAGCATTCCATTGACACCAAATATGACACCCATCACGAAGCAAATAGACACAACAGTCAATGAGCCCAGCGATACATAGCGTGTCGCGTACACAATCGCAATAAATGCAGCCAGACATACAGCTGAGATACGCAGATCAAATGCTAAGATAAAGCCTGATGTACTGGAAATACCCTTTCCACCCTTGAAATTTAAGTAGCACGGATAGTTGTGTCCCAAAATAACACCGAATGCCAGATACAGCATATAGATGTCTTCCATATACTGCTGTCCGCTCGATACCGCCCATGCCTTTACGATCAGACACGGAATCAGGCACTTACACAAATCTACAGCAAATACGATCAGCCCTGCTTTTTTGCCAAGGACGCGAAGTGAATTAGTCGCACCAGAGTTTCCGCTTCCTTCCTTTCGGATGTCGATTCCTTTCATCCGACCGTAAAGATATCCTGTCTGAATCATGCCCAGACAGTATCCAATAACCAGCAATAATACACGTATCATCACTTGTCTTCCTTTCTCTCGCGGATAATAAAGCGAAGCGGCGTACCCCTGAACCCAAATGCGTTACGAATCTGGTTCTCAATATATCTGGTATAAGAATAATGCATCAATTTCTTATCATTTACAAAGACAACGAATGTCGGCGGCTTTACGGAAATCTGTGTCATATAGAAGACTTTCAGACGGCGGCCTTTGTCAGACGGCGGCTGCTGCATGGCAACGGCTTCCGCTAAAATCTCGTTAAGAACACCAGTTGCGATGCGCTGGGACTGATTCTCAATAATCACATCAATCAGTTCAAACAGCTTGTCTAAGCGCTGTCCGGTCTTTGCAGAGATGAATACAAACTCGGCATATGGCATGTATGCTAACGTCTGCTTGATTTTTTCGGTCATCTTATAGATGGTCTTGTCATCCTTCTGAACGGCATCCCACTTATTAACTGCGATGATGACGCCCTTGCCGCGCTCATGTGCGATGCCGGCAATCTTGGCATCCTGCTCGGCAACACCTTCTGCCGCGTCAATTACCATAACGACCACATCGGCACGCTCAACTGCTGTAACGGTACGGATGATGCTGTAACGCTCCAAGTCCTCATGAATTTTGCTCTTGCGGCGAAGACCGGCTGTATCAATCAAAATGTACTCACGTCCATTTCTCTTCAACGGAGTATCAATCGCGTCACGAGTCGTACCGGCAATGTCAGATACAATCACACGCTTCTCACCAACCAGACGGTTTACGATAGAAGACTTTCCAACGTTTGGACGACCTACAATGGCGATACGCGGACGATCATCGTCCTCTGTGGCTGTGCCATCCTTCTTGAAATTATCGCTGACTGCCTCAAGAAGATCACCGACACCCTGACGGTTTGCGGCAGATACCGGAACCGGATCGCCAATTCCAAGATTATAGAACTCATAGACATCGGCTTCCATCTTCTTGAAGGAATCGACCTTATTGACACACAAAACAACAGGCTTTTTACTGCGGCGAAGCATATCGGCAACCTTGCCGTCTGCATCGGTCAATCCCTGTCTGACATCGACAAGGAAGATGATAACATCTGCGGTGTCAATCGCGATCTGTGCCTGATCTCTCATCTGAGACAGGATTACATCGCTAGAATCCGGCTCGATACCACCGGTATCAATCAGGGTAAAATTATAATTTAACCAGGTGCAGTCCGCATAGATACGGTCTCTTGTAACACCTGGCGTGTCTTTTACGATGGCGATGGAATCACCAGCGATTACATTAAACAGCGTAGACTTTCCTACATTTGGGCGACCTACGATGGCAACTATCGGTTTGCTCATACTTCTCTCACTTTCTTACTTGTGTTATCTGTCAAAGCGGATCTTCGCAATCCGCTTTGCTGCTTGCTTGATTCGGTTCAATTAACGCGGCAAAAACCAATTACAGCTCATACGGAGAATGAAGCTGCTCAGACTCTTCACTATCTTCCCTTAACATTGCACGAATCAGATCTTGCCCGTCTGATTTTACAATATTTATCGGGACTTGTAAAGCATTTTCGACATCCTGCCTTGTCAGATCGTCCAAAAATACTTCTTCGTTGCTTCGGAACATGTTTGCCGGAAGGAGAAGAACCTCGCCGAGCGGCTTGCCTGTCAGCTGCTTAATCAAATCCTGTCCCGTGATCAGACCAGACACAGTAACGCCATGACCAAAGAAATCATTTACGATCTCATAGACTGTAATGTTCACATTTGGAAATTTTTCGTGAACTTTCGCTGCGATATCCCGAAGAAATGGAAATGCCAGCTTTCCGGTGGCAAGAGACAGTTCATGGACACGCGCGTCACCCTCAAGCGACTCCAATGCATAGTCGGTCTCCTCGATTAAAAGACGCAGCATACCGACACCATTTTCGAGCTGCACGTAGCCGTCATAATTTTCTTCTGGCGGCAGAGGACGCTCGGCCAGCAAATAGAACTCGTCGCTTGCATGAACAAAATGGGTACCAAAACGCTCATACATATCATTTTGAAATTTCCCGATAATATCAAGCGCGTTTGCCGCATCCTCTTTTGTTAATGGCTCAAGAGGATAGAGTCCCTCACGATACTTGCTTAATCCAACTGGAACGACAGACATACTCTGCATCTGCGGATACAGCCCTGCCAAATCACGAATAGAGCGCTCTAACTCAGCGCCATCATTTACGCCTTTGCACAAAACGATCTGTCCGTTCATCTCTATGTCGGCATCGCGCAGACGAATTAAGGTATCCATAATCTTTCCGGCGAAGCGGTTATGGAGCATCTTCACACGAAGCTCCGGATTTGTCGTCTGAACGGAAATATTAATCGGAGACAGATGATACCTAATGATTCGAGAAAGATCATGCTCCTTCATATTTGTCAATGTAATATAATTTCCCTGAAGAAACGACAGTCTCGCATCGTCATCCTTAAAATAAAGCGTATCTCGCATTCCCGGCGGCATCTGATCGATGAAGCAGAAAATGCACTTGTTGGTGCAGGAACGGTAATCGGACATCAAGCCGCTCTCGAATTCGATACCAAGATCTTCATAGAAATCCTTGTCAAATTCCCATTCCACCTCTGTACCATCCTTTTTCTGGACAACCATATCAATTTCTTCATTCTGAATATAAAAACGATAATCAAGGACATCTTCAATATCCTCGCCATTGATTTGCAGGATCTTATCACCCGGCTCTAATTCCAGCTCCTCTGCAATCGAGCCCGGCGCCACCGATTTGATCTGATGGGCATGTTTCATAGAAATTAACCTCCTGGCCCATAGGCCTGTATATAAGCTGTCAATCGCAAAACAGCTGATTTCTCCACATTTTACTATCATACCAAAATTTAAAAGATCCTACAAGTGGTTTTCTGAAAAAAAGAGGAGCACTGATTCGGATGGAATCAGGCACTCCTCTAATAACAAATCTTATATTTACTTATTTTGCGGATTCTTTGAAAGAACCGGATTGTTATCCTTCTCAGATTTTCTGGAACTTAGCAGCATATACCGGGAAGGTATCAGTACCCTTGATCTCTTTATTCGGAGAAATGGTTACATTCTTGTCGGTAATGACATACTCAAGATTGGAACCCTCGCCGACTACGGTATCCTGCATCAGCACACAGTTCTTCACCTTTGCGCCCTTTGCAACCCTTACGCCTCTAAAGAGGATACAGTTCTCGACTTCACCCTCGATGATACAGCCATCAGCTGCCATGACATTCTTTGCCTTAGAACCGTTGATGTAACGTGTCGGATTATCGTCACGAATCTTTGTATAGATCGGATTTGGTGTAAACAGTGCATCCAGATTTTCATCCTCAAGCAGCTTCATATTCTCATCGAAGTAACTTTTCATATCGGTGATTCTTGCCAAATAACCATCGAAGCGATATGCTTTTACCTTCAATTTATCGAGTCTCTGAGCCAGAATATCACGTTCAAAGTAAACATAGCCGCGAACGAAAGCGGTATGAATCAGATCGATTAACAGCTCTCTCTTTAAGATGTAGATATTCATGGAAAGATTCTGCGGACCAGATGCTTCGGAATTGATATAGATCTTCTTTACATTGCCATCCTCGATTGCCAGTGTGTAGAAGAAATCGTTCTTCATGACATCCGGATTCTTGAAGCTCTCTGCAAGCTCCTCTTCCTTATATGCTACGGTTACATCGGCACCGCTCTCAATATGAGCATTCAGCATCGCATTAAAATCAAAATTTACTGCAATATTGGCATCCGACATAACAACATACTCTTCCTTCTGATCACGCAGAAGTCCAAGAATGCTTGCAAGTGCCTCAACACGTCCGTTGTACATCTTTACTGTCTTTTCAGCGAATGGCGGGATAATATTTAAACCACCATTCTTACGGCTCAAATCCCACTCACGGCCGGAACCAAGATGATCCATTAAAGAATGGTAATTGTTACGAACCAGCACGGAAATATTATCAATTCCGCTGCTTGCCATGCTCGACAGAATAAAGTCGATCATACGATAACGTCCTGCAAAGGGAATGGAAGCCATCAGACGCTCCGTTACCAGTTCCGGAACCATATTATCATAACTGTTCGGGAAGATAATTCCCAGCGCATTTACATTTGATTTTACCATTGTTCTTCACCACCCTTTACATTCTCACTGACCATTGCATTCGGACCAATCTTTGCATTATCGCCAACATAGACACCTGCACCGATCGTTGCAACGCCTTTGCCGCCCTCAGAAAGAGCCTCGCCTACAATCGCATTCTCGCCAATTACAACATTCTCGGCAATAATGCAATGTCTTACCTGTGCGCCTGCTTTGATTACAGTGCCGCCCATGACAACTGCGTCCTCAACAACTGCACCCGGCTCTACCTGAACACCTGCAAAAAGGATGGAATGCTTAACGGTACCATGGATACGACAGCCATCTGTAATCATAGAATTGGAAACTACTGCATCTGCACCAATACGATGTCCGGTCTTTCCGCTGTTACGGCTATAGATCTTCCAATTTTCATCAAACAGGTTAATGCCGCTGTGTTCCGGATCGAGAACCTCCATATTTGCTTCCCACAAAGAAGAAATGGTTCCAACATCCTTCCAATATCCGTCAAAACGGTATGCATACATCTTACGGCCATCACGAAGCAAATTTGGGATAATATTATTTCCGAAGTCATTCTGAGAATCCGGATCTGCCTCATCCTCGACCAGATATTTCTTTAAGATATCCCAGTTAAAAATATAAATACCCATGGAAGCCAGATTGGACTTTGGATTCTTCGGCTTCTCCTGGAACTCAGTAATACGAGAATCCTCGTCTGCTACCATAAGACCGAAACGGAACGCCTCATCCCACGGAACTTCCATAACAGCCACGCTGAACTCTGCACCTTTTTCCTTGTGGAAACGAAGGAAATCGCTATAGTCCTGCTTGCAGATCTGATCACCGGAAAGGATGATTACATACTGCGGATTGTAACGCTCAATAAAGGAAATGTTCTGATAAATCGCATTTGCGGTTCCCTTGTACCAGTCAGAACCGGATGCCTGCTGATACGGCGGAAGAACATGAACGCCGCCATGCAGACGATCCAAATCCCAAGGCTGCCCATTTCCGATATATTCGTTTAATACTAATGGCTGATACTGTGTGAGAATACCTACGGTATCAATACCTGAGTTCACACAATTTGAAAGCGGAAAATCGATGATACGATATTTGCCGCCGAATGGTACTGCTGGTTTTGCAAGCTTCTGTGTCAGTGCGTACAGACGCGATCCCTGTCCGCCCGCAAGCAGCATTGCAATCATTTCTTTTGCCATGATATAAATCCCCTCTTTCACTTAGCATACAATCAAATTATACCATGTTTTCCAAAAAAAGCGATATCTTTTTGTACAAAAATACTTATTTTATTTTGTCTGTTTTTCATAAAGTTTATTTTTTGCTTTAGTATTGGTTTGTTTCGTTTCTTTGTTTCGTGAAAATAAGGCAAAAAATGCACTCAAGCAGCCAAAATGAACTGTTTGAGTGCATAAAGCAGAATCTTTTCGTGTTCTTTATTCCTGATCGGAATTTTTCTTTTTGTGCTTGACGTATTTTCGCTTCCAGAACGGAATTTTAGTGGATTCTGGCACCGACTCAGACATGGACTCGTCTGTTTGCTGAACGCTTTGCTCTGCCTGCTCCCATTCGCGGTTGTTTTCTTCCTCATCAACCGTTTCCGGCTCGACTTGCAATTCGCGTTCGGTCTCTGCCTGACGATTTGCATGCATAAAATATTCCTGAATATCGATCTGTTTTTCGGTCAGCAGATATAATTTGTAATAATAACGGTTATTATACAAGAAATTGACCTCTCCGCCAATCAAAACAATGTTCATGCAGACATACATCCAGATAAGGAATACGATGATTAATGCAAGGCTTCCGTACATAAATGCAAGATTTTTGCTGTTTCGGATGTAACTCGCATAGATTGCAGAAAAACCATACCATCCGATTGTTGCCGTGATCGCACCCGGCATCTGCTTACGGTATGGAAGGCGCTTCTGCGGAAAGATATTGTAGACAGCAAGGAAGAATAAAATCATGCCGCCAATGACAATGCTATTTTGCAAAATTGTAATCAGAATTGTCCAGTTTTCTAATACTGGCCATACAGAAACCAGAAAGACACGGAACTTGCTGCCATATACCAGAAATACCATAACAAGCAGCATGATCAAAAGAAAGATTCCTGTATATAAGAGACACAGTGCCCGATGAACAAACCAGTTTCGCTGTTCCTCTCTCTTATAGACTCGGTTCAATCCTGTCACCAGAAATGAAATTCCTGTTGAGGAAGACCATAATGCCATGATAACGGTGATCGACAATGCGGATACGCTAAGTGATTTCTCGTACAGGTCTGTCACAATACTCTCTACCAATTCCATCATATCCTGCGGCAGCACAGGTCTTGTAATTTTAAGCAAAACATCCGGTGACAACGTCATACGTGACATCAGCCAAAGCAAAATCATCAGCATCGGAAACAATGACATGACCATAAAGAGCGTAATGGTTGCTGCATTTGTCATGACCTGATCGTCCTCATACAGTTTTTTTGCAAAGCCAATCGGATTTAAAATCGACTGAATGATGCCGGTTCGTTTTTTCTTTTTCAATACACTCTCTGGATTTTCCGGCTGTACTGTTTTTTCCTTAGCTTCCTGTGTTTTCTCTTTTGTCGTTTCTTCCTGCGCTTCAGGGTTTTCTTCGTTTATTTGTTCTCCCTGCTTTATTTGTTCTTCTTGTTTTGCCTGATTTTCCTCATTATTCTTTTTTCGAAGATGAATCACTATTCCACCTGCTTTGTGACTACTTCACCGGCATGCTTATAAATACTTCCGGCGGGAACAATTCCTCTGACTGAGGAAAGTGGATAGATATTGCTGTTTGAACCGATAACGGTTCCCGGATTGAGAACACTGCCACAGCCAACCTCTACATGATCACCAAGCATTGCACCAAACTTCTTTAGACCCGTCTCAATCGGTCCCTCTGCTGACTTTACAACGACAAGTTTCTTGTCAGACTTAACGTTGGATGTAATGGAACCTGCTCCCATATGAGATTTATAACCCAAAATGGAATCGCCCACATAGTTGTAATGAGGCACCTGCACATTATTGAACAAGATTACATTTTTCAGTTCGGTAGAGTTGCCAACTACACTGTGCATTCCGACAATCGCATTTCCACGGATGAATGCGCAGTGACGAACCTCTGCTTCCTCATCAATAATACACGGACCAGTAATGGATGCAGTCGGCGCAACAGTTGCAGACTTGGCTACCCACACATTCTCTGCAATCTCCTCGAAGCGATCCTTCGGAAGTGTCGGTCCCAGTTTAAGGATAAAATCCTTGATTTTTGGCAGCAGTTCCCACGGATAGCAATCCGTCTTGAAAAGTGCCTTTGCAATTGTCTCTTCTGTGTTATAAAGAGCAGATATTTTAATTGAATCCATATCGTTTACTCCTACCTTTCCGCAGCCCACCTGCTTCATGCTCTTTTTAGGCTACCTATTACCCTTAGTTTACATGATATTACATCGTTGTGCAACTACGTTTTTTCACAATCGTCGAACTGCACAGTCCTCATTTTTTTGCTTTCGCATCATAAAATGCTTCAAAACCTGCAAAATTCCCCCGAATCGCACCCGGATTTGTCACCTGCTTAACGCCTTGCGTTCTTCTGGCAACGAATGCCTGCAGCTTGTCCATATATTCCTGTGAGGTGATCGTACCCTCAGACACATAAGTCAGCCCCTTCTCCCAGCTGGCAGTCAACTCCGGATTAAGCAGCTGTCGGATGGATACCGCCACAACCTCATATACCGCCTCACCGAGTTTTTGCGGCTTGATGATCTGCGTCTTTGCATTCAAAGACAAGTAGTTGATCGTCACAAGCTTCTTCAAAATCTCGGCTCTCGTGGCACTCGTTCCGATACCGCTTCCTTTGATCTGGGCACGAAGCTCATCGTCCTCGATCAGCTGTCCGGCATTTTCCATAGCCAGAATCAGAGAACCGGAATTGTAGCGCTTTGGCGGTGATGTTTCGCCCTCTTTTACTGCATATGACGGATGTTCAAAAAGCATTCCTTTTTTGAGTCCGGCGAGAATGCCGCTCAGAAAAGACTTTTGATCTATGGCAAATTCTTCCTCTGCTTCCTTGCCATCCTTTTGCGCACTTGTCTCCTGCGGCACACCAATCACCTTTAAATAGCCCTCATCTTCAAGCATCCGATAGGAAGTAAAGAAGTGCTCGGTCTTTACCTGAAATTCCAGCGAATACTTGCGATAGACAGCCGGCCCATAAAAAATACTCAGGAAGCGACGACAAATCGTCTCATACACACCCTTTGCCACACCAGATAACTTATCATACGCACCAAGACCCTGTCCGGTCGGAATAATGGCATAGTGATCGGTAATCTGCTTGTCGTTTGTATAGCGCGTTTTTGCGATTGTTTTCCACGCATCTGCCGACAGCACTTCGTTCGCAAAGCCGCCAACCGGACTAAAACTGCACAGACCACGGATATTTTTATAAATTTCCTTTGCAACAGCGGTAGACAGTACACGCGCATCCGTTCTTGGGTACGTTACCATCTTTTTTTCATACAGTTCCTGAACAATTTTCAGTGTCTCATCCGGACTGATCTTGAAACGTCTGGAACAGGTATTTTGCAGTTCTGCCAGATTAAATAAAAGAGGCGGCTGCTTTTGTTCTTTTTTCTTTTCAATCCTAATTAAGGTGCAGACAGGATTTTTTTCAGACAAATCGGATATGCCTTGCATTCCAAAAACTCCGTTTTCCGGTGTTCTTACTGCTTCCGGTGCCTCCAGATAACGAATTAATTCTTCAGCACTCTCCCTCTTTAAAAATCCATTTTCCTTGTACAATTTGGGGGACCGGAAATATTTTGAGCCTTCCACTGCGCGCCACTCTGATTCAAGTATCCCTTTATTCTCGCCGTCTGTTACCGGAACCGATAAAATCACACGGTAAAATGGCGTCTTTACAAAATTTCGGATCTCACGTTCTCTTCGGACTACCATGCCAAGAACACATGTCATAACGCGGCCGACTGAGATTACCGACCATTTGGTATTCATAAAGGAAGCAACCGATGGACCAAATTTTAATGTCAGTGCTCTGGAAAAATTAATACCCATCAGATAATCCTCTTTTGCCCGCAAATACGCGGAATCGCTTAGATGATCATAATAGCTCCAGTCCTTTGCCTCGCGGATTCCTCGTAAAATTTCTTCTTCTGTCTGTGAATCAATCCATACTCTCAGTCTCTTTTTATTTTTGACACCCGCCATCTGATCGACAAGACGATAAATATACTCTCCCTCGCGTCCAGAATCCGTACAGATGTAGATGGTATCCACATCCGGGCGGTTAAGCAGACTCTTTACGATACCAAACTGTTTTTTGACAGTGCCAATTACCTCATATTTCCACTCGTCCGGAAAAAATGGGATGGTATTCAAACTCCACTTTTTTAATGCCGGATCGTATACCTCCGGGTAGGACATCGTAATCAGATGCCCCACGCACCAGGTAATCACATACTGGTCTGATTCCAAATAGCCATCTTTTCGTCCGCCATTTACCTTAAGTGCCTTGGCAAACTCAGCCGCAACGCTTGGCTTCTCGGCAATAAACAACTGTTTCCCCATGAATAAAACCTTTCTATTTTTGCAAAAACCTTTTTAACAGCCATCCATTATGCTGTTTTTAGTCAAAGCGGACATTCGCAATCCGCTTCACTGCGTAGCTCTACCGAATAGCTGCTTCACAGTGCAAGTCCCCACTCCACTGCTTATTGCTTCACACAATTGAAGCCTGAGACTTACTTGATTCGGTTAAAACGCAATAAGAGGCAGTAGTTTTTCTGCTGCCTCTTTCCTGCATATGCGCTCGTGCCTGTTACACCACATATATCGTATTCTTACGATTATTTATACCGCATGGAAGCGATACTCGGTAACGGTCGTAAATTTTGTATTTGCCTTTAATATACAGCTCTTGAAATTCTCATGGTGAATGGAATCCGGGAAGAACTGAGTCTCAAAGCAGGCACCGCAAAACGGCTTATAGGAACTTCCATTTTTGCCGCACTCGATCGTAGTGCCATTTGCGGTATATACCTGCATACCAGGCATATCTGTATATACATCCATCACGATGCCGCTCTTTACACCGGTCATAGACGCAACCTTTGCAAACTTGCCATCCGTCTTTAAGACAAAATTATGGTCGTAGCCGCCGCCGTTTTTGATCTGCTCGTCATCGGCATTAATATCCTGTCCGATAGTCTTTTCTTTTCTAAAATCAAACGGAGTACCTGTAACATCTCTGTACTCACCGGTCGGAATCAGTGTCGCATCAGATGGTGTATATGCATCAGCATCAATCCATACTTTCTGTGAAAGGACATCACCGCTGTCATGGCCATCCAGATTAAAATAACTATGGTTGGTCAGATTTGCTAAGGTATCCTGATCACTCTCCATCTTATATTTAAGCGAAAGACCGTTCTCCTCGCTCAGCGTATAGGTAACGGTAACAGTAAAGTTGCCAGGATAGTTCTGATCGCCATCCGGACTGTGCAGTGTAAAGGCAACAGAATCTTCTCCAACCTTTGCATCCCACAGACGCTTATAGTAGCTGTTCGGATTGCTGTGAAGGTTGTTTGGCCCATTATTTACTGCTAATTGGTAAGTCTTTCCGTTCAATGTGTAGGTGGCATTGGCAATGCGGTTTGCATGACGTCCAACAACTGCACCAAGGCTGCCATCATTCTCCAGATAAAGTACCGGATCGCCAAATCCCAGTACGACATCTACTGGCTTTCCATCCTTGTCCGGCACGACCAAACTCTCAATAACAGCACCGATATCAAGCAATACTGCTTTCATACCGGTCTTGTTTGTGATCGTGTAAGAGGAAATCTCCTTCTGATCGGATGTATAGCCATAAAACTTTTTTACAACTGGCATTTTATTTTTTATCCCCTTTCTGTCATTTTTCAAATAGAGCGATTCAGAGCCACACAAAATTGTGTCGCCCTGAATCGTCAGTATTCTTACGTTTTATGCATTCTTTGGCGTGATATAACCCTTTGCAGTCAGAAGCTCTGCCATTAATACGGCACCACCTGCTGCGCCACGAAGTGTATTGTGGGAAAGACCAACAAACTTGTAATCAAATGCGCTGTCCTCTCTCAGACGACCTAAAGAGATGCCCATGCCGTTCTCGTAGTCACGATCTAAGTGTACCTGCGGACGGTTGTCCTCCTCCATGTAACGGATAAACTGCTTCGGAGCACTCGGAAGATTTAACTTCTGCGGCTCACCACTAAAGCTGTTCCAACGTTCAATGATCTCCTCTTTGGTTGGCTTCTTCTCAAAGTTTACAAATACAGCTGCTGTATGACCATCTTCAACAGGAACACGGATACACTGAGTAGTGATTAACGGTCCCTCTGCCTTCTTGATTACGCCATCCTCAAGCTTGCCCCAGATACGAAGCGGCTCCTGCTCACTCTTCTCCTCCTCGCCTGCGATGTAAGGAATTACGTTGTCGATCATCTCCGGCCAATCCTTAAAGGTCTTTCCTGCACCGGAAATTGCCTGATATGTGGTTGCAACAACGAGCGTTGGCTTAAACTCACGCAGCGCATGAAGTGCCGGTGTATAACTCTGGATTGAGCAGTTCGGTTTTACTGCGATAAATCCTCTCGTTGTTCCAAGACGCTTTTTCTGATAAGGAATGACATCTGTATGCTCTGGGTTTAACTCCGGTACAATCATAGGAACATCCGGTGTCCAGCGGTGTGCGCTATTGTTGGATACAACCGGAACCTCTGCCTTTGCATAGGCTTCCTCAATCGCACGGATCTCATCCTTTGACATATCAACAGCACTAAATACGAAGTCTACCTGTGCAGCAACTTCTTCTACCTGATTGACATTTAAGACAACCATCTTCTTGGCTGCCTCCGGCATCGGTGTCTTCATCTTCCAGCGTCCGCCTACAGCCTCCTCATAAGTCTTTCCTGCGGATCTTGGGCTTGCTGCCACTGCTGCCAATTCAAACCATGGATGATTCTCCAACAGTGTTACAAAACGCTGTCCTACCATTCCTGTTGCGCCAAGTACGCCTACCTTTAATTTCTGCTCCATCTGTGCACTTCTACCTCTCTGTCTTTCATAATTTGTCAGAAACGATTCAAAAACATTCAAAACTGTTCCATGTTTGAATCGCTGCTTCTGTATATTGATATGGCTGCTGCCTCATATCACATAACTTATTCCTCTGTATTATCCTTGCATGGCTGAGAATCGACAAACTCCTCTTCTGTCGTCTGCGGCTCCTGTGCCTGCTCAGACTCAAATTCAGGTTCTGCATCGCCTCCGATGGACGCGCCACAATTGGTGCAGAACATATCCTCCTCATCAACCGGGGATCCACATACCGGACAAACCTTCTGTGCCGGCTCCTCCGGCTGCGGCTCTGGCTGCGGTCTTTCGATTTTTGTACCACAGTTCGGACAGAACAACACTTCTTTTGAAATTGCAGCACCGCAATTCGGGCAAGTGCTTTCATTTTTTATTGCCTTAATCTGCTGTTCATACTGTACAATCCGTTCTTCTGCCTGCTTAATGACCTGGAACTGGCTTTCCATACCGTTCTCCTCGTCATCCCTATGCTGCTGATAATACATTTCTCCAACCGCAGTATATGTATTTCGAATCTGATTTTCAGCCTCAGCCTTCTGAGACTTCAGACGGGCAAGCGCCTGCTGTTCCTCAAGCTTGCCCTTAATATCCTTTGTCATCTCCTGGGCCTTGTTTCCAAAGTCCTTTGTCACCTTTGAAAATTGATCAAAAAAAGACATGATATCCTCCTTTACCACTTTGTTATCCTAAAGTATAGCACTTGCTTTTTCTTTCGTCAATGACTCATTTTGATTGTTATTTTTTGAACAATAATTAGACATTCTTGCTATTTTATGATATGATACGTCCGGCAGCAGCAAATCATACTATTCTGCTGCCGATAGTCAGGCGGATATTGCTGTTTTTTAACTACATGCACAGCCGTATCAGAAAGGAAGAATATATGAAGTTACAAGAATCTACAAATCGACTGGTTGAGCTGATTCGCCACTCCCAATCGCCGTATCATACAATGGAGAACGCAATTGAGCAGCTTGAACAGGCTGGCTTTGAGCGTATCGAACTTGCAAAGTCTGCCGCACTTGAACCAGGAAAGGCATACTATGTTTCAATTTATGACCGTTCACTCGCTGCATTTCGTGTACCGCAGTCCGGTTTTAAGGGATTTCGCATCATAACCTCTCACATTGACAATCCATGCTTTATGATTAAACCAAATCCGGAGAGAAAGAAATCCGGCTGCATCACATTAAATGTGGAGCGTTACGGTGGTCCAATCTTAAATACCTGGTTAGATCGTCCGCTGACAATTGCAGGACGTATCTGCGTTGCAGCGGATGACCCATTCCATCCAAAGACCGTACTGTATTCCTCAAAGAAACCGGTTGCCGTGATTCCAAATCTTGCCATCCATATGAACCGCGAGGTAAATAAAGGTGTTGAATTAAAGGTTCAGAATGATCTTGAACCAGTTGTCTCTCTGATTGGTGCAAAAGAAAACACGGAGGGATGGCTGCTCGGAAAGATCGCTGCAGATCTTGACATCGAGGCTGACAGCATCCTGGATTATGAGTTGTTTTTATGCAACGGCGAGGAGCCGGCGATCACAGGTTTTGATGATGAATTCTTATCTGCACCAAGACTGGACAATCTGACCTCCTGCCAGTCCTGTTTGAATTCCATCATAGATACTAAGGCACTTTCCGACATCTGCAATCTGGTCATTCTGTTTGATAACGAGGAGTGTGGTTCCGGCTCTAAGCAGGGTGCCGGCTCTGTGATTCTGTCGTCCATTTTGGAAAAGATTTATCTGAATACACCGGCTGCGGATAAGAGCCGCAGCGCATTTCTTGATGTAATGTTAAACAGCCTGACTGCATCTTTGGATGTAGCTCATGCTACTCATCCGAATCATCCTGAGAAAAATGATCCGACCAACCCGATTCCAATGGAAAGCGGTGTTGTAATCAAGATGAACTATAACCAGAGATATGCAACCGATACAAATGCAATATCAATCGTAGAAGGAATCTGCCGTGCTGAAAATATTGCACATACAAAGTTTGTCAATCAGGGTGACACCGTTGGGGGGGGAACACTCGGAAGCATCTTAAGTACCTCCATCCCGGCAATGACTGTTGACCTTGGTGTTCCGATCCTTGCCATGCATTCCAGCCGCGAACTTATGGCGCGCTCCAGCCAGCTTGCAATGGATCAGTTTGCAGAAGCATTCTTTAAATAATAACGCCGATATGCCGATTCTGCCCATGTAAGCAATGCATATAAGCAGATGGCTGCGGCACATAAGATAAGAATTGCAGTCACTACATAGTCCATTTTAAAAGTTTGCGAACCATAGATAATCAGGTACCCCAGACCCGCCCGTGCTGCTAAAAATTCACCAATGATCACACCGACCAGGCACAGTCCGATATTAACTTTCATGTTGTTGAGAAAGACAAGGACTGTGCTTGGCAGCAGCACCTTTGTGACAAGATGGATTCTTTTTCCATTCAATGTGCGAATCAGCTTCAGCTTTTCTGGGTCAATGGATTCAAAAGCATGATAAAGTGTAAGAATCGCGCCGAATACAGCAAGGGAAACTGCAACGACTATAATCGTGCGTGGTTTATTACCCAACCACACAATTAAAAGTGGTGCCAATGCGGATTTGGGCAGACTGTTCAGCAAAATCAGATAGGGTTCAAGCAGTCGATAAATCCATCGAAAACGCCAAAACAAAAGTGCAGCCGACAGGCTTATTACTATCGTTAAGAAGAAGCTCAGTGCAGTTTCACCGAGCGTAATAGAGATGTGGAGCCACAGTGTTTGATCCGCCGCAAAATCCCGGATTGTGCGGATGACGCGCGACGGACTGCTGAAAATAAAATCATTTATAATGTCAAATCTGGCGCAAAGTTCCCAGATAGCAAAAAATAAAATTCCAATAAGAAATCGTCCGGCCATCAAAAGCTGATGATTTCTTTTTTGTCTTTTGGCAAGCAGATAAATTAACGCTTCATTTTTCATGAGCAAATGCCTCCCAAAGCTGCTGAAAATACAGATTAAACAATGAATGACTTCTGCGCTCAAGCGGTGAAAGCGCTGCAAAGTCTTTGTCAAATACAAGTTTTTGTTCAATTTTTGACGGTCGTTTTCCAAGTATCAATACACGATTTCCTGTACTGACTGCCTCTGCCAGATCATGTGTTACCAAAATAGCTGTTTTTTTATTTTTTCGGATAATCTGGCAGATATCATTGCAAACTGTAAGTCTTGTCTGATAATCAAGTGCTGAAAATGGTTCATCAAGTAACAAAAGCTTTGGCTCCATGATTAGCGTGCGGATAAGTGCGGCACGCTGACGCATACCTCCAGAAAGCTCAGATGGCTTTGCACCGGTAAACGCACCAAGTTCGTAACGTGTAAGCATTTCGGCGGCCTTTTTCTGAGCTGCTTTTTTCTCCTTATGGGAAATGTGCTGCATTTCCGGTCCGAGCGTTGCATTGCGAAGAATGGTTCTCCATTCAAAAAGATGATCCTTTTGCAGCATATATCCGATTTCCTTTCGAGGATTTGTAATAAGCTCCCCACAGAAGAAAACCTGTCCGGATGAGGCTGGCATCAGCCCCGCAAGGATATCAAGCATCGTTGATTTTCCACAGCCAGATGGTCCGACAACGGAAATAAAATCGCCTTCAAATGCCTGAAAAGAAATATCATCTATTACACTCAAACTGGAAACAGCCGATATATAGTCAAAAGAAAGACTGCGAACATCAAGCAGCGCCTCCATAAGCGCCTCCTTATTAAACGGCTTCTACTGTCAGAATATGATTGTATTTTGAAAAGGTACTGTCCACAGTGATATCATTTTACGAATGCAGTTCAAATTTATTCAAAAAAGCTGGCTGTCTTCCCTTTCGGAATAAACAGCCAGCTTCCTGCTTTTTATGAATTTTCCATGTTAAAGTTCATTACTTGCAATGTAAAATCAAATAAACTCAGGCACTCTCTTTCTTCTCTTTGCCTTCATCATCCTTGTTTTCGTCTTTGGAAAGAAGTACTACATGAATCTCTTCTGCCTTCTGTCCCTCAGTCTGTGTTACTTCGATATGGAGTTTCTGCGATTCCTTCTTTGCATCGTCTTCACTGGAATCTTCATCATCTGACGTCGGATTTTCAAAATCAAATGCATCGCCCACCTCCGGAATTTTTCCGATCTGCTCAGTAATCCACCCGTTTATGGTAGAAGCTTCTGTCTTCGTATCGATGGAGAATTGTTCAAAGAAATCATCCAAATCCATATCCTCCGGGACAAGAAAGCTGCCATCGTCAAGCTTCTTTACACCTGCTTCCACTTCATCATGCTCATCCCATATATCACCGACAAGCTCCTCAAGAATATTCTCCATGGTAACGATACCTTCCGTACCGCCAAACTCATCGACAACAACGGCGATATGCAGCTTCGTCTTCTGAAACTTCTTTAAAAGTTCCGATATTTTAACAGTCGGCGGAATAAATTCAGCCGGCTTCATGATCGTCTCTATGGAATTTGTGGTTCCTGCTACATAGTTATGAAAATCCTTCTCATATAAAATGCCAACGATATCATCAACGGTATCGCGGTATACCGGGATTCTGGAATAGCCAGATGTCTTAAAAACCTCTGCAATCTCTTCATTTGGCGTTGTGATGTCTACCGCTGTGACATCGACACGTGGTGTAATGATGTCTCCTGCCTGAAGATCGTTAAATTCAATTACATTATGAATCAACTCACTCTCGTTGCTGTCCAGCCCGCCAACCTGCTCTGCCTCATCTACTATGGTGAGAAGCTCATTTTCTGTAATACCACTGCTTGATCCGCTTACCTTGAGAAGCTTTCCTACACTGCTCTTTAACTTAATCAAAAGATAATTCAGCGGCTTCAATATGGTAATCAGCACATTCATAACCGGTGCCACTGCCATTGCTATTTGTTCCGGACATTCCTTTGCCAGACTCTTTGGCGTAATCTCACCGAAAAGTAATGTAACTACTGTCATGAATATGGTTGAAACACTTGCACCATTTCCGCCTAACCACCCTACGAAAAGAAGTGTACCAATGGTTGCGGCTGCAATATTTACAATATTATTTCCTACAAGTGTACTCGAAATCAGCTCATCATAATTTTCTGCAAGCTTGTAAGCAAGCTTTGCTTTTCTGTTTCCTTCTGCTGCAAGATTCTTCATTCGCGGCTTATTCATAGAGGAAAAAGCTGTCTCTGTAGCCGAAAAAAAAGCAGAACCCATCATTAATAAAATTAAAGCGACCACCAAGGTCATACTGTGACTATCCATAAAGGATACTATGCACCTCCATAATTCGATTTATTATCGGGCGGATTGACGATGCTCTCTGCACCGCAACCCGCCTCCGTTTTAATTACTATTTCTATCTCAGGATATAAGATCAATCCTTGAAGTTAAAATATGCCTTTGCATTGTTGTAGCTGATACCCTCGATAATATTCTTTAATGCCTTCTTATCATATGGATACTCGCCGTTCTCTACCCATCCTCCTACTAACTCGCAAAGGATACGGCGGAAATACTCATGTCTGGTGTAAGACAAAAAGCTTCTGGAGTCGGTCAGCATACCCACAAAGTTTCCAAGCAGACCAAGGTTTGCAAGGCTTACCATCTGATTAATCATGCCGGACTTGTTGTCATTGAACCACCAAGCGGAACCGTGCTGGATCTTGCCTACTGCCTCGCTGTCCTGGAAGCAGCCCATAATGGTTCCGATGATCTCGTTGTCAGCCGGATTTAAGGAATACAGGATGGTCTTCGGCAGCTCATTTGTAGTGCTGAGTGCATTTAAGAAATCAGCCAACTGTGCTGCGGTCGCATCGTTGTTGATGGAATCGTATCCGGTATCCGGTCCTAACTGGTTGTAACGGAAAGTATTATTGTCGCGCTTGCATCCATAGTGCAGCTGCATAACCCATCCGCGGCGATGATACTCTCTGCCTACGTGAATCATGAATGCAGTCTTATACTGGTCGATCTCAAGCTGAGTCAGCTGCTTTCCGCTAACCTTCTTCTGGAAAATGGCTTCGATTGCTTCCTCACTTGCCGGCTGATATACAACGTAGTTCAGACCATGATCCGATACGCAGCACTTCATGGAATCGAAAAATTCCATACGGTTGTCGATTGCTGCTAACAGGCTCTTTACGCTGTCAACCTTGATTCCAGATACGTCAGCCAACTTCTGTACGTATTCTAAGAAATCCGGCTTCTCGATGTTCATGGCCTTGTCTGGTCTCCATGCCGGATATACCTTGAAATCTACTGTCTCATCTGCTGCGATCTTCTTGTGCCACTCAAGGCTGTCGATCGGGTCATCCGTAGTGCAGATTACCTTTACGTTGGACTGACGGATAATGTTGCGAACGGTCATGGAGTCCTCAGCAAGCTTTGCGTTGCAAAGGTTCCATACTTCCTCTGCTGTCTCTCCGTTCAATACACCATGATAACCGAAATATCTCTGCAGCTCTAAATGGCTCCAGTGATACAGCGGGTTGCCGATTGCCTTTTCAAGAGTCTCTGCCCACTTCTGGAACTTCTCTCTGTCGGTAGCATCTCCGGTGATGTACTTCTCATCAATACCATTGGAACGCATCTGACGCCACTTGTAGTGGTCGCCGCCCAGCCATACCTGAGTGATATTTTCAAACTTGCGGTCCTCATAAATTTCTCTCGGATTGATGTGGCAGTGATAGTCAATGATCGGCATGTTCTCTGCATAATCATGGAACAACTCCTTTGCTGTATCCGTTGACAGAAGGAAATTCTTTCCCATAAATGTTTTCATAATAATATCCTATCCTTTCCTAGATGAGTGAATATTTTTTATATGAACTCCAATTCTCTATCTGATGAACAGATGCTTACAGCACCTGCATCATTCTTTATTACAGTGTTACACCCTGCTTGAAGATTGCCATATCGTGGAAACCGGCCTCTTCTGCCTTTACCTTCTTTCCGGAAGCAACTGCGAGTACATACTCGAACAGTTCCTTGGAAAGCATCTCCATAGGCATATCCTCTACCAGACGGCCAGCGTTAAAGTCAATCCAGTTGTCTTTATGACCGGCCAGTTTGGAATTACTGGAAATCTTTACAGTCGGAACAGGGGAAGCAAACGGGGTTCCTCTTCCGGTTGTAAATAAAACGATATGTGCGCCGGAAAGTGCCAGTGCTGTTGCAGCAACCAGATCGTTGCCCGGTGCGCTTAAAAGGTTCAGACCCTTCGTGTGAACCGGCTCGGTATACTCCAGCACGCCCTTAACAAGTGCACTTCCAGACTTCTGCGTACAGCCTAAGGACTTGTCCTCAAGTGTAGAGATACCGCCTTTTTTATTTCCCGGAGACGGATTCTCGTAGATTGTCTGGTTGTGGCTTGTGAAGTAATTCTTAAAATTGTTGATCAGACCAACTGTCTTGTGGAACAATTCCTCATTTGCACAGCGGTTCATTAAAATCGTCTCCGCTCCGAACATCTCCGGAACCTCGGTCAAAATAGTAGTGCCGCCTTTTGAGATCAAAAGATCGGAGAACGCACCGACAGTCGGGTTTGCCGTAATACCGGACAGTCCGTCTGAACCACCGCACTTCATGCCGATGATCAGCTCGGATGCATCAATCGGCTCACGCTTGAAGGTGCCTGCATATGCCGCTAACTCCTTTAGCAGTTCCATTGCAGTTTCCTGCTCATCTTCTACATCCTGACATTGCAAGAACTTTACACGGTTCTTATCATACTCACCGATGTAGTCCATCAGTACCGAAATATTGCTATTCTCACAGCCAAGTCCGAGTACCAGCACACCGCCTGCATTTGGATGATGAATCAGATCAGCGAGGGCCTTTCTGGTATTCTCCTGATCACCGCCCATCTGGGAACATCCATACGGATGCGGGAATGCTACAACATCCTCTACCGTGCCGACTGCCAGGCTCTTTGCCTGCTTCTCCAGTGCGGATGCGATAGAATTTACACAGCCAACGGTTGGAATAATCCAGATCTCATTGCGGACACCGACACGGCCATCCTCACGGCGATAACCCATGAAATGTGCTTTCTCGGTTGGATCCAGCTCTTTTCCGGACGAATGATACTCATAATCCAGCACATCGCCCAGACCTGTCTTTACATTATGAACATGCACCCAGGCACCAGCCTTGATGTCCTGCTTTGCGACACCAATCGGAAAACCGTACTTGATGACCTTTTCGCCTTCTTTGATATCAGCAAGGGCAATTTTATGTCCCTGCGGAATATCCTCAAGTGTAGTCACGGTCGTGCCTGCGTTAATCTGTGTACCGGCTGGAATTGGAGCCAGTGCAACACAGACATTATCCTGCGGATTAATCTGAATGTAAGTCTTCATAAAATCAACATGCCTTTCTGTTCGCATTCTGCCATAAATATCCGTTTACGGCATACAGCCGAACCACCAGGTCCGGCTGTTTTCGTATGTATGATAAGAAATTACTTGCTTAATACAAGATCGTAAGCTGCCTTCATGCCGTCCTTCTCGATGACATCGTAGTACTTCTGTACCATTGGAATCATCTCAGTCAGATCTGCGTGCCAGTAATCCTCTCTCTTCATGATGTCCTCTACGCTTGCAGTCTTCATGAACTCCATAATATCAGCGCCATCGTTTGCCTTATCGGTACGATAGAATGCAATCAAAGCTGCCATAGACATTACAAGACCTTCCGGATAAGTGCCGAACTTTTCTTTATGCTCAAGGATGGTCGGAAGTACACGAACCTGGAACTTGCTTACAGAGTTCAGTGCGATAGACAGAAGCAGGTGACGGATGAATGGATTGGCGAAACGCTCCAGAACAGCCTTTCCAAAGTCGATATCGGTCTGCGTATTTCCAAGAGTCGGAACGATCTCCTCGAAGATGCAGTGCTTTAAGTAGCTGCTTACGGTCTCATCCTTTAAGCACTCACCTACTGTCTCAAGACCATACAGATAAGCCCCCAGTACCATGGAGGTATGTCCGCCGTTTAAGATACGAACCTTTCTCTTCTTATATGGTGCAACGTCATCGGTCCATACGATATTGTAGCCGGCCTTGTTGAATGGCAGCTCATCCTCATGATGTCCCTGAACTACCCACAGATGGAAAATCTCAGCAGTATCGATCAGGTTATCGGTATAGCCTAACTCCTTGCAGATGTCCTCTGCCTCTCCTCTTGGATATCCGGTTACAATACGGTCTACTAATGTATTGCAGAAATCATTTTCAGACAGCAGCCAGTTTTTGAACTCATCACCTAATTCCCACAGATCTGCATACTTTAATACGCACTCCTTTAAGGTATCTGCGTTGTGGTCAATTAACTCACATGGCAAAAGGATGAATCCCTTTAAGCCGGTCTGGAATCTCTTATATAAGAACTGGGTCAGCTTTGCCGGATAAGACTTAGCCGGCTTATCATCTAACTTCTCAGTTCCAAGATACTCGATACCTGCCTCAGTAGTGTTGGATACGATTACGCGAAGATCCGGATTTTCAGCCAATGCCATGTACGCGTCAAAATCCTCATATGGATTGATACCTCTGGAGATCACATCAACGTGAGTATGCTCAACTACTTCCTCACCATTCTGAATACCTCTTAAGTACAGGTTATACTCACAGTTCTGATCATTGAGCATCTTTACCATACCCTTGTCGATCGGCTGGATTACAACAACCTTTCCTTCGTATACACCGGCATCATTCAGCTTCTTGAAAAAATAGTCAACGAAACCGCGTAAGAATCCGCCTTCACCAAACTGCATTATTGTTTCTTTCATTGCATTTCCTCCGTTTTCTTTCTGCTGCCATGCAGCATTTATAAGCAAAATGAAGTTCTTCTGAGGAAGCCTTCTTTGCTGATATTAAGTCTCAGATCACAGTCTGTCCCAACGGCATGGTACACCCGGACAATGCTCGCTTTTTTTTGCAGCCCGAACTTCAACAAAACAGCCGCATACACGGCACATGCCGCCAATCAGCTTTTCACACGCCTTGCATGATGCAAGGCGCATATCATACTCGTCCTGCGGACACCGAAGTTCATTGGGGATCGCATCAATCGTCCGCCGTATCCTGTGATACATATCTTCATCTGCCATTTCTCGAAGCAGGCACCGCTTGCATCGGATATCCATCGGATCCCCCTTATTCTGACCGGTCTTTCGACTCCATACTTAATAAGTATCATAGCAAAAAAATATCTCTTGTGCAAGTCTTTTTCGCCACCGCATGTAAATTCGTACAAAAAATATTCTGTTTATGTAGCACAACTGCCAAAAATATGTCGCATCGTTCAAACGTTACTTTCCTAACAGGTTCATGATCTCATCTTTATTGAACTGAATACTGCTGATACCATCACCCGAAAGTACTTCCTCTGCCAGATCATACTTTGCCTGCTGAAGCTCGCAGATTTTTTGCTCAATCGTATCCTCTGCAATCAACTGATAGACATTGATCGCGTGTTTCTGACCGATTCGGTGAGCACGATCCGTTGCCTGATTCTGTGCCGCCCTGTTCCACCACGGATCGTAGTGGATCACAATATCAGCTGCGGTCAGATTCAGTCCGGTACCGCCGGCTTTTAAGGAAATACAGAATACCGCCACTTGATTTTGTGGATTTTGGAACTTTTCTACCATTTCCATGCGCGCTTCTTTTTTTACACTGCCGTCAATACGGTAATAGTCGATCTTCGCTTTCTTTAATTCCGCACCAATTCGATCCAGCATCGAAGTAAATTGGGAGAACAGAAGTATTTTATGATCACTCTCTATGGCACGGCTGACAAGCTCGATACAAGCTTCCAGCTTTGCATTTTCTCCCTTATAATTTTCCAAGAGCAACTCCGGTCCGCAGCAAAGCTGACGAAGCTTTGTCAGTTCAGCAAGCACCTGAAGCTTATTCTGCGCAAAGTCCTCGTCGTTTTGATCTTCCAGAAACATTTTTAATCGCTGTGCGTGCGCCTGGTAGAGCTTTTTCTGCTCACCTGAAAGCGCAACCATCACAATCTCCTCCTGTTTTTCCGGAAGTTCTTTTAATACATCTTTTTTCAGGCGGCGAAGGATAAACGGATGAATCATCGCGCGAAGACGTGTCATCGCATCTTCATCCTTGCTGGAGACAATCGGTGTCTCAAGGTCGCTTCGAAAGCGCGTGTAGCCGTACAAAAATCCCGGCATCAAATAGTCAAAGATGCTCCACAGCTCGCTTAACCGGTTTTCCATCGGTGTTCCGGTAAGCGCCATACGGAAGCTGCTGTTTACAAGACGAACTGATTTGGCTGCGTGTGTCGTCTGATTTTTGATATACTGTGCTTCGTCGATGATCTGATTGGCAAATACAATGTCCTGATAGAATTCAATATCACGCTTCAACAGATCGTATGATGTAATCCACACATCCGCACCTGCTGCCTGATCTTGTTGGCTTTGCTCCATTTCCTGCTTGTTCCGATTTTGCAAAGTCTGCTGATTTTTCAGGCTTTGGAGCAGTTCTTTTCGCTCGTGCGCCGTACCTGCCATCACACAAACCGACAGCTGCGGTGTAAAACGCTCGATTTCTCTTTTCCAGTTGTAGACAAGAGACGCCGGAGCGACGATCAATGTACGAAGTTCATCGCCTGTCTTTCCCTGTTCCTTTTCTGACAGTAAAAATGTCAATACCTGAATTGTCTTTCCAAGACCCATGTCATCCGCTAAGATGCCGCCAAAGCCATTTTCCTTTAATGTTTTGATCCAATAAAATCCGTCACGCTGATACTCACGCAATGTTGTATCAAGTGACTGCGGCACCTCGTAATCACCATTTTCATAGCTTCTCATCTTTCCGACAAGTTTTCGGTATTCGCGGTTTTTCTTAAGCTCGACAGACTCTCTCTCTGCTAACATCTCATCCAGATAGAGTGTCCGAAAAAGCGGCATCCGGATCACGGTGTCTGGATTTCTTTTATCCGCATAATTCTTTATCGCGTCTGAGAAGACGGACATCACCTGCTCCTGTTCCTCATTAAAAGTGATAAACTCACCACTTTTCAGACGATGATATTTCTTTTTCCGATCATAGGAAGATAAAATTTCAGCCAGTTCTGCCTTATTAAACTGGTTTGACACCATCGACATCTCAAGAAGTCCGCCAGAAACAGCCACTCCGACCTGAAAACCAGTCGATGGCACAACACGAAGACGCTTCATCGCATCTGTTACATAAATCTCACTTTTCTCCCGCAATTTGGGAATTGTTTGCGAAAGAAAGTCAAAAATATCCGACTCATCTCCCGAATAGACAAGAAGATTCTTTTCCTGATCGAATGCATTAAAATAGGACTGGATTGATTTTGCAAGTCTATGTTCCTCTGTAAAATTTCGTTTCTGATTATAGCGTTCCCTTCCATAAATATGGTACTTTTTCTCGCCATATACAGCTGCTGCATCACATGTAATCATATTTTCCTGCGGATAATCAAGATATAGTGCAAGCGTTGGCTTCGGCGGCAGGTACTTGACCAGATCCATACCGTTATAAGAGATTCTCGCCGTATCCTGAAGATTTGCAAGCATATCCCTTGTCACAGTCGGAAGATCCTTATCCGATACAAAAAGCTCTCGCTTACTCTGGCATAGTTCAAGCACCTTTTGTACTGCAGGCTCAGGCTTTTTCATACGATAAATGGTATCTCCCGATAAAACATAGCTATAATCAAAACTCTCACACAGAACTGTATATTTTTCAACATTTACAGTTGCTCCATAGGCAAGTTTTGTCACTTGAATTTGAGGATTATACATTTCATCTCTGTAAAAGACGGTTTCTTTTTCATTCGAAAGCAGACTCACGCCATGTATTGCAATCATTTTCATAAAAGTGTCGATACGGCTCCCATAAATTGACACCGAACGCCCCTGATGACTTGAATATCCATAATAAGAGTAACTGCTTCTTCCAGGTATTTTGTCACTGAGATATTCTTCTAAAAGGAAGCGAATTACCTGACGTCCACTCTCATCCAGTAACGACTCATCCGGCGCAAATTTTGTATATTTTCCTAACTCAATTGTCTTTTTTTCTGTCCACTTATAAAAGAACTCATTTAAATTTTGTATTACATACATCCTTGACTCGCCGATGCGAAGTTCCAATAAAAGTCCATCTTTACATTCGCCAATACAGCACTTTGCCCGCAATGAAAGTGGTTGTTTTGCTGCCGGATTCTGAACCGGGAGCGATTGTTTTTTCGCAAATCCGTCCTTTAAAATCGCCATCATTTCCGCGTCCGTGTCCTTTAAGATTCCCGGAAGAAATGGATCCTCTACCTGAGTTTTCCGAATCATTAAAGGAAAAATCTCGGACTGCTTAACTGCATCCTGACCATATGTCTCTTTCATATACTGCATCAGCACAGCTGCCACATGATCACAGCAAAAATATTGCTTTTGAAATTGTTTACAACGGCAATTTGTCTGCACCAATTCACCATGTTGTTCATCCAGATAAACTTCTGCCGGATAGGAATCGATTGTTCCCTGCCCCTCCAATTTCAGCATTAACATGCCGTCTGCTTTTTTTCTTTCCAGTTTTCTTGGATGAGCTTTTAAAATGGTAATCATTCCGCTCGCCAAATCTTCTTTTTTAAAATCGGCAAGTGCATTTTTTATGCTGTAACTCACTTTACCTTTCCTCCTAAAAGCTTACTGTACTCATTTTTTGTATGTCCATAATATTCCGGGCGCCTGATGTTGGCATCTATCTTTATCAGTGCTTCCCCCAAATTTTTAACACCCACGGTACGTTTGAGACAAAATTGCTTATAATCCTCTGCAACCCATCTTGGCTTTTCCCCTTCGATACAATCCTGCAGCATCCTGGCCGCTAATTCTCTCGAATCATAATACTGTGTGCAATTTTGTTTTACCACTTCGCACAAATCTTCATATTCAGAAGTTGGATATGCCAAACCATACTCTTGTGTCTGTTTTATAACATCTATAGTGGGAATATAATATGGCAGTGCTTCAAATCCCTGCTCAAATTGTTTAAGGATCCACATTTGATCTGCCAGTGTTTTACAAAATACCTTTAATGCTTTCGAATAAATATATGTTTCCTGACCTCTTTCTTCCATGGCAACGATTGTATCCCAACACTGCTGTTTTTGCTCCGGTGAGAAAAATTTATTATAACATGCTTCAATCAATTTATTATAATGCCAATAACTGGCAAATCCATACAAATTGATACATGCTTCAATCACTGCTCTTGCAATCACCATTCTTTGAAGCTCACTCTTTTTTTCTTCATCCATAAAGTGTCGTGCTCCCATTGCAAGCTCTATGCTCATATCAACTCTTATTCCTCTGCCATACTCGACTGGCTTCACAGACACCAAGCCATATCTTGACAATGTCCTGTAATTTCCACGATGATTTCCGTTTTTCTTTATTTCTAGTGTCCCGGCGCAAGCATACAATTCCAAAAAGGCATCAAATTCTGCCATTGTCAGGCTTTCAAGCGCCATTTTTATCGTAAGAGGATCGCTCACATAATCATTTACAATCAGCTGTGTTCTTTTGTTTTTCGGAACATTTGCCGGATGCTTCATTGCAAACTTCTTCTCTATCTCTTTCATCTCATCTACTTTCAGCATTGAAACTTGCAGCAAACAACTCTTCAGCCTTGTAAACTTGATCGTACTATCTTGATTATCTAATTGTTTGTCTGCAAAAAGCAGCCCCAACCTTACATTAATTAAATTATCCAGCACAATCTGATCTTCCTGATCGTACCAATGATTGGCGTAACTGTTAAATTCAACTACATTTTTTGCCTTACTTCCTATATGGATTCCTTGAAAATGTACCAGCTTAGGAACTTTTCCATCTTGCTCCTTTGAAAGCTGATTCGATTCAAAAACAGCCTCAATGCGCCACTCCCATTTATTTGTCTTATCATTACAGGAACAAATTACCTGTGCTTCAGATGAAAACATTTCCTGCGTTATCTGCTGTGTTTTTTCTAATTCCACACCATTTTTCAAAAATCTTACATCTGTACCCAGTGTCTCTCGATTCACGCAAATACAGATTACACGATACAATTGCTGTAAAGTGAATTTTTCCGGTATCGCTACCTGCCTTATAATATGTGGATTTGAATATTGCAGCGTAAATTTTAGTTCCATCTGATATCCTTTCTTTCGTAACTATTTCCTAATTTACATGATACCAGGGTCAAAAAGTCAGAAAGCCGATGCAAGCTTGCTTGCAAGAGGATTTTTGACCTCTTGACCCGCAAAAAACATGAGTAAGATTGCGAATATTTTTGAAGATTGTGAGAGTGCAAAGCACGTGGCAATCTGGTATCATTTACATAAATTTATTATACCATCAACTCTGCCGACTGTCGACAGAAAAAAACTGAATTACCGCCCCACCATTGACTTTTCTTTCAAACTGCGTTACTATCAACGTACTGACCATTGAGAGGAGAATAAATTTTATGCCCATTCGAATACCCGATTCGCTTCCGGCTCATGCGATACTGGAGGCTGAAAATATATTTGTTATGACGGAACATCGCGCCATGCATCAGGACATCCGCCCGTTAAATGTTCTGATCTTAAACTTGATGCCGACAAAGGTTGTCACAGAAACACAGCTGCTGCGCAAGCTGTCCAACACACCGCTTCAAGTCTGTGTAGATTTCTTGCAGACATCCAGCTATACTTCAACTCATACCGACCCAAACCATTTAAAGCAGTTTTACTATACCTTTGAGCAGATCAAAAACCGTCACTATGACGGCATGATCATTACCGGAGCACCGCTTGACTACGTGCCATATGAGGAAACCATCTACTGGGATGAGGTTTGCAGGATCATGGAGTGGACAAAGACTCACGTTCACTGTACGTTTCATCTGTGTTGGGGTGCTTATGCCGGACTGTACTATCATTATGGCATCAAAAAGTTTGATCTGGATAAGAAGCTGTTTGGCATTTTTCCACACCAGATCTTAAAGAAGACATCTCCGCTGTTTCGTGGCTTTAACGATCAGTTCCTTGCACCACACTCTCGCGCAACGGATGTACGTGTTTTTGATGTGGAAGCAGTACCGGAACTTGAAGTGATGGCACTGACAACGGATGGAAGTCTTGCAATTGCAAAGACAACGGACAGCAGACAGTTCTTTGTTACCTGTCACGCAGAATATGATGCGAATACGCTGGCACTTGAATATGCTCGTGACATGGAAAAAGGACTCACAAGCGTCGATCTTCCGGTTAATTACTTTCCAAATGATGACCCGACAAAGGCACCCTTAGTCACCTGGCGTTCCACCGGTCAGCTTCTTTATTCAAACTGGTTGAATTTCTATGTATACCAGAGTACACCATATGATATTGATACAATAAAGTAGGAAAATCGTAACTGTGAAGATACTGAGCAGTTACGATTTTTCTTACTTTTGCCTCTTATGTTTCTGTTTTAATGAAAATTTGTGCAAGAAAACCTCGTGACTTCAGTCAGGAGTTATTTGCACTTTGTTTCTGCCAGACACTCTTTTAATGCCTGTATCAGTCTTTTATTTTCTTCTTCTCGTTTTACGGCAATACGATAATATCCTTGTTCCAGTCCTTCGTAATTATTGCAATCACGAATCAGGATTTTCTTTTGCAGCAATGCATGATACAAGTCATCATCGGACTGTATAAGAAGATAATCCGCCTCGCCAGACCATACCGTAAGGCCAAGTGCCCGAAGCTGCCCGGTCAAGTATTCACGCTGCTTTTTTACATAGACTACTGTGTCCTTTACAAAATCCGTTTCTTTTAACGCAGCCACACCTGCATATTGCGCCAGCAGTGACACATTCCACTCTGGAAGCTGTTTTTTTAACTGTTTGACATTTTCCTTTGTGGCTGCAAGATAGCCAAGACGCACACCCGGTATGCCGTAAATCTTTGTAAATGCACGGACAACGATCAAATTCGGTGACTGCACGGCTTTTGTCACAAGGCTCTCGTCTGAGTGCGTTGTAAATTCAAGGAAACACTCGTCGATTATCAGTGTAATATTATGTATCTCACAGAGCGAAAGTAATTGTAAAAGAATGGTTGGTCGGATGCATTTTCCTGTCGGATTATTCGGATTTGCTAAAAAAATCAAATCTGGCGCATCGTGATTTTTTATCTGCTCCATTAGTGTATGTATGAAATCATCTGTGAGGGAAAAATCATCCTCTTTTTTCATATCGTAATAGCGCACCTGACAGTCCTCACAGGCTGCTGCACTCTGGTATCCCGAAAAGGACGGAACCGGAATCAGCACGGTCTTTGGCTTTTTCGCATGAATAATGGTCACAAACAGCTCAGATGCGCCATTTCCAAACAGGAGGCAGTCCGTTGGCACTGCCTCTTTTTTTGCCATGGCATTGCGAAGTGCCTCTGCCTGCGCGTCCGGATACCGGTTGCAGACTTCGATTGCTTCCATAAGAGCACGTTTTACCCCGACGGGGATGCCAAACGGGTTGATATTTACCGAAAAGTCAAGGTCAACTGCGTTGCGGTATACATCGCCGCCGTGTGCGCTTTTTTCTATAGGATTGTCCATTTTTTGCCCCCTCTTTTTTAGTGCAGCCTGAAAATATTTACATCAGCCGCGGCAGAAGCGCCATTAGCATAGTACAAATCAGCTCCCCGAGAATGGCAGCGGCGTACATTAGGTGATTGCAGCGGCAAATGTCCTCTGGTGAAACCGGTCTTGTATCATCACCGATGTATGGCTTTTGAATTACCTTATTGCCATAAATGGTATCACCTGCCAGACGGATACCAAGCGCACCCGCGCAAGCCGACTCGGTATGTCCGGCGTTGGGGCTTGCATGCTTGCGGGCATCCCTTCGCCAGATGCGATATGCACGTTTTGCATCATAGATTGATGCTTCCTTGCCAAATTGAAACGTTTTTAAGCATGCACAGCCTAAAATTAAAAGAATCGCACTGATTCTTGCCGGAATCCAGTTGACAACGTCATCAAACTTAGCTGCCGCGCGTCCAAAGTACAAATAGCGGCTGCTTTTATAGCCGACCATGGAATCCATGGTATTAACTGCCTTATACAGCATTCCAAGCACAGGTCCGCCAAGCGCTGTATACAGCATCGGTGCAATCACTCCGTCTGATGTGCTTTCCGCTACGGTCTCGACTGCTGCGCGTGCCACACCTGCCTCGTCTAAAACATCCGTATCCCGTCCCACAATCATGGAAACCGCATAGCGTGCTTTTGGCAGATCATTTTTTTGTAATGCCCGATATACTTTTGTACTTTCTTTTTGCAGGCATCGCGCTGCTAAAATCTGGTATGTCATAATTGCTTCAATTACAAAACCAACAACTGGGTGAATTGCGTATGCTCCACAAAAAATGACGCTCGATATAAGAGCCGTTGCTGCCAACACACAGATTACGAGAAGGATTCCTTTTGTACGTTCATTTCGCATGACTGCGGCGTCTTTCACACCTGTACCGTTTTGAATATCGGCCTTTTTTTCCTCTCCTTTGTGCTTTTCTCCCATTAACTTTTTATCAAGAAAGCTGATCAGATTTCCCATAAAGCGTACCGGATGCGGCATCCAGTATGGATCACCGAACAGGCAGTCCAGAAAAAAACCGCTGACAAATGCCAGCATATGTGTCCATATTGTCATTTATTTTCTTCCTTAACTATATTTGTTATGAGTTGTTATTTTCTTATCTCTTATGTTTCTGATTTCTTACTATTTTATTTTTCTTGTGTAAGGTGCATTCCTTTCACGCTGCTGTCTTTATTCAATGACAGCACGAGCTTATATCCCTGACCATTTTTTACCTGATAGTCATAATAATCACCGCCGGTCAGGCTGCTTAAAATTGCCATGATCGTACCGCCGTGTACAATACAGACTGCGCTTGTTTTCATCTTTTCTTCCATACAATCGATACACCATTTCAATCCTGCCATAGACCGCGCTATAAACTCTGCGCGGCTTTCCCCCTCTGGAAATGCAATTGTGCCGTTGCTGTCAATCCATCGCTGATAATCGGGATCTCCATTCAAATCCTGATAATTTTTCCCCTCGAATCGGCCAAAATCCATCTCCATCCACTCTGGTATCAAAATTGCAAGGTTGTCCGGATAAAGAAGGTCTTTTGTCTGAAGACAGCGAAGCAGGGGACTTGAAAAAGTAAGGAAATCATTGCACAAAGCCGGATAAATCCCTGCATCTTTGTAGGAAAGAATCTGTGCGCCGCCCTCGTTTGATAATGGCTCATTTGTTCGTCCAAGGTATGCGTGTCTCTTGTTGGATTCGGTTGCCCCATGGCGAATCAAATAGAGTGTGATTGTCATTTCAGTCGTTGTCCCAGTCCGCATAAGATACGTTCCACCCTTTCTGCCTGTTTTGCAAGCTCCACTGTCAATCGACCTGTCTGTTCACGCCAGATGCGATCCATCTTTTCTAACGGAACGATACCATTTCCCAGTTCGTCACAGATCACAATCGTGTCCGGATGCCTCTGCACCAAGGAAAGGATCGTTGACTGCACGGCTGCTTCTTCCATACCCTCATGCAGCAGATCTTTCACCCACAGGTGAAGGTGATTGATAATTATGATGCCATTTGCAGCATCATTCACATCATCGATGTTATTTTTTGTTTTGCCGTCAATGTTTTGTAACATTTCCCGATAGTCAGATTGTGCACAGTCCATTACTATCGCAATCGAAATGCCTTCCTCTGCCTTTTTATTCTGCACATATTCGAGTTTTCCCTGTGCAAAACCGCCTATATATAGTTCCATCAAATTGTATCCTTTTCTGTATTATTTTCTGTCACCGCTATTCACCCTCTGTTTTTTCGATAACACATCTAAGAAGGCGAACTATTTTTTTATTTCAAGTGTAACGAACTTTATAAGCAAGCAACTGCCGCAATCACCATCAGCGCACCCTCGCAAAGTGTCACAAAATAACCGGCCAGATCGCCTGTAATGCCGCCAAACTCTTTTTTGCTTTTAAAGTAATAATAGCCAAACACGGCTGCCGCGCACACAATCTGCATAAAACCAGCCTTCGGTGACATCCGGATCTGCCAGCAGACGCAGATCACCAGTTCCACATAAAGGCTTGTCTTTACAATGCGCTCATGTGCTGAATCAGCAAACATATATAAGGTACCTTCTTTTTTTGCACACGGAAAGGATACAACCGCAATGGCACTAAAGATGCGAGACAGAAAATATGCACCGCAGAAGGATGCCATCACATTTGCCTTCGAGATTTCCGAATACGCACCTGCCGCAATCAGCACATACAGTACTGTCATAATCACAGCAAATGCACCGATATGGGAATCTTTTAGAATTTCCAGCTTTTTCTCACGACTGCCATAAGAATGAAGGGCATCCATTGTGTCCATATAGCCATCCATATGAATGCCGCCTGTTACCAAAAGAACGATTGCAAGACCAATGAAAGAAAAGCACATTTTGCCAATGCCAAAATGACGGCAAAGCAGCCACCAGCCCCATGAAACTATACCAATTACAATGCCGACGAATGGAAAAAAGCACATGGAATAGCGCATGTCCTCTTCTTTCCACTCAAACTGCGGCATGGGAATCTTCGAGTACATAGAAAATGCAATCGCCATGGATTTTGCGATTTGTTTTGGCTTGTCCATTTGTTTTCATCCTCCTAACCCTATTTGTTGTTTGAATTTCGTTTCTTATAATCAATGATGTTTGGGGCAAAAGGCATTTTGACCCCTTTGATACCAGATCACGGGAATCCCTGCCGTGACTTCCGTAACCTCATCCACCCATTTTGCCAGTTCAATATTGATGCGCGCCAATGCACGGATGTAGGACATGGTCGATTCGTCATACAAAATACCATCATCAAACACATTATTTGTGACGATAACAAGTTCTCGAACTGACTTTGACAACTGTTTTAACCCAGACACCACGCGATTTACTACTTCCTGTTCGCTTCGCAGTCCCGTTTCATCAAACATTTCATTGGCAGTAAGATTTGAGACACATTCGACAAGTGCAGCAGATTCACTCTGAGTTTTGTTTTGCCGCGTTTTATTTTGTAGACTTGTCTTTTCTTTTCCTCTTTCATTTGACTCTTCTGTCCAAATTTTTTCAAGAGCTTCTCCAATATTCACAGTCTGTTCCACAGTAACAAAGCCTTTTCCGGCGCGCAGCTTTCGATGGCGCTCTACGCGCTTTTTGCCCTCATCTCCATAGACCTGCATCGTGGCAATGTAATAGCGGTGGTCAGTCTGTTCAAAACCAGACAAGAGCGATTCCGCATAGGCTGATTTTCCGCTGCCGCTTCCGCCTGTAACAAGATAAACCATTTTTCTTTTATCCTTTCTGATCCGATATCAGCTTAATCGCTCATATGGTTCCATATTCAGACAAGAAAAGCCAGTATGTCCATTATAGACAGACATGACAAGCTCAAGAAGTGGAAACAGCATTACTGCACCTGTTCCCTCTCCGAGTGCCAGATCCGCATAGATAACCGGCTTTAATCCAAGTTCTGCCAAAATTGCCTTTGCCGCCGGCTCTTTTCCCATATGAGACGCAATCATAAACTGCTCGGTGCCCGGAATCAGGCGTTTGGCAAGAAGTGCTGCAGCCGCACTGATCAGTCCATCTAAAAGAATTGGAACATGATACACTGCACCACCGATAAATACACCTGTCAAGCCTGCGATATCCAGTCCTCCGACTGTCTGCAATACGCGAAATGCATCTGCACGATACAAACCATACTTGTCAATCGCAGCCTGAATCACATGCTGCTTGCGGCTAAGCCCTGCACTGTCAAGTCCCGCCCCTCTGCCTGTTGTCTCTGCTGCAATCCGATGTAACAATGCTGCTGTAATTGCGCTGCTCGTCGTGGTATTTCCAATTCCCATCTCGCCGGTTGCCAAAATGCGGTAACCTTTTTCTTTGCACTGCTTTACGACACGCACGCCTGTCTCAATCGCGGCAAGTGTCTCTTCTGTCGTCATGGCAGGTTCCTTTGCGAAGTTTCGTGTTCCACATGCCACTTTCTCATTTTCCACACCGTCAATCGTGCGTTCATCATCAATGCCAATGTCAACTGGAATCACATCGGTATTACATGCTTTTGCCATACGGCAGACGCTTGACTTGCGCCTTCCCATCGACTGCGCAACCGCAAAAGTCACTTCCTTGCCAGACTGGCTGACGCCTTCCTCCACAATGCCATTATCCGCACACATGATAACCACCGCTCTCGGCGAGATGTCTACACTTGTACTGCCCTGAATTGCACCAATCTGTGACGTCATCTGTTCAAAATGACCGAGTCCGTCAAGCGGCTTTGCTACTGTGTCCCAGTTTGCTTTTACTGCATCATATATTGCCGGATCCAGCGGTGTAATCTTGTATTTTTCTCTCAAAAACTGAATTGCTTCCATATATAGTAAATATCTCTTTCATCCTTTCTTTCAGCATTACCATCCTTAAACTATTCGCAAAAAATATTTACAAAAATGTTTCTGTCCTATGACTACAAGGTTCAAATCTTTGCTTCCTGCAAAATACTATATACAAAATCCATGTCCATATGCTGGCGAATGGTATCAGCTAACAGATCATACTGTGACTCCTGAAACTTTTTATAATCGAAGCCACTCTGCAATTCCTCCAACGTCACATGTTTTCGATCTGCAAGCATCTTCACAAGTTTCCATGCCAGATCGCCCTCATCAAACAATCCATGAACGTAGCTGCCACATACCATACCATTCTCGCTGCATACCACAGCCGGAAGATCGCCAGCTGCTTGCTCTTGGGACAGACCTGCACTTGTGTCTTTTTTTGTTGTGACATTGACGGCTGTTGACTTTCCCATATGAATCTCATAGCCCTCATATGGACTGCCATTTAAACAGGAGAAGATTCCACTCAAATGATCAATTGTTCCTGTCACCTGCGCTCTCACCTTTTCTTTTGTAAGAGTCGTCTGAATCGGAAGAAGTCCCATTCCTGGTGCATCGGTTCCCTGCTCAACACCAAACGGGTCGGCAATTGATTCGCCAAGCATCTGAAAACCGCCGCATATGCCAATTACAGGTGTAGTTGCTGACAGTTTCTTAACTGCTGCCTCCATTCCGCTTTGACGCATCCACAAAAGATCGCCAACTGTATTCTTGCTTCCCGGAAGGAAAATGCAGTCCGGTGTTCCAAGTTCTCTTGCATTATGTACGTAGCGCACACTCACGCCTGGAAGCTGCTCAAATACATCAAAGTCGGTATAGTTGGACATACGCAGAAGACGGATTACGGCCAGATCAATTCGTCCCATCTGGCTATGCTCCAGCTTTTCACTCAAGCTGTCCTCTTCCTCGATTGCAACCTTCATATACGGGATTACACCTGCTACCGGAACATGACCGCGCTCTTCAAGCATCACAATGCCAGGATCCAGAATGGTCTTATCGCCGCGAAACTTATTGATAATCAGTCCCTTTACCAACTCTTTTTCATCCGGCTCTAAAAGCATCAGCGTACCAAGAAGCTGCGCAAATACGCCGCCTCTGTCGATGTCACCGGCTAACAGTACCGGCGCACCGACGAGCTTTGCCAGTCCCATGTTGACGATATCATCTGCCTTGAGATTGATCTCCGCCGGACTTCCGGCACCCTCGATTACGATGATGTCTGCCTGTTTCTCCAGCTTTTGAAAAGCATGAATGATATCCGGAATCAGCTGCTTTTTATAAGCAAAATATTTTCTTGCCGGCATATTGGAGACTGGTTTTCCATTTACAATGACCTGTGAGCCCATGTCACTGACTGGCTTTAATAAGATTGGATTCATATAGACGGATGGTTCAACACCTGCCGCTTTGGCCTGCACGACCTGCGCACGGCCCATCTCGAAGCCATCCTTTGTAATAAAGGAGTTTAATGCCATGTTCTGTGATTTGAACGGTGCCACCCGGTAGCCGTCCTGTTTAAAGATACGGCAAAGTCCTGCCGCAAGCAGGCTTTTTCCTGCGTTTGACATTGTACCCTGAATCATGATTACTTTTGACATGCATTTTTCCTCCGTTTTTTTGCTGTTTTCTATTTAAATGAATAATTTACACTCAATATTTGCTATTGTAACGTAAACGCTCAATAGTGGGTATACCCACTTCAAATAGCCGCTCCTGAGAGCGGCTTACAGTTCATTTTATTTTCGACATTCGGCAGGCAACTTATCCGACCAAGGAAGAAGATCTTCACAAAAGTGATTGTCACGATCATCCAGATGTTTCGGTATCTCTGTTAGAAGATATTCAAAATAGTTATAAGGTTTCAGATGATTCGCTTTTGCAGTTTCTGCTATGCTATAAATCATTGCACTAGACTCTGCTCCGGCTATCGTATCAATCATAACCCAGTTCTTCTTTCCTATGCAGAATGGTCGGATAGATTGTTCTGCTGCATTGTTATCCATTGGCACTTCCCCATCTTCCAGAAACGTCTTTAAATAAGTTTCCTGATTGATCGAGTAGGTAAGTCCATTTGCAGTTTTGCTTTTCGCTGCAACCACAAGTACATTCTTCTTTACCCATATAAAATAAGCATCTACCAATGGCTTTACTGTTAGTTGCCGGTTTTTTAAACGTTCCTGCGCACTCATCCCTTCAAGCTTGTTTTCCTCGCGATAAATCGCTTGGATTTGCTTGAGTGCAAAATACGCAATCGTATCTTTCTGTTGATCTTTTGGTAATGCCTGCAGCGCTTCATCAAAGCGCCGTCTTGCATGTGCCCAGCAACCGGCAATCCGTAAGTCTTCCCTTTCTTTTTCCAGTGTATGATAAACCTGGTATCCGTCTGTCACACAGATTCCCTAAAAGTCCTTTAGGAATACTCTTGGATGATCTGCATTTCGAGAGGGTTGATATTCATACAGCACGATTGGTTTGTCCTGATACATCTTACCGGTACGATATACCCACATGTAATGCCTGCTTCCCGATGTTCGATTTTCTTTTGAGACGAGCACCGGAGTCTCATCTGCCTGAAGCACATGATAGTCATACATCTTCTCATGTAAGTAATCATAGAAAACAGACAGATATCGTTCCGCACACAAAATCGTCCAATGCGCCATTTCACCACGGTCAATGGAGACTCCCATTCTCTGGAATTCCTGTTCCTGACGGTATAGCGGAACTGCATTTACATACTTTGCATTCCAGATGCCTGACAATAACGTAGGCGACACTAAACTGTTTCTTAAGAGATACGCCGGATGCTCTGCCTTTTTGAAATGATTGTCTTTCTTGGATTTGTAGACACCTACATGGTGTTCTTCAATTTCAATCTTCATCGGGGTGAAGCGGTATCGACGATAGATTTCATCTTCCAGTTGATACCAGCCATCCTCTCCAAACTCCGTAATCAGTTCACTTTCCGTCATCCTATGATCGACAGGAATAACCGGAAGGTCTTTGATGTCAGCTGTTCGTTTGCCTTTTGTCTTTGCATTCTTTGGCTTAGTTGGCTTTTCTTCATCTTCCGGCACGAGGGCATTTACTGCTTCTGCCTCATTAAAGAAAACGATGTCACCATCGACTTCCATGAAGCTGATCTGATTCTCAATCCCCAGTTTTTCTGATTTCTTACCAAAACGATTGTTTTTCAGTACAGCGGCTTGCTCTAACAGAAGCTGTAGCTTTTTATCGATTTCCTGAAACTGTGACTGTTGCATCAGCAAAAGCTGAATCAATGTCGCTTTATCAAACGTATTCAGTTGTTCTTCTGTATAAGTCTTCGCCATAATGAACCTCCTCTTCATGGACTCATTATATCATAAATGGGCGATTTTTGCGAATCTCGTTTCGTTTTGAGTTCGTCATAATGCCTATGGTTTTAAGAGGATACAAGGCTGAATTCCATCTAAAGAATGCATGGCTTTTGAAATAACAAAAATGAAATGCGGCTTTATAGAAGGAACCTTGTATGCTTTTCACGCTCGTTTTTTGTGGTAGAAGAAATGGAAACTTGCTAAGTTTCTGATCGGAAATGAACTACAAAAATTTCTACGTATTGCACAAGAACTATCCCAGATACTGTGGCGGTGTAATCTCTTGCACAGTATGTTTAGGGGTAATGGTTAGACCCTCCATTAGCCACCGGAACTGTTGCTCAGTAAGTGATTGCACCGCAGATTCGTTTCTCGGCCATTGAAATCGCCCTTTCTCTAATCGTTTGTACAGGAGTAAAAATCCATCTCGCTCCCAGGTCAATCCTTTAATGCGATCTGTTTTGCGACCGCAAAAAAGGTAAAGAGTATCCGGTACGAAAGGATTGTCTCCTGTTTTCGAAGTAATGAGGGCAGCCAAACGATCAATTCCGGATCGAAGATCGGTATAGCCGGTCACAATGTATACCTGTTTAAAACAGACAGCATCATTCAACATGGGCAAGTACCCCAAGCACTTTCGCCAAGAGTACATCAGATGTCTGATCGGTAACTCGAAGAGTTGCGCCATGAAAATCGAATTCCAAAGAAGAACCTTTAACGGACTCTGGTAATAACTTCTTTATACAAGGTTCTTCTGCTGGAGCAACTAGATTCATTGGAACTGGAACAACTTCTTGGTTCACCGCTTCATCTGACAGTGAATCCAAACAGGCCTTTCGTACCTGAGTCATGCGATAATAGTAGTTGGCTGTGGTAATGGAATTTTCCCGACACCATTCATCTACTGACATTCCAATCGGACGGTTATTGCAGGAATGAACCATTTTGCTCCATTCTTGTAAGCGGCAGTTGCGAGCCGCTAAAGATGTTTGAGATTTCATAGATAGCCTCCAATTGCTCTAAAAAGTTTAGCCTAAACTTTTTAGACTGAACTTTTTAGAGCATTATCATTGTAAACGCTCCATAGCAAGTACCTTGCCAGCTAAAAGCCGCTTTCGCAGCTTCGC